>NZ_CP075715.1:650000-975000 GCF_024584805.1 Streptomyces sp. FIT100 | reverse complement strand
GGTAGCGAAATTCCTTGTCGGGTAAGTTCCGACCTGCACGAATGGCGTAACGACTTCTCGACTGTCTCAACCATAGGCCCGGTGAAATTGCACTACGAGTAAAGATGCTCGTTTCGCGCAGCAGGACGGAAAGACCCCGGGACCTTTACTACAGTTTGATATTGGTGTTCGGTTCGGCTTGTGTAGGATAGGTGGGAGACTGTGAAGCGGCCACGCCAGTGGTTGTGGAGTCGTCGTTGAAATACCACTCTGGTCGTGCTGGATGTCTAACCTGGGTCCGTGATCCGGATCAGGGACAGTGTCTGATGGGTAGTTTAACTGGGGCGGTTGCCTCCTAAAGAGTAACGGAGGCGCCCAAAGGTTCCCTCAGCCTGGTTGGCAATCAGGTGTTGAGTGTAAGTGCACAAGGGAGCTTGACTGTGAGACCGACGGGTCGAGCAGGGACGAAAGTCGGGACTAGTGATCCGGCGGTGGCTTGTGGAAGCGCCGTCGCTCAACGGATAAAAGGTACCCCGGGGATAACAGGCTGATCTTCCCCAAGAGTCCATATCGACGGGATGGTTTGGCACCTCGATGTCGGCTCGTCGCATCCTGGGGCTGGAGTCGGTCCCAAGGGTTGGGCTGTTCGCCCATTAAAGCGGTACGCGAGCTGGGTTTAGAACGTCGTGAGACAGTTCGGTCCCTATCCGCTGTGCGCGTAGGAGTCTTGAGAAGGGCTGTCCCTAGTACGAGAGGACCGGGACGGACGAACCTCTGGTGTGCCAGTTGTTCTGCCAAGGGCATGGCTGGTTGGCTACGTTCGGGAGGGATAACCGCTGAAAGCATCTAAGCGGGAAGCCTGCTTCGAGATGAGGACTCCCACCTCCTAGAGAGGGTAAGGCTCCCAGTAGACGACTGGGTTGATAGGCCGGATATGGAAGCCAGGTAACTGGTGGAGTTGACCGGTACTAATAGGCCGAGGGCTTGTCCTCAGTTGCTCGCGTCCACTGTGTTAGTTCTGAAGTAACGAACTCGCCTTTTGCTGGCTGGTAGTTCGATATCTTCATAGTGTTTCGGTGGTCATAGCGTTAGGGAAACGCCCGGTTACATTTCGAACCCGGAAGCTAAGCCTTTCAGCGCCGATGGTACTGCAGGGGGGACCCTGTGGGAGAGTAGGACGCCGCCGAACAATCATTCAGGGAGAGCCCCGGACCGTCACGGTCCGGGGCTTTTCTGCGTGATCAGGATTTTCCAACCCGTACCCCCTGTGTACGACCCCCGGATGGCGGCAGGTAAAGTCAGGGGGCATCATTGGCACGTTCCACAGGAGGCCCCCGGGTGGAGGTCCAGGAGACTCGCGTTCAGACGGACCGGGTGCTCACCATCCCCAACATCCTCAGCATGGCCCGCCTGCTCGGTGTGCCCTTGTTCCTGTGGTTGATCCTTCTCCCTGAGTTCGGCGGTCCGAAGGCCGACGGCTGGGCTCTACTCGTGCTGGCGCTGAGCGGTGTCAGCGACTACCTCGACGGCAAGCTGGCCCGGCGCTGGAACCAGATCAGCAAACTGGGCCGGATCCTCGACCCCGCGGCCGACCGGCTTTACATCCTTTCCACCCTGGTGGGGCTCACCTGGCGTGAGATCCTGCCGCTCTGGCTCACCGCTGCGCTATTGGCCCGGGAGTTGATGCTGCTGGTGATGGTGGGAATCCTTCGCCGGCACGGCTATCCGCCACCCCAGGTGAACTTCCTGGGTAAAGCTGCAACCTTCAACTTGATGTACGCCTTCCCGCTGCTCCTGCTCAGTGACGGAAACGGGTGGCTTGCGTCACTCGCTGAAGTTTTCGGATGGGCGTTCGCCGGATGGGGTACAACTCTCTATTGGTGGGCAGGGATCCTCTACGTGGTTCAGGTCCGCCGGCTCGTCAGGGCGGATGCCCCGGCCGATTGAGCCGATGTCCGGAGCTGTGGTGAGACCGCCGGCCCGCGGATGACGAAACCAGGGCCTACCCGGACGGGTGAAGTCGGCTAGACCGTCGTCTCTTCAAGGAGGACGCTTCCGACATGAAGGCCGTCGTGATGGCTGGTGGCGAAGGTACCCGACTTCGCCCCATGACCTCGAGCATGCCCAAGCCACTCCTGCCGGTGGCCAATAGGCCGATCATGGAGCATGTGCTGCGCTTGCTGAAGCGGCATGGGCTCAATGAGACCGTCGTAACCGTTCAGTTTCTCGCGTCCCTGGTCAAAAACTACTTCGGTGACGGCGAAGAACTGGGGATGGAGCTCACATATGCCAACGAGGAGAAGCCACTCGGCACCGCGGGGAGCGTGAAGAACGCCGAGGAGGCGCTCAAGGACGATGCGTTCCTCGTCATCTCCGGCGATGCGCTCACCGATTTCGACCTCACCGACCTCATCGCCTTCCATAAGGAGAAGGGCGCCCTCGTCACGGTGTGCCTGACCCGGGTGCCGAATCCACTGGAATTCGGCATCACGATCGTGGACGAACAAGGGAAGGTCGAGCGGTTCCTCGAGAAGCCGACCTGGGGACAGGTCTTCTCGGACACGGTGAACACCGGTATCTACGTCATGGAGCCGGAGGTCTTCGACTACGTCGAGGCGGACGTGCCCGTGGACTGGTCCGGTGATGTGTTCCCGCAGCTCATGAAGGAAGGCAAGCCGATCTACGGCTACATTGCCGAGGGCTACTGGGAGGACGTGGGCACCCACGAAAGCTATGTGAAGGCGCAGGCCGACGTACTCGAAGGCAAGGTCGACGTCGAACTCGACGGCTTCGAGATCTCGCCCGGCGTATGGGTCGCCGAAGGGGCCGAGGTGCATCCCGACGCGGTACTCCGCGGGCCTCTCTACATCGGTGACTACGCCAAGGTCGAGGCCGATGTGGAAATCCGCGAACACACCGTCGTCGGCTCCAACGTGGTCGTCAAGAGCGGCGCGTTCCTGCACCGGGCCGTCATTCACGACAACGTCTACATCGGACAGCACAGCAATCTCCGCGGCTGTGTGATCGGCAAGAACACCGACATCATGCGGGCCGCGCGCATCGAGGACGGCGCCGTCATCGGCGACGAATGCCTGATCGGCGAGGAATCGATCGTCCAGGGCAATGTGCGGGTCTACCCGTTCAAGACCATCGAGGCCGGCGCCTTCGTCAACACCTCGGTCATCTGGGAGTCGCGCGGCCAGGCGCATCTCTTCGGAACCCGGGGCGTGTCCGGGATCCTCAACGTGGAGATCACGCCTGAGCTCGCCGTGCGCCTCGCGGGGGCGTATGCGACGACGCTCAAGAAGGGCGCCACCGTCACCACGGCACGCGACCACTCCCGCGGTGCCCGGGCGCTCAAGCGGGCGGTGATCTCGGCGTTGCAGGCCAGCGCCATCGACGTACGCGACCTCGAGAACGTCCCGCTCCCCGTGGCACGCCAGCAGACCGCGCGCGGCAGCGCCGGCGGCATCATGATCCGCACCTCTCCCGGCGTGCCGGACTCCGTCGACATCATGTTCTTCGACGAGCGAGGGGCGGACCTCTCCCAGGCCAGGCAGCGCAAGCTCGACCGGGTCTACTCACGGCAGGAGTACCGCAGGGCGTTTCCCGGTGAGATCGGGGACCTGTCCTTCCCGCCCGCGGTCTTCGACTCGTACACCGGATCGCTGCTGCGGCACGTCGATACGACGGGGGTCGCCGAGGCGGGCCTCAAGGTGGTCGTCGACGCCTCGAACGGCAGCGCCGGGCTCGTTCTGCCGAGCCTGCTCGGCCGGCTCGGGGTGGACGCACTGACGATCAACCCCGGCCTCGACGAGGCCCGGCCCACCGAGACCGCCGACACCCGCAGGTCCGGACTGGTGCGCCTCGGAGAGATCGTGGCATCGGCCCGCGCCGCGTTCGGTGTGCGGTTCGACCCCGTAGGCGAACGGCTTTCGCTCGTCGACGAGCGCGGCCGGATCATCGAGGACGACCGGGCGCTGCTCGTCCTGCTCGACCTCGTCGCCGCCGAGCGGCGCAGCGGACGCGTCGCGCTGCCCGTGACGACCACACGCATCGCCGAGCAGGTCGCCGCCTACCACGGCACGCAGGTCGAGTGGACGACGACGTCGCCCGACGATCTGACCCGGGTCGGCCGGGAGGACTCCACCATCTTCGGTGGGGACGGCCGTGGCGGCTTCATCATTCCGGAGTTCAGCAGCGTTTTCGACGGCACTGCGGCGTTCGTGCGGCTGATCGGGCTCGTGGCCCGCACCCAGCTCACGCTCAGCCAGATCGACGCGCGGATCCCGAGGGCGCATGTGCTGCGCCGGGACATGGCGACACCATGGGCCGTCAAGGGCCTTGTGATGCGCCGGGTCGTCGAGGAGGCCGGGGACCGCTCCGTCGACACGACCGATGGGGTGCGTGTCGTCGAGGCCGACGGCCGCTGGGTGATGGTGCTGCCTGATCCCGCCGAGGCCGTCACCCATCTGTGGGCGGAGGGGCCGGACGACGCGTCGGCCCAGGCCCTGCTCGACGAATGGTCAGGAGTCGTCGACAGCGCAGGTCAGTGAGGCACCGACCGGGTTCGTCACGGAGGTGACGACAGGACGCCGGAGGGCGGCTCGGCCCGCCCTCCGGCACATCGGTGGGGCCATTCGGCGGTAACGGCTGCGACGTGCGACGATGTGCGGCATGCCGCAGCCGCCCCCCGTTCGGAGCACCCCCACACCCCCGCCACGCCCCGATGCTTCCATGTCGTTGCTGACCAACGTCATGGACCACAGCCTCGACGACGGATACGCGGAGGCGGCGGCGCGCAGGGATGCCGAGGGCGGCGGGCTGCCGAGGACGGTGCGGGCCAAACTGGGGCTCGCGGCCGGGCTGGTCCTGGCCGCCCTGGTGGTGACGCTGGGGGCGGCGCAGGCGCGGATATCGGCACCCGTGGTGGCGAAGGAGCGCGAGGAGCTCATCGACCGTATCGACGCCGAGACCGAGGCGGCCGACCGGCTCGAGGCCGAGGTCGACGGGTTGCGCGACGAGGTGGGGGAGCGGCAGCGCAAGGCGCTGCAGCAGCACGGCGGCGACCAGGGCGAGCTGGTCGCGCTGCTCTCGGGCGGCACGGAGGTGCACGGCCCCGGGATCAAGCTCGTCGTCGACGACGCGTCCGACGCCGGCTCGGGCGGTGGCGGACCTCGGGAGAGCAGCGGCTTCTCCGACACGGGCCGGGTACGCGACCGGGACATGCAGCGGGTCGTCAACGGGCTGTGGCAGTCGGGTGCGGAGGCCGTCTCGATCAACGGGCAGCGGCTGACCGCCCTGTCCGCCATCCGGGCGGCCGGCGACGCCATACTGGTCGACAACAGGCCGCTGGTGCCGCCGTACACGGTGCTGGCGGTGGGGGACGGGAACAAGCTGAGCACCGCCTTCCAGGACAGCGCCGACGGGCAGTACTTGCACGCGCTGCAGGAGAACTTCGGCATTCGCACCAGCATTTCCGCGCAGGACGAGGTGCGTCTGCCTGCCGCGCCGAGCCTGATCGTACGTACCGCAGAGCCGAGGGCCGCCGATGCCGCAACGGGCAGCGGACAGGCCACGGAAGAGACAGGGAAGGGCACATCGTGATCGCCGTACTGGGCCTCGTCGTGGGAGTCGTGGCGGGGCTGTTGCTCCGCCCCGAAGTGCCGGCGGTGGTCGAGCCCTACCTGCCGATCGCCGTTGTCGCGGCCCTGGACGCGGTCTTCGGCGGGCTGCGGGCCATGCTCGACGGGATCTTCGTCGACAAGGTCTTCGTCGTCTCCTTCCTGTCGAACGTCGTGGTCGCCGCGCTGATCGTGTTCCTCGGGGACAAGCTCGGCGTCGGCGCGCAGCTGTCCACGGGTGTCGTGGTGGTGCTCGGCATCCGGATCTTCTCCAACGCCGCCGCCATCCGCCGGCACGTGTTCCGGGCGTGAGGCCGATGAGCGACAGCGAAACCATGCGCGACGACGAGCAGACCCCCGAGACGCCGCAGACCCTGGCCGCGCCGCGGACACCTGGCGAACCCCGGACGCTTGGCGAACCCCGGACACCTGCCGAGCCCCAGGCACCGGGGGAGCCCCGGGCATCGGCGGAACCACCGGCATCCGCGGATCCCCGCACGTCCGCGGAAACCGCGGTGGATCAGGTGGATCAGGTGGAGCAGGTCCAGGACACGCTCACCGGCCGGCAGCGCCTGACCGCCGCGCTCTGGCCGCCCAGGGTCACCCGCGCCCAACTCATCGTCGCCCTCCTGCTGTTCGTCCTCGGCCTCGGCCTGGCCATCCAGGTCCGGTCCACCAGCGACAACAGCGCACTGCGCGGAGCGCGCCAGGAGGATCTGGTGCGCATCCTCGATGAACTCGATGACCGCACCAAGCGTCTGGAAGATGAGAAGCAGCGCCTGGAGAACCAGCGCACCGAGCTGGAGACCAGCTCGGACCAGGCGGAGGAGGCGCGCAAGCAGACGCAGGAAAAGGAGCGGCAGCTGGGGATCCTCGCCGGTACGGTGGCGGCCGAGGGGCCGGGCATCACACTGACCATCGAGGACGCGGCCGGAGCGGTCGAGTCGGACATGCTGCTCGACGCGATCCAGGAGCTGCGTGCCGCGGGCGCCGAGGCCATCCAGATCAACGGCGTCCGGGTCGTCGCCGACACCTACCTCTCCGGAGACGCCGGCGACATCGAGGTCGACGGCAAGGGGATCAGCGCACCGTACGGCTTCAAGGTCATCGGCAAGTCCCAGGACCTGGAGACTGCGCTGAACATCCCCGGAGGTGTCGTGCAGACGCTGGAGAAGGAGCAGGCCACGGCCACCGTGACACGCTCCGAGAAGATCGTCGTGGATGCCTTGCGACCGGCGCAACGGCCTGACTACGCTCGGTCGTCCTCCCAGTGAGGCGGGGCACCGGCGGAGGGAACAAGAGGGGCACCGGACAAGCGCGAGAGGTTGCGGGGGGTCGACGCATCGTAAGCATGCTGCGTGGTGGAAACTGTCCGGAGGTTACGGACGTTGTGAGGATGTCCGGGTCGGCAGGTGTGTTCAGTCAGGGTTCCTGCCCCACGGGCGGGTCAGTTTCGGTCAAGGGGAATCGCCCGTGAAGTTGTTTGGGAAGTTGTTCGGCAAGAGCGCACGCGAGGAGAGCGGCACCGCCCGCCATCGCGCACCGCGCCATGGCCAGGAGGCGGAGCAGAGCGGCGAGCGCCCGCTCTTCAGGGATGAGGTCGCCGGTTCCGATGGTGACATTCCCGGCGGTCAGGGCGCGTCTGCTGTTGACCCTGCCGGTCCCGGCCGCATAGGTTTCGGGGAACCGCCAACCTCAAGTACGGGTGGAGGGTTTGCCTCCGACCCGTATGCGTCCCAGGCCCCCGCGGGGCAGCCGCGGCAGGAGGATTCGTCCATGCCGGTTTGTACGCGATGCGGGCACCGCAACGCCGAAGCCAGCCGCTTCTGCTCCAACTGCGGCGCACCGCTGCGGCCCGGGGTGCCGGCGGAGCGTGCTGCGGAGACGACCTCGACGATCTCCATCTCCGGGATCGAGGCATACGAGTCGGAGACCACGGGCCAGACGCCCGTGCCGTCGCTCTCGCCCGAGGCCCAGGCCGCGGTCGACGCCCTGCCGCTCGGCTCCGCGCTGCTCGTCGTGCGCCGCGGCCCGAACTCGGGCAGCCGCTTCCTGCTGGACGGCGAGCTGACCACGGCCGGACGTCACCCGCAGAGCGACATCTTCCTCGACGACGTCACCGTGTCACGCCGCCACGTGGAGTTCCGCCGGTCGCCCGACGGCCGCTTCACCGTCACGGACGTCGGCAGCCTCAACGGCACGTACGTCAACCGTGAGCCGATCGACTCGGCCGTGCTGTCGAACGGTGACGAGGTCCAGATCGGCAAGTACCGGCTGGTCTTCTACTCGAGCCAGCGGGGCGTGTGACCCTCAAGGAAGGTCCATGCTGCGAACACCCTCGGGCGGTGCCGGTCACGGCACCGCCGGTGGCAACCGGCTGGTCAGCATCGGCTCGGTGCTGACCCAGCTGCGCGACGAGTTTCCCGAGGTCACCATCTCCAAGATCCGTTTCCTGGAGGCCGAGGGACTGGTCGAGCCGAGGCGCACCCCGTCCGGCTACCGCAAGTTCAGTCCGGAGGACGTCGAGCGGCTGGCCCAGGTGCTACGCATGCAGCGTGATCACTACCTTCCGCTCAAGGTCATCCGGGAGCACCTCGACGCCCTCGCCCGCGGTGAGCAGCTCGCCGCACCGGCGCAGGGCGCGCCCCGGGACCCGTACGACCCAGGGAGCGAGCCGGATCCCGACCGCCCGACCGCGGCCCGGGTCGGCCGGTCCGAGCTGCTCGCCGCCGCCGAGGTGACCGAGGAGGAGCTGGTGGAGTGGGAGTCCTACGGACTCATCACTCCCGCGGCCGAGGGCGGTTACGACGCCGAGTCCGTGACCGTGGCCAAACTGGTCGCCGACATGGGCCGATTCGGTCTGGAACCCCGGCATCTGCGCGCCATGAAGGCCGCCGCCGACCGCGAAGCCGGATTGGTCGAACAAGTGGTCGCACCGCTGCGCCGGCACCGCAATCCGCAGACCAGAGCCCATGCCGAGGCGACCACCAAGGAACTGGCCGACCTTTCCGTCCGCCTCCACGCCGCCCTGGTCCAGACCGCCCTCGGCGTCCGTTTGCCGTGATCGGGTGCTGATCTTGGCGGAGCCCGACTACCCAAACCTGCCGGGCACGTCCTAGGGTTGCTGTGTGAACGAGCTCGACGTTGTGGGTGTCCGGGTGGAAATGCCCTCCAACCAGCCGATCGTGCTCCTGCGCGAAGTGGGAGGCGACCGGTACCTCCCCATCTGGATCGGCCCGGGGGAGGCGACCGCGATCGCCTTCGCACAGCAGGGAATGGCCCCCGCCAGGCCGCTGACCCACGATCTCTTCAAGGACGTCCTGGAGGCCGTCGGGCAGGAGCTCACGGAGGTGCGGATCACCGACCTGCGGGAAGGCGTGTTCTACGCGGAGCTGGTCTTCGCCAGCGGAGTCGAGGTCAGCGCCCGTCCTTCCGACGCCATAGCCCTCGCACTGCGCACCGGCACGCCGATCTACGGCAGCGACGGGGTCCTGGACGACGCGGGCATCGCGATCCCGGACGAGCAGGAGGACGAGGTGGAGAAGTTCCGCGAGTTCCTCGACCAGATCTCGCCCGAGGACTTCGGCTCCAGCAGCCAGTGACCTGCGGGTCGGCGGACCGCGGAGGTCATCACCACACCGGGTGCAGGTGCCCAATCGAACAGCACTTCCCCGGATCGGGGTACGCAAACCACTCTCAGGGTGATTATCACTCGGCGTGCCGAGTGTGGCGATCGTTGACGCACCCCGAGTGACTGCCTACCGTCGTGATGGCAGGTCAAGGACGGAGGTCGGCGTGAGAAGCAGCGGCGACGGTACGGCAGGGGGCCCCCTCGGAGTGAGTCCGGGGCGGGGCGCGTCGTATCCGCTTCACATCGGTTCGGTCGAACCCTCGGCCGACTCACCGACCGAGACGGTCGGCTACCGCGGCCCGACCGCGTGTGCCGCGGCAGGCATCACCTACCGGCAGCTCGACTACTGGGCACGCACCGGGCTCGTCGAGCCGAGCGTGCGTCCGGCGTACGGATCGGGCACCCAGCGGCTCTACAGCTTCCGCGACGTCGTCGTCCTGAAGATCGTGAAGCGCTTCCTCGACACGGGCGTCGGGCTGCAGAACATCCGGACCACGGTGCAGCACCTGCGGGCCCGCGGATTCGCGGACCTCGAGCGGATGACGCTGATGAGCGACGGCGCGACCGTCTACGAGTGCTCGTCGCCCGACGAGGTCGTGGACCTCCTCCAGGGCGGTCAGGGGATCTTCGGCATCGCCGTCGGCGTCGTCTGGCGCGACGTCGAGGCGGCACTGTCCCAGCTGCACGGCGAGCGCATCGACACGGGCGAGACGCTCATCGGGCACAATCCCGCCGACGAGCTGGCCCGACGGCGCCGCGACCGGGCCGTCTGAACCCGTCGCGCACACCCCGGCACCCCTACCCGCCTCCGGGCGGACAGGACGGCATGCGGCCGTACGTCCGTACGGCCGCATTGTCAGTGGCGTAGGGCAGCATCTGAGACGTGAGACCCGCGCCGACGATTCTGCATCTGGACATGGATGCGTTCTTCGCCGCCGCCGAGCAGGCGGCGAAGCCCAGCCTGCGCGGAAAGCCGGTGATCGTCGGCGGGCTCGGACCACGCGGAGTGGTGGCGACCGCGTCGTACGAGGCGAGACGCTTCGGGGTCCATTCGGCGATGCCGATGGCCCAGGCCAGGCGGCTCTGTCCGAACGGCGCCTGTCTCGTGCCGCGGTTCTCGCTCTACCGGTCGGTCAGCGAGCAGGTGATGGCGCTGCTGGGCGAGCTGTCGCCGCTCGTGGAGCCGCTGAGCCTGGACGAGGCATTCGTGGACCTGGAAGCGGGCGGTGCGGCCGATGACTCACCCACGGCGCGGGCGGCCGGTGAGCGGCTGCGCAGGGACATTCTCACGGTCACAGGGCTGACCGGGTCGGTCGGTCTCGCAGGGTCGAAGATGCTCGCCAAGATCGCCTCCGAGCAGGCCAAGCCGGACGGTCTGGTGCTGATAGAACCTGGCACCGAGCGCGAGCTCCTCGGGCCGATGCCGGTGCGGACGCTGCCCGGGGTGGGGCCGGCCACGGGGGAGCATCTGCGGCGGGCCGGCATGACCACCGTCGCCGACCTTGCGGCGGCCGGCGAGGACGAGCTCGTACGGCTGCTGGGGAAGGCGCATGGGACCGCGCTGTTCCGTATGGCCATGGGGTACGACGACCGGCCCGTGGTGGCCGAGCGGGACGCGAAGTCCGTGTCGGTCGAGGACACCTTCGACGTGGATCTGCACGACCGGCTGCGGATCAGGCTGGAGGTGGAGCGGCTCGCCGACCGGTGCGTGCGGCGGCTGCGCGCCTCCGGGCACTCGGGCCGGACGATCGTGCTGAAGGTGCGGCGCTTCGACTTCTCCACACTGACCCGGTCGGAGACGCTTCGGGGGCCTACGGACGACCCGGCGGTCGTGCGAGAGGCCGCGGGGCGGCTTCTGGAGTCCGTGGACACCACGGGCGGTGTGCGGCTCCTCGGCGTGGGCGTGAGCGGCCTCGCCGACTACACGCAGGAGGATCTCTTCGCCCAGGCCGCCGCCGGGGAGCACGCGGCCTCGGAGGGGCCCCAGGCGGGCGGGGACGGGACCGACGCACGGCCCGGCATCGACACCGCCGCCGAGGTGCGGACGGATCCGCAGGAGCCGCCGCAGCAGCCCGCCGAGCGGCGCTGGCCGGCTGGACACGACGTGCAGCACGTCCGGTACGGAGCGGGATGGGTGCAGGGCAGTGGAGTCGGCCGGGTCACGGTCCGCTTCGAGGAGCCGTGGTCGCCCGTGCCGGGACGGGTTCGCACCTTTCCGGTCGACGACCCCGAACTGACACCGTCGGAGCCGCTGCCGCTCATCAGGCCGGAGGCCGATCAGTCGTCGCGGCCCGCCAGCCGGCCGAAGTCACGGTCGGGCACGGACCGGCCGGACGCCGGGTCCGGGCCACCGGCGGAGCCGTCACCGGAAGCGGTCGGCGACCCAGGGGAAGCGGACGACTCGGGTGCAGCGGTCGACTCGGATGACGTGGGCGAGGAGGGGGAGGCAGGGGCCGACGGAGTCGTCTTCCCGGGAGGAGAGGGGAGGTCGAGACCGTAGTGGTGGTACAGCTGGAGCTCCTGCTCGGGCGAGAGATGCCGCCCGACACCGAAGTCCGGGGCGTCCTTGATCAGAGCCCGCTCGAACGGAATGTGCAGTCCGTCGTTGGCGAGTTCGCTCGGCTCCAGCGGCACGAACGCGTCCCGGCTGAACAGTCCGGTGCGTACGGCCGCCCACTCGGGCACCCCCGTCGCGTCGTCGAGATACACCTCGTCCACGGTCCCGATCTTGGCGCCGTTGCGGTCGTACGCCTTGCGGCCTATCAGGCTGCGCGGATCGACATCGGTCTGCACGGTCCCTCCAACTGGTCGCACTCCTCGGTAAGTACTACGAAAGTCCACATTTGTGGGGTCGGCCACTCGAAGGTTCCGGTCAAGACCTCGCTGGTAGGCTGGCATCGGCTGTCGACCCCGTGCGGGAGAGTGCTCCGGTTCTCACACCGGAGACGCCGAAGGAGCAAATCCTCCCCGGAATCTCTCAGGCCCCTGTACCGCACGGACGAGGTCACTCTGGAAAGCAGGGCGGGCGTCGACGGCATCCGCTCTCACCGACGGTGAAAGTCGGGACGTCAGCGAGCGGACGGACCGGTGAAGCTCTCAGGTTGAGATGACAGAGGGGGAGGCCGTCCGGGCACCCACGCCGTGGTGCCCCTCGCAGGTCGCATCGACCAGGAGGCCTCAGCATGACCGCCAACCGCACTCCGCTCTCCCAGCTGGAGCGAGGCACCCCCTTTGAGCAGCGCCACATCGGCCCCGACGCCGAGGCCCAGGCCAAGATGCTCGCCCAGGTCGGCTACGGCTCGCTCGACGAGCTCACCGCCGCCGCCGTGCCGGACGTCATCAAGAGCGCCGAGGCCCTCGGGCTGCCCGGCGCCCGCACCGAGGCCGAGGTCCTCGCCGAACTGCGCTCCCTCGCGGACCGCAACAAGGTCCTCGCGCCGATGATCGGCCTCGGCTACTACGGCACGTTCACCCCGCCGGTCATCCTCCGCAACGTCATGGAGAACCCGGCCTGGTACACGGCCTACACCCCCTACCAGCCCGAGATCTCCCAGGGCCGGCTCGAGGCGCTGCTCAACTTCCAGACCGTGGTCGCCGAGCTCACGGGGCTGCCCACCTCCGGGGCCTCCCTCCTCGACGAGGGCACCGCGGCCGCCGAGGCCATGGCCCTGTCCCGCCGTGTCGGCAAGGTCAAGAACGGCGTCTTCCTGGTCGACGCCGACACCCTGCCGCAGACCACCGCAGTCATCGAGACCCGCGCCGAGCCCACCGGCGTCGAGGTCGTCGTCGCCGACCTCAGCGACGGCATCCCCGCCGAGATCGCCGAGCGCGGCGTCTTCGGCGTACTGCTCCAGTACCCCGGTGCCTCCGGCGCGGTGCGCGACCTCAAGCCCGTCATCGAGCAGGCCCACGGGCTGGGCGCGATCGTCACCGTCGCGGCCGATCTGCTCGCCCTCACCCTGCTCACCTCGCCCGGCGAGCTCGGCGCCGACATCGCCGTCGGCACCACCCAGCGCTTCGGCGTCCCCATGGGCTTCGGCGGCCCCCACGCCGGTTACATGGCCGTGCAGGACAAGCACGCCCGCAGCCTCCCGGGCCGCCTCGTCGGCGTCTCCGTCGACGCCGATGGCAACAAGGCGTACCGCCTCGCCCTGCAGACCCGCGAGCAGCACATCCGCCGCGAGAAGGCCACCAGCAACATCTGCACCGCGCAGGTGCTGCTCGCCGTGATGGCCGGAATGTACGCCGTCTACCACGGCCCGGACGGCCTGCGCACCATCGCCCGCCGCACCCACCGCTACGCCGCGATCCTCGCCGCCGGCCTGCGCTCCGGAGGCGTGGAGCTCGTCCACGACGTGTACTTCGACACGCTCACCGCCCGCGTCCCCGGCAAGGCGGCCGACGTCGTCGTCGCCGCCCGCGAGAGCGGTGTCAACCTCCACCTCGTCGACGCCGACCACGTCTCCGTGTCCTGCGACGAGACCACCGGCCGCGCCCAGCTCATCGCCGTCTGGTCCGCCTTCGGCGTGGACGGCGACATCGAGGCCCTCGACGCCGCCACCGACGACACCCTCCCCGCCGGGCTGCTGCGCACCGACGACTACCTCACCCACCCGGTCTTCCACCAGCACCGCTCCGAGACCGCGATGCTGCGCTACCTGCGCAGGCTCGCCGACCGCGACTACGCGCTCGACCGCGGCATGATCCCGCTCGGCTCCTGCACGATGAAGCTGAACGCGACCACCGAGATGGAGCCGGTCACCTGGCCCGAGTTCGGCCAGATGCACCCCTTCGCGCCGGTCGAGCAGGCTCAGGGCTACCTGACCCTGATCCGTGAGCTGGAAGAGCGCCTCGCCGAGGTCACCGGCTACGACAACGTCTCCATCCAGCCCAACGCCGGATCCCAGGGCGAGCTCGCCGGCCTCCTCGCCGTCCGCGCCTACCACCGCGCCAACGGCGACGAGCAGCGCACCGTCTGCCTCATCCCCTCCTCCGCCCACGGCACCAACGCAGCCAGCGCCGTCATGGCCGGCATGAAGGTCGTCGTCGTCAAGACCGCCGACGACGGCGAGATCGACGTCGCCGACCTGCGCGCCAAGATCGAGCAGTACCGCGACGAGCTCTCGGTCCTCATGATCACGTACCCGTCGACGCACGGCGTCTTCGAGGAGCACGTCGCCGACATCTGCGCCGAGGTGCACGACGCCGGCGGCCAGGTGTACGTGGACGGCGCGAACCTCAACGCGCTGGTCGGCCTCGCCAAGCCGGGCAAGTTCGGCGGCGACGTCTCGCACCTCAACCTGCACAAGACGTTCTGCATCCCGCACGGGGGCGGCGGCCCCGGCGTCGGCCCGGTCGGCGTCCGCGCCCACCTCGCCCCGTTCCTGCCGAACCACCCGCTCCAGCCGTCCGCGGGCCCCGAGACCGGCGTCGGCCCCATCTCGGCCGCCCCCTGGGGCTCGGCCGGCATCCTGCCCATCTCCTGGGCGTACGTCCGGCTCATGGGCGGTGAGGGCCTCAAGCGCGCCACCCAGGTCGCCGTCCTCGCGGCGAACTACATCGCCAAGCGCCTCGAACCGCACTACCCCGTGCTCTACACCGGCCCCGCCGGCCTCGTCGCGCACGAGTGCATCGTCGATCTGCGCCCCCTGGCCAAGGCCACCGGCGTCAGCGTCGACGACATCGCCAAGCGCCTGATCGACTACGGCTTCCACGCCCCGACCATGTCGTTCCCCGTCGCCGGCACCCTCATGATCGAGCCCACCGAGAGCGAGGACCTGGCCGAAATCGACCGGTTCTGCGAGACGATGATCGCGATCCGTGCGGAGATCGAGAAGGTCGCCACCGGCGAGTGGCCCACCGACGACAACCCGCTGCGCAACGCGCCGCACACCGCGGCCGCGCTCGGCGGCGAGTGGGAGCACGCGTACAGCCGCGAGGAGGCCGTCTTCCCCGCCGGTGTCCAGGCCGCCGACAAGTACTGGCCGCCGGTGCGCCGTATCGACGGCGCCTTCGGCGACCGGAACCTCGTCTGCTCCTGCCCGCCGCTCGACGAGTACGACGGCTGACAGCGACCGTCAGCGACTGACACCACCCGCTGACGCCGACTGAGAACGGCGGACACGCGTCAGGGCCGGTTCGGAACCTCCGAGCCGGCCCTCGGTCGTACGGGCCCTCAGGCCGCCGACGCCACCTGCTGCGGCCGGTGCGGGGCGATGATCTGCCCGTCCGGGAGCAGCTCGCCGGTGTCCTCGAAAAGCAGTACTCCGTTGCACAGCAGACTCCAGCCCTGCTCCGGGTGGTGCGCCACGCGACGGGCCGCCTCCCGGTCGGGGGACTCGGCTGACGGGCAAGGTGGCTGGTGCTGGCACATGGATGGGTTCTTTCGCTGCGAAGTGGTGACTGTCCTGCGGCTCGATGCGCTGTTCATGGCCGCCCCCGTATCTCTCGGTCCGATCCCAGTGTTGCCCCACGAGCGTCAATCCGCAGGGATTTCACGGCAGCTCGTCCTCACACTCAAGGACGTATCACCCGCGCGGACGGTTCACCCCAACTACAGGGCCTGATCGGGTGGTTTGGCATGGCCGCAGCTGACTAGTCCGACCGGGAGCACGATGGCGCCCCGTGACCATGGGCCACAGGGCGTGAGCACCACCGGCATACCCTCAGGCAGGCGACCCCAGCAGCGGCGTCGCCGGCGTCACCCGCAGCGTCAGCACCGGCAGCAGATCCGCCACCCGGTGCGGACGGTGCGCGGCGATCCCCGGCGGCGCCGGCGCCAGCGGCACCAGCAGATCAGCCGGAGCCGGCGTGCCGCCCGACGCGTCCGCCGCCGTGTCGCCGTGCAGCCACAACGTGATCATGTACAGCTCCGGGACGGACAGCAGCCGTGGCTGATAGTCCTCCGTGAGCGACTCGGCCTGCACCAGTGCCCGCTCCGTCGATGTGACGTAGGGACCCTCGAAGAAGTGCGAGAAGGCCCAGCCGTCAGCGGTCAGCATCGTGTCCGCGGCGGCGACGGACCGCTCACCGCTGCGGATCAGGAACCGCCAGCCGGCCAGCCGGGTGCGCGGCGAACGGCCGGCGTGCGGAACCACCTGGTCCAGCACATGGACGGGAAGGGGGAGTTCGGCACTCAGCGCTCCCTGGACGGAACGGAGACCCGGCGTACGGGCCTCATGGACAGCGGCGGGGGAACCGAGCGCCGCGAGGACGCTGCGCAGGGCAGGCGCGGGAGCCGGGGGAACATGCAGCGGCATGGTGGGTCGCCTCTCACTCAAGAGACACGGTGATGCGAGGGCAGAAGCGGACGGCACTGTCAGCGTGGGCCAGAGGGGGCTGGAAAGGCCATGGCCGGGCGCCAACTCTCTGCCTCGTTCGCGAAGTTTATACGACGCGTGTTCACACAGTGTTTCTGCTAGCTGTCCCCGGTATTGCCGGCAAGGCGGAAACCAGACTTTTCCAAGGGTCGGTCCTGTCGATTTCCCATGAACGCGCGAGCGTCACCTGGGGTGTTACCCCGACAGCGGACGGCCGAATCTCGTCGGCGTTTTTCACCACACCCGCAGAAGTGGTACCTGCGCACTGCGCCATGCCGCCGGAATGTGCCCGGCGAAAGCGGGAACCGGACTACCGTCCGACCGTCGAACGAACGGCGTTATGGATCACGAGGTCTGGGCATTATCGTCCCTGACGCGAGCGGCCCGAGCCGCAGGCCGCCACTCGACGAGGGGTGCTTCGATGGGGGAGAAGGTCGTGGCGGGCGGATTCGACCTGTCCGATCGGCAAAGGTACCGGCAAAAGCTCCAGCAGTGTCTGGAGGGACTGGCGAGACTCCTGAAAGAGAAGAGGTTCGACCGCCCCAAGAACCTCATGGGGCTGGAGATAGAACTCAATCTCGCGGGCACCGACGGGCAGCCGCGCATGATGAATGGCGCCGTGCTCGACCGGATCGCCAGTCGTGATTTCCAGACGGAACTCGGAATGTTCAACCTGGAAGTCAACATCGCCCCGCACCGGCTCGCCGGACACGTCCTCGACCAGCTCGCCGAAGAGCTGCGCACCGGGCTCGCATATGCCCACCGCAAAGCCACGGAACTCGACGCGGGCATCGTCATGATCGGCATTCTCCCCACGCTCACCCGCACCGACCTCGTCCCCGCCAACCTCTCCGACGTCGATCGCTACGCCCTTCTGAACGACCAGATCGTCGCCGCCCGGGGGGAGGACTTCACCCTCGACATCGACGGAGTCGAACGCCTCCACTGCACCGCCACCTCCATCGCCCCCGAAGCCGCCTGCACCTCCGTCCAGTTGCACCTCCAGGTCACCCCCGCCCGGTTCGCCGACGTCTGGAACGCCGCACAGGCCGTCGCCGCCGTCCAGATCGCCGTCGGCGCCAACTCCCCGTTCCTCTTCGGCAGGGAGCTCTGGCGCGAATCACGGCCACCCCTGTTCACCCAGGCCACCGACACCCGTCCACCCGAACTCCAGGCACAGGGCGTGCGACCGAGGACCTGGTTCGGCGAACGCTGGATCTCCTCCGCCTACGAGCTCTTCGAGGAGAACCTCCGCTACTTCCCCGCACTGCTGCCCATCTGCGACGAGGAGGACCCCCTGCGCGTGCTCGACCACGGCGGCGTCCCCCGCCTCCAGGAACTCGTCCTGCACAACGGCACGGTCTACCGGTGGAACCGCCCGGTCTACGGCATCGCCGACGGCACACCCCATCTGCGCGTGGAGAACCGGGTCCTGCCCGCCGGGCCCACCGTCACCGACGTCGTCGCCAACGCCGCCTTCTACTACGGCCTCGTCCGCGCACTCGCCGAGGAGCCACGCCCCATCTGGACCCGCATGCCCTTCGAAGCCGCAGCCGACAACTTCGACAGCGCCTGCCGGCACGGCATCGACGCCGAACTCCACTGGCCGCGCCCCGGCCGCGGCGGCGCAATGACCCGTGTACCCGCCGTCAAGCTCGTACGTGACGAACTCCTGCCCCTCGCCGCCGCGGGCCTCGACGCCTGGAACGTCGAACCGGCCGACCGCGACCACTACCTCGGCATCATCGAGGGCCGCTGCCGCCGCCGGACCAACGGCGCCTCCTGGCAGGCCGACACCTTCCACCGGACCACCGAGGCCGGACTGGACCGCGACAGCGCACTCGCGGCCGTCACCCGCCGCTACGGCGAGCTGATGCACCTGGGTGAGCCCGTCCACACCTGGCCGGCCGGACCGGCCGTCTGAAACGGCCGGTGGGAATCGGCCCTGCCGTCGTGCGCCCCGTCCACGTCATGCAAGCTGTGACGGCGGACGAGGCAAACAGGAGGCAGCAGTGCAGGCGCACACAGGTGAGATGTCCGGACCGCTCCCGGCGGGAGGGCTCTCCCGCACCACCCTGCGGTCCGAGACCCTGCTGGTCCTCGCACTCTCCCTCGGCGCCAGCGCGGTCTCCTCGCTCATCAGCTTCACCGGCTCGCTGACCAAACCCGGCGGCCTCAAGGACCAGGCCGCCACCCTCAACAGCTCCTACGCCCCAGGCCGCCCCTGGCTCGACCTCGCCTGGCAGCTCTTCGGCATCGCCACCGCCCTCGTCCCCGTCGCGCTCGTCGCCCACCTGCTGCTGCGGGAAGGCGCCGGAGGACTCAAGGCGATCGGCTTCGACCGCACGAAGCCCTGGCCCGACCTCGGGCGCGGCGCGCTCGTCGCGGCCGGTATCGGCAGCGCCGGGCTCGCCTTCTACCTCGTCGCCCGAGCCGGCGGATTCAACCTGACCGTCGTGCCCGAAGCGCTGCCCGAGGTGTGGTGGAAGTTCCCGGTCCTCATCCTCTCCGCACTGGAGAACTCCGTCGTCGAAGAAGTGATCGTCGTCGGATACCTGCTCCGCCGGCTCGGACAGCTCGGCTGGAGCCCGATGGCGGCGCTCGCGGCCAGTTCCGTGCTGCGCGGCTCCTACCACCTGTACCAAGGCATCGGCGGCTTCATCGGCAACATGGTGATGGGCGTCGTGTTCGTCCTCCTGTACCGGCGATGGGGCCGCGTCGGGCCGCTCGTCGTCGCCCACACACTGCTCGACATCGGCGCCTTCGTCGGGTACGCGCTGCTCGCAGGCAAGGTCAGCTGGCTGCCGACCCTCTGACGCCCCCGCGCTCTGACGCCGCCACCTCCTGGCGCATCCGCGCCGTCAGGGCCTCGCGTGCAGCTCTCCGTCGATGACGGTCACCGCCCGCCCCGTGAGCAGCACCCGGTCGCCGCGCAGGGCCGTACGGACGAGACCGGTGCGGGTGGCGCCCTGCAACCCGGTCAGCTCCTCGCGTCCCAGCCGGGCGGACCAGAACGGGGCGAGTGCGGTGTGCGCGCTGCCGGTCACCGGATCCTCGTCGACACCGAAGTTGGGGAAGAAGCCGCGCGAGGCGAAGTCGTAGCCACGGGCCGGATCCTCGGCGGGAGCCGTGACGACGATGCCCCGCTTCGACGTGCCGGCCAGCGCGCGCAGATCCGGTTCGAGCCCGCGCACGGTCGGCTCGTCGGCCAGCTCCACCAGCAGGTCACCGACGTGCTCCCCGGTGTAGTGCACCGAACGCGGCACGGCGCCCAGCGCCTCGACGGCCGCCGCGGAGAGCTCGGCCGGGGTGAGCGGTGCGACCGGGAAGTCCATGGTGATGGAGCCGTCCTCGTGCGCGGTCGTGGTGAGGATCCCGCAGCGCGCCGCGAAGCTCACCGTGCCCGTGGCCGTCCCCGTCGTGTGCAGGACATGCGCCATGGCGAGCGTGGCGTGCCCGCACATGTCGACCTCGGCGGTCGGGGTGAGCCAGCGCAGCGCCCAGTCGGCGCCGCCGTCATCGCCGTTCAGGGGATGGGCGAAGGCCGTCTCGGAGAGGTTCACCTCGGACGCCACGCTCTGGAGCCAGTCGTCGGAGGGGAAGCCGTCGCCGTCGAGGAGGAGCACTCCGGCGGGGTTGCCCGCGAAGGGCCGGTCGGTGAAGGCGTCCACGATTCGAATCCGCATGCCGTTGACGGTAGGGGTCCGCAAACCAGCAGACCAAGGCCAATTTCTGGTTGGTGGCCCGGTCGGCCGTTGTCAGGCGATGTGTTCCGATATATCGTTGAGGTATCGCGACAGATCAACGATGGAAGGAGCGTGGCGATGCGTTCACACGGAATGGGGAATTGCGGGCCCGGCCATCACGGTCGGGGCGGTGACTCCGAGAAGCTGCGTGCCGCGTTCGGTCCCTTCGGGCCCGGCTTCGGCGGCCCGCCATGGGGTGGGGGGCACGGCCGCGGAGGTGGCCGCGGCAGGGCGCGCCGCGGTGATGTGCGCGCCTCGATCCTGGCGCTGCTGAAGGACCGCCCGATGCACGGTTACGAGATGATCCAGGAGATCGGCGAGCGCAGCGGCGGAGCCTGGAAGCCCAGCCCCGGCTCGGTCTACCCCACGCTCCAGCTGCTGGAGGACGAGGGGCTCATCGCCAGCGCGAGCGAGGGCGGCAAGAAGCTGTTCACGCTCACCGACGCGGGACGCGCCGAGGCCGATTCGGTCCCGGACGCCCCCTGGGAGGAGGCGGGCCGCGGCATCGACTGGGACGCGATGAACGAGATCAGGCAGGCCGGAGTCGGCCTGATGGAGGCGTTCGGCCAGGTCTGGAAGACGGGCTCGCCGGAGCAGCGGCAGAAGGCGATCGCGGTCATCAACGAAGCGCGCAAGAAGCTGTATCTCATCCTCGCCGACGAGCACTGACCCCCGACGGGGTGCGGTCAGGGCCCCCGCGACACCGGGACTCGCGGTACCGGGCCCCGCGACACCGGGACTCGCGGTACCGGGCCCCGCGACACCGGGTCGCGGGGCCCTCGCTCGCGCCGTGCGGGGCGGCCGGCCCGTACCGTTCAGGCCACCAGCCCTCCGAGCTTCCGCAGCGACTCGTTGAGCGCCGCGGTCGCCGAGTCCTTCAGCTTGCCCGCCATGAGCGAGACGGCCGCGCCCGTGAACTCCCCGTCGATGCGGACCTGCGTCGCCTCGCCGTCGGGGGAGAGCGTGTAGCGTGTGGCCACGTTGACGCTCATCGGCCCCTTGCCCTTGATCGCGAAGACCCGCTCGGGCTCCAGTTCCTCGACCGTCCAGGTCACTTCGGCGGGGAAGCCCATCAGCTTCATGTTCTCGGCGAAGGTGGCGCCCGCTTCCAGAGTCTCCGGGCCGCCCTGCGGGAAGCTGGTGTGCGTGGCGTTCCACTGGCCGTACGAAGTGAAGTCCGTCAGCTGCGCCCAGACCTTCCCGGCCGGTGCATCGATGCGTGCCTCCGCGCTGACTTCGGCCATACGACCACCCCTTCTCGTCGGGTTCCCGGTGTCGCGGAACGTAGCCGCCTGGCCTCGAACATTCAATACTGATGAACTGTCAGATCTGATGGGATCTCATCCGCAAGGAGGAGGGACCGGCCTCGTCCGCCCACCTTCGGTGGGATGCCCGAATGCTCCCGTGCGGGGATGTTCCCGCCTCGGGAGGCTGATGAGGTGAAAGCGTGCAAATCCCCGTCCCGCGCGTGCCCCGGCATCCCGACGCCGCCCCGACCCTCCGTGCCGAGACCGACGCCAGGCTCACCGCCGAGCTGGCCTCGGTCGTCGCGGGTGCGCGCAGACGGGCGCTGCGGGACGGCGACCGGCAGATCGACACCGCCCACCTCCTGCACTCGCTGATGGAGGCGGACCCCGCGGTGCGGGCCGCCTTCGACGGGTCCGGGCAGGTCGCGCGCGTACTCGGCTATCTCGTCCAGCGCAGCATCGGCTACGGGCTGCGCTGGCAGGGCTCGGTCGAGGACTCCGGGGCCCTGCCGCTCCTGCGTGCCGGTGCCGGTGCCGGTGCCGGTGCCGGTGACGGTGCCGGTGGCCACGCCCGTGACGGTGCCGGCGACCACGCCTCTGACGGTGACCACGCTGTCGCCCGTGACATCGAATGGGCCGTCGCCGGCTGGTCCCCGTCGGCCTCCGCCGCCCTGGACCGGGCTCTGGAGCGGGCCGCGCCACGGCGCGAGGACCCGCGCGCCACCGGCATCGACCTGCTCGGCGCGATCGCCGCCGACCCCGGCTGCCGCGCCGTCGAGGTGCTGGAGCACGCGGGCGTCGACACCGCCCTCCTGGCGGGCCGTATCGGGGAGCTGTCTCAACAGGTGTGACGGGTGTGACGCTCCTGACGCGGCCTGTCATGATGTGCCGATGCACGCGACTCGGGGAAGGAACACCGGCCTGGGACTCGCCCTGGTCTCGGCGTTCGCATTCGGCGGTTCAGGGGTGGCGGCCAAGCCGCTCATCGAGGCGGGGCTCGACCCGCTCCACGTGGTGTGGCTACGGGTGGCCGGCGCCGCCCTCGTCATGCTTCCCGTCGCCTGGCGCCACCGTGATCTGCTGACCCGCAGGCCCGCGCTGCTCGCGGGCTTCGGACTGCTCGCCGTCGCGGGCGTCCAGGCGTTCTACTTCGCGGCCCTCTCCCAGATCCCCGTCGGCGTCGCGCTGCTCATCGAGTACCTCGCCCCCGCCCTCGTCCTCGCCTGGGTGCGCTTCGTCCAGCGCCGGCCGGTCACCCGCGCCGCGGCGGTCGGGGTGGTCCTCGCGGTCGGCGGCCTCGCCTGTGTCGTCGAGGTCTGGTCCGGGCTGAGCTTCGACGCCGTCGGGCTCCTGCTGGCCCTCGGTGCCGCCTGCTGCCAGGTCGGCTACTTCGTCCTCTCCGACCAGGGCGGCGACGGCGACGACGCCGCCGACCCGCTGGGCGTCATCGCGTACGGACTTCTTGTCGGCGCGCTGGTGCTGACCGTCGTCGCGCGCCCCTGGGGCATGGACTGGTCGGTGCTCGGCGGCAGCGCGGCCATGGGCGGCGCGGCCGTCCCGGCGGCGCTGCTGCTCGGCTGGATCGTGCTGGTCGCCACGGTTGTCGCGTACGTCACCGGCGTCGTCTCGGTGCGCAGGCTGTCCCCGCAGGTCGCCGGAGTCGTCGCCTGCCTGGAGGCGGTCATCGCGACCGTGCTGGCGTGGGTGCTGCTGCGGGAGCATCTGTCGGCGCCGCAGATCGCCGGCGGAGCGGTGGTCCTCATCGGGGCGTTCATCGCCCAGTCGGCCACGCCGAAGGCGCCCTCGGGTCCGGTGGCCGGTGGGCAGGGATCCGGTGGGCCGGGGGCCGACTCCGGGACGGTGGCGACCGCGGGGACGGGCATCGGCCCGCAGCGCACGGACCCCGAGGAGCAGTTGTCGGCCGACCGGGCCACGACATAGGGTGACGATCATGCATTCGACCGTGCTTCCGCCTCCCGCCGCATAGCGCGGGCGGCCATCCGCTGACGAAGACCGGGTCCGGGGTGTCGTGTCCCCCGGACGGTTCGTCGCTGCCCGCGTGCGGAGCCGAGCGGCCAACCGTCCTGTCTTCACCGGCCCGCCGCGCCGCGGGCCGCCGGGGCCTTGTCCCCGGACACTCAGCACACGGAGAACGCACGTGTCGAACCCTTCTTCAACCACTGCATCCGGCCTGTCCGGCGATCTTCCCGAGGGAGTCTCCGGCGGCCTGTCCGGCGGTGTGTCCGGCGGCCAGTCGGTCGGCCCGTCCGTCGGACGCAGCCTCTTCTACCTCGTCGTGGCCGGGGTGGCCTGGGGGACCGCCGGGGCGGCCGCCTCGCTGGTCTTCGGCGTCAGTGATCTCGGCCCGCTCGCCCTCTCGTTCTGGCGCTGCGTCGGTGGACTCGTCCTGCTGGCCGGCGCACTCGCACTGCGGCCGCGCAGGGGTGCGGTGATGGCGGCCGAGTCACGGCGACGCCGGCTGCTGCGCATCCTCGGTACGGGCACCGGCCTGACCGTCTTCCAGAGCGCGTACTTCGCCGCCGTCGAACAGACCGGACTCGCCGTGGGCACGGTCGTCACGCTCGGCGCCGGACCCGTCCTCATCGCCGTCGGGGCGAGGCTGACGATGGGGGAGCGGCTCGGGCGCGGCGGCGTCGCGGCCGTCGCGGGGGCGCTCACCGGCCTCGTGGTGCTGGTGCTGGGTGGGGACGGCGGCACGGTCCGCCCGCTCGGCGTCGCCCTGGCGCTGCTGTCGGCCGCGGGATACGCCGCGATCACCCTGCTGACGCGCCGGCTCGGCCGGGACGGCCGCGGTGGTGACGCGCTCGCCACGACCGCCTGGACGTTCGCGGTCGGCGCGGTCGGGCTGCTGCCGTTCGCGCTCGTCGAGGGAGCGCTGCCGCACACCGCGGAGCCCGCACGGGTGTTCTGGCTGCTGGTGTACGTGGCCGCGGTGCCGACGGCGCTCGCGTACGCGCTCTACTTCGCCGGCGCGGCGGTCGTCAGGTCCGCCACGGTCTCCGTGATCATGCTGCTCGAACCGGTCAGCGCGGCGGTTCTCGCGGTGACCGCGCTCGACGAGCGGCTGACCGCGGCGACGGTGGCCGGGACGCTGGTGCTGCTGGTGGCGGTCGTGGGGCTGGCCTGGCAGGAGGCGCGGCAGGCGGCGCTGCGGCGGGAGGCCGCGGCCGCGCTCGCCGGCTGATGCACGAGGGGGCGGGCCCGCGCGGTGTGGGGCCCGCCCTTGCCGGCCGGGTCCCGGCCGTCGGCCGGTTGGGCCGGACTCGGCCCGGCCGACACGACCTACGGTCCTGCCGTCGAAGTCCCGCTTGCCCCGCGGGCGGACGACGCAGTTTCGACGACGGGACCGGGGCCGCGCACGCACTCCCCCGTGGCCCTTCGGGCACGGAAGGTGCCCCCACCGCATGGACTCCCCTCCTCCGCCGTGCGATCGCACGCTCCAGACGCCGCAGGGCCCGCCTTCGAGCGGACGACGCTACGGTGAAGACACTCCCTGGAACGCGGCCAGGTAGCCGGGCAGCGCGACCGAGGGATCCAGGTCGTCCGCCGGTTCCGGTGTGCCGTGGCCGTGGACCAGCGGGACGACCCCCGCCCAGTACGGCAGGGAGCCGTCCTCGGGATCGTCGTTCGGCCCGCCCGTGCGCACCTTCGCCGAGACCTCGTCGAGGTCGAGCCGGAGCACGGCGGTGGCGGCGAGCTCCTTGTCGTCGGCCGGGCGCGAGTCGTGAGAGCGGCCGGGTACGACGTGGTCGACCAGAGCGTCGAGCGCTTCGCGCTTCTCCTGCGGGTCGGTGACCTGGCGGGCGGTGCCGTGGACCACGACGGAGCGGTAGTTGATGGAGTGGTGGAAGGCGGAGCGCGCGAGGACGAGACCGTCGACGTGGGTGACGGTCAGACACACCTGGAGGCCGGGGTCGGTCCGGCCGGCCATGCGCAGCGGGCGGGAGCCGGTGGAGCCGTGGACGTAGAGCGTCTCGCCGACCCGCCCGTAGAGCGTCGGCAGGACGACGGGCGCTCCGTCGCGGACGAAGCCGAGGTGGCAGACGTAGGCCCCGTCGAGTATCGCGTGCACCAGTTCGCGGTCGTAGGAGGCACGTTCCCGCCCACGGGTGGGGTACGTGCGCTCGGTCGTCCGGTAGGCGGCGTCCGTCGGCGGCGAGGTCATTGCGAAACTCCATTGCACTAGTGCATAATCTCGTTTGTGCTAGGAGAATATCGGATCGCGGGTCGTCGTGCATCGGAGATCGCCGCGAGCGTGGAGCTGGGGGTCGCCGCGGGGGATCTCGCCCCGGGGGAACTGCTGCCGCCCATGCGAGAGCTGGCGGCCGCGCTGGGCGTCAACGCGAACACGGTCGCGGCCGCGTACCGGACGCTGCGCGAGCGCGGCGTCATCGAGACGGCCGGCCGCCGGGGCAGCAGGGTGCGCTCGCGCCCGGCCAGCACGGCGCGCAGCTCGCTGGGTGTCGATGCGACGCCCGGCGTGCGGCAGATCTCCCAGGGCAACCCCGACCCCGCGCTTCTGCCGTCGCTGTACGAGGCGTTCGCGGCCGCCGCGCGGCGCCAGGACGAGCAGCCCGTGCTCTACGGGGAGGCCCCCGTCGACCCCGAGCTGGCCCGGATCGCCCGGGCCGGGCTCGACGCCGACGGCGTACCGGACGGGCCCCTCGCCGTCACGTCCGGCTCGCTCGACGCCATCGAGCGCGTGCTCGGCGTCCATCTCAGGCCGGGCGACGCCGTCGCCGTCGAGGACCCCGGCTGGGCCGGGCTGCTGGACCTCGTCCCGGCCCTCGGGCTGCGGACCGTCCCGATCGCCCTCGACGAGGACGGCCCCCGCCCGGACGAGGTGGAACGTGCGCTGGCCGCGGGAGCGCGGGCGCTGATCGTCACCTGCCGGGCCCAGAACCCCACCGGAGCCGTGATCACCGAACCGCGCGCGAAGGAACTGCGCAGGGTGCTCGCCCGCCATCCGCAGGTCCTGCTCGTCGAGGACGACCACGGGCACGCCATCGTCGACCAGCCGCTGCACCCGCTCGCCGGGGTGGTCGACCGCTGGGTGCTCGTACGCTCCACCGCCAAGGCGTACGGCCCGGATCTGCGGCTCGCCGTGATGACCGGCGACGCCCTCACCGTCGACCGGGTGCTCGGGCGGCAGCAGCTCGGACCCGGCTGGGTCAGCAGGCTGCTCCAGCGGGCGGTCGTGGAGCTGTGGACGTCGGGCGCGGTGGACCCGGTCGCGGTGGCGCGGGCGTACGGAGAGCGGCGCGACACCCTGATCCGGGCGCTGGCCGGGCGGGGCATCGAGGCGCGGGGGCGCAGCGGGATGAACGTGTGGGTGCCCGTGGCCGACGAGACCGGGGCGGTCGCACGGCTGTTGCAGTCGGGCTGGGCGGTCGCGCCGGGGGCTCGGTTCCGGATCTCCACGCCGCCCGCGGTCCGCCTCACCGTGTCGGGGCTGGCCCCGGAGGAGATCGAGGCGCTCGCGACGGCGGTGGCGTCGGCCGCGGGGCTGATGCCGGCCCGTAGCTACGGTTGATGCCGGCGCGCAGCTATGGCTGACGCCGGCTACGCCTCCTGCTGCCTGCGGCGCCTGCTCTGCGTGAGTGCGGCGCCGGCCAGCACGATGAGCGCGCCGACCGGGGTGTTCCAGGCGAGCCGCTCGTCCAGGAGGGTCACACCGGCGGCGGTGGCGATGACCGGGACGAAGTACGTGACCATCGTCGCGGTCGTCGGCCCGACCTCGGCGACCAGCCCGTACTGGATCAGCATCGCGAAGCCGGTGCCGAGCGTGCCCAGGGCCACCACGGCGAGCAGCGGCACGACGGGGAAGGAGGTCGGCAGCGTGGTGAACAGCGGGGTCACCAGCGCCAGTTGGAGCGTGGCGAGCAGGAGCTGGGCGCCGGTGAGGGAGAGGTTCGAGAAGCTGGAACCCGCGAGCGTGCGGCGGACGTAGATCCAGCCGACCGGGTAGCTCAGCGAGGCGAGCAGGGCCAGCGCCGTGCCGGTCACATCCAGTCCCGAGAAGCCCTGCCAGGCGCCGAGCACCGTCAGCACGCCGATGAAGCCGATGCCGAGACCGGCCACCCGCCGGCGCGTCGGCCGGTCCTCGGAGAGCGCCACGAGGGAGAGCGCCATGCCCCACAGGGGGGAGGTGGCGTTGCAGATCCCGGCCAGGGTGGACGGGATCGTCAGCTCCGCGTAGGCGAACAGCGAGAACGGCAGGGCGTTGAGGAAGAACCCCGCCACCAGGAGATGGCCCCAGGTGCGCAGGCCCCGGGGCAGCCGCTCACGCCGCACCGCCATGGCCGCGGCGAGCACGGCCGTACCGAAGAGCAGCCGTCCGAAGGTGACCTGGAACGGGGCGTAGGCCCCGGTCCCCACCTTGATCAGAAGGAAGCTGAAGCCCCAGATCAGGGAGAGCACCGCGAAGCGGATGCGCCAGTCGAGGCCGCGGCGGCGGGTGGCGGCGGTCGCCGGGGCGGTCGCCGCGGAGGCGGTGGTCGGGGAAGCGGTGGGTGGGGTCTGGGTGCGTGATGACGGCGCGACGGTGCTCATGAGGTCCACTGTCGCCGCGATGATCTCGTAGAACAAGTGAGATTTGTTTGGTGCATTGCCTTAGTATTGCTTACATGTTGAATCTGGAGCGCCTGCGGACTCTGGACGCACTGGCCCGGCACGGCTCGGTCAGCGGTGCGGCCGACGGGCTGCATGTCACGACGTCGGCCGTGTCGCAGCAGATGGCGAAGCTGGAGCGCGAGGTCGGGCAGCAGCTCCTCGCCAGGAACGGTCGGGGGGTGCGGCTCACCGACGCGGGCCGGCTGCTCGCCGACCACGCCGCACGGATCCTGTCCCAGGTGGAGCTCGCCCAGGCCGACATCGAGGCGCAGCGCGGTCAGGCGGTGGGCGAGGTGCGGATCGGTGCCTTCCCGACGGCGGCGCGCGGGCTCCTCCCCGCGATGATCTCCGCACTGCGCGGCGCCCATCCCGAACTGCGGGTGCGCGCCCACGAGCTGGAGCCCGAGGAGGCGGTACGGCAGGTCGTCAGGGGCGACCTCGACCTGGCCGTCGTCCTCGACTGGAACAACAAGCGGCTCCCCGTGCCCGGAGGGCTCGCGCGGGCCCAACTGCTGGACGACGCGGCGGATGTCGCCGTCCCGGCCGACCACCCCCTCGCGCAGCGCGCGGAGGTGGACCTGGAGGACTTCGCCGACGACGAATGGGTGTCCTGGCCCGAGGGCGAGTTCTGCTACGAGTGGCTCGTCTTCACCCTCCGCTCCAAGGGCATCGAACCGCGGATCGCGCACATGGCGGGGGAGCACCACACCCAGCTGGCCCTGATCGGCGCCGGCCTCGGGGTCTGTGTGACGCCGCGGCTGGGGCGGGGTCCGGTGCCGGAAGGGGTGCGGCTCGTCCCCGTACGGCAGAAGATGCTGCGGCACATCTACGCGATCTGGCGCGTCGACGCGGACCGCCGCCCCTCGATCCGCGCGGCGGTCTCCGCGCTCCGCTCCGCCGCGACGCCGACCTGACGCCGCAGGGCCGGGCCGCGCATTCCGGCCCGTTCGGCCCGTTCGGCCCGTCCGGCTCGGAGCCGCAGAGCCGCAGAGCCTTGGAGCATCAGAGCCTCAGAGCGCGCCCAGCTTGCGGAAGTCCCACGACGCGATCGCGTCCGGCGTCAGCCTGACCCAGGCGTGGCGGCCGTCGTGCGGCATGGTGTCGAGCCCGAAGTTCTTCCGCGCGAAGAGCCGTTCGGGTGCGTCGAGCTCCGGGCACGGCTCCCCGGTCCTCGGCGACTCACCGACGAAGACCGCCGTACCGGACAGCTCGACGCCCCGCAGTTCGCCGTACTCCTCACCCGCGTCCACCACCACCGCGATCCGCGGGTCGCGCCGCAGCTCCGCCCAGCGGCGGCTGCGGGTGATCGAGTAGAGCCACAGGGACGTGCCGTCCCAGACGAACCAGAGCGCACTGACATGCGGCCGCCCGTCGGGTGACACCGTCGCCACCCGACAGGTGCGCTGCTCCGCGAGGAAGGCGTCCCGTTCGGCCGGCGCCATCATGATCCGGCGACCGCGGCGCTGAGTGACGGCCATCCCGGCCCCCTCCCGATAGCTGACATGGTGTCAGAAATCATGGAGGCTCTTCCCTGCCGGCGCAATGCCGGTTACCGTCACGCCCCCGGTCACCCGCCGCACGACCCGCCGGACGGCCCACCCGAGGACGATCCGTCGGATCTGCCGGATGACCCGTCGGATCACCCGACGGACGCGTCGAGGAGGAGGACGGAGCGATGCCCTCGTTCGAACAGCTGGCGGAGCAGCTCGACCCCGCGGCCACGGTCCTGCTGACCGTCGAATGCCAGAACGGTGTCGTCGGCATGGACAGCGCTCTCCCGGAACTGGCCGCGCAGGCCCGCTCGTCCGGTGCCCTGCCCCAGATCGCACGGCTGGTCGCCGCCGCGCACGAGGCCGGGGTGCAGGTCCTGCACGCCGTGGCCGAGCGGAGGCCCGACGGGCGCGGCTCGAACGACAACGCCCGGCTCTTCCGCGCCGCCCGGCGTCTGCCGGTCCAGCAGCACACGGGGAGCAGGGCCGTCCGTATCGCCGAGCCGATCGAGGTCGCCGACGAGGACATCGTCGTCCGCAGACTGCACGGCCTGTCGCCGATCGCCGGCACGGGCGTCGACGCGCTGCTGCGCAACCTCGGCTGCCGAACTCTTGTCGTCACCGGCGTGTCGGCCAACGTGGCCGTCCCGAACGCCGTCTTCGACGCCGTCAACCTCGGCTACACCGCGGTCGTCCCGGCGGATGCCATCGCGGGGGTACCCCCCGAGTACACCCCCGCGATGGTCCGTCACACGCTCGCCCTCGTCGCCACGGTCGTCAGTACGGACGAGGTGCTCGCATGCTGGAAGGGCCCGCGCCGGTCGCCGCGGCAGGCACCCGTCACGCGAGCCTGATCGAGTCCCCTTCGACGACGATCGACACGGAAGGCAGCGGGGACGTCGCCGGGCCGCCTTTCGGGCTGCCGTCGCTCGCGTCGAACATGCTGTTGTGGCAAGGGCAGTTGATCAGGCCCTCGGAGACGTCCTTCACGGCGCAGCCCTGGTGGGTGCACTTGGACGAGAACGCCTTGAACTCACCCGCCTGCGGCTGGGTCACCACGACATCGCCGAAGACCTTGCCGCCGCTCTCCGGGATGTCCGCGGTCTTCGCCAGCACCTCGCCGCCACCACCGCCGGTCGAGCTGCCCGTGCTGGACGTACCACCGGTCGTACCGCCGGTGGTGCCGCCGTCGGCCGGCGGCGTGTCGGCCACCTCCGTCGAGCCTTCCGAGCCGCCGCCGCACGCCGTCAGCGCCGCGACGAGCCCTGCTCCGCCGGCAGCCGTCACGACGGTGCGTCGTGCCACACTGCGCGCCGGTCCCTGCGTTCCGGTCATGTGCCGACTCCCCTTCCACGGTCGGCCCCCTGTTCGGGCCGCTCTTGATGTTGTACGGGACCAGGGGGCACCCCGTTCAACCGGCCACGCCGGAAGTCACGCAGTTCCCACGCAGCATTCCGGCGAAATGCTCACGGACGGGCCGGGCAGGCGCCGCCGTTCCGGGCCTTCGAACAGAGGCGCCCGGAACAGCGGTGCGTGCGGCGGTGCCGGTGCCGGTGCCGGTGCCGGCGCCGGTGGCGGTGCTGGTGGCGATGCCGGCGCCGGTGGCGGTGCGGGTGACGGCGATCAGAGCCGGGAGAGGATGTCCCGCATCTGGTCGACCTCGGCGGACTGGTTCTCGACGACGTCGCCGGCGAGCTCCTTGGCGGCGGCGTTGCGGCCGTGCTTCTGCTCGTCCTCGGCCATGGCGATGGCGCCGTTGTGGTGGTCGATCATCATCCGGGCGAACTTGCGGTCGAAGTCGGCGCCTTTCGCGGACATGAGCGCGTCCATGTCATGGCCGGACATCATCCCGGACGCCGTGCCGGATGCGTTTCCGGACGCCGGGCCGGGCGTCGCGCCGTCGTCGTGGCCCGAGCCGTGGCCCGTCCCGTGGTCCGAGGCGGGCGACTCGGGCTTGCCCCAGGACGTGAGCCAGGAGCGCAGGGTGGTGATCTCGGGGTCCTGGGCCTTCTCGATCCGGCCGGCCAGGGCCTTGATCTCCCGGTCGGAGGCGCGGCTGTCGGCGAGTTCCGCCATCTCGAGTGCCTGCCGGTGGTGCGGGATCATCCCCTGGGCGAACGCGACGTCCGCGTCATTGAACCCCGCCGCAGGCGCGGCCGACGCACCGGCCTCCGGAGAGGCGGCGGGCGACCCCGCGCCGTTGTCGCCGCAGGCGGCGATCAGCAGGGTCCCGGCGGCGACGGCTCCCGCCACCGCCGCGCCGCGGCGAACGGGCCGGGTGAGGGCACGCTGGAAGAAGGTCATGGCTGTGTACCTCGTGTGTGGTCGATTCGGAAAGTGCGAAGAGACAGGCGGTGGCGACGGACGGCCGGCCCGGCAGGGCGGCGCGCCCGCGCGGGAGAACCGGCCTATATCCGCAGAATCGACAACTGCGCCAGGTCGGGCGCTCGGGGCGGGGAACCGGGCGGTACGGCGGTGAGAACTCCGGTCGCCGACCTCGCGAACCAGTCACGCCGGCCCGCGAACGCGGCGTGCAGCAGCGCGCCCAGCGCCCATGTGCCGAGGACGGCGAGGCACAGCGACGCCATGTCCATGGCCATGCCGGGCTGGTCCGGCGGGGCCGTGGCCCTGGTCGGCGCAGGCCCTGCGGACAGGTCGGCGGCGACCGCGGTGTGGACGCGGGCCGCCTCCGTGGCGCCGTCCCCATGGTGTCCGTGCGCGCCCGGCCCGCCGGTGACGGCGGCCGCGTGCGCGACCGTATGAGAGGGGGACGCCGTCCCGGAACCCTCACCGGGATGTCCGACGGTGTGCATGACGAACACGCCGAGCGCCAGCACCACGACGAGCAGAAGGCGCGCTGCCACGCCCGCTGCTCGCGTGTACTGCCGCACTGTCACGCCTGCCTCCGCCCGCGACGACAACCGAGAGACGCCCCAGGACCCCCGAGGCCGGCCGGACCCGGCGCCCGACCACACCCGACTATACCGGGTAGGGGTATCGCGAACCGTGTGATGGGTTGCCGTCGAAGCCGCTCCTCACGCCCCCCGCGAGGAGCGGCTCGCCGCTCCGGTGCCGACCAGCCCCCCTTGCCCCCGTCGCCGCAGCGCAACATGCTGGCCGAGTCGATCCTCCGCGCAGACACCACCGCCCCCGACAGGAGCACCTCGTGAGCTACGACGTCACCGGCGTCCGTGCGCAGTTCCCCGCCCTGACCGCCGGCATCGCCCACTTCGACGGACCCGGCGGCACGCAGACCCCGCAGCCCGTCATCCAGGCCATCGCCGACGCCCTCGCCCGTCCGCTGTCCAACCGGGGCCACGAGACCGCGGGTGAGCGCAACGCCGAGACCATCGTCACCGAGAGCCGCCGGGCCCTGGCCGACCTGCTGGCCGCGGAGCCCTCCGGGATCGTCTTCGGCCGCAGCGCCACCCAGCTCGCCTACGACTTCGCCCGCACCCTCGCCAGAACCTGGTCGCCCGGGGACGAGGTGGTCGTCACGCGCCTCGACCACGACTCCAACATCCGTCCCTGGATCCAGGCCGCCGAGCAGGCCGGAGCCACCGTCCGGTGGGCGGAGTTCGACCCCGCGACAGGCGAACTCACCGCCGACGACATCGGCGCAGTGCTCTCGGAGCGCACCCGGCTGGTCGCGGTCACCGCCGCCTCCAACCTGATCGGCACCCGGCCCCCGGTCACCGAGATCTCCCGCCTCGTCCACGAGGCAGGCGCCCTCCTCTACGTCGACGGCGTCCACTACACGGCCCACTCGCCGGTCGACCTGGAGCGGCTCGGCGCGGACTTCTACGCCTGCTCCCCGTACAAGTTCCTCGGCCCCCACCACGGCGTCCTCGCCGCCCGGCCCGCGCTGCTCGAAACCCTCCATCCGGACAAGCTGCTGCCCTCCACCGAGGTGGTCCCCGACCGCTTCGAACTCGGCACACTGCCCTACGAGTTCCTCGCCGGCACGTGCGCCGCGGTCGACTTCCTGGCCGGCCTCGACGCCGACGCCGCCGGGACGCGCCGGGAACGTCTGACCGCCGGCTTCGCGGCGCTCGCGGAGCACGAGGAGGGGCTGAAGGCGCAGATCGACAAGGGCCTGTCGGAGCTCGAACGGATCACGGTCCACTCCCGCGCCGCCGACCGCACCCCGACCCTGCTCCTGACCTTCGAGGGCCGCGACGCGACGGACGCCTACCGCTTCCTGGCGGCCCGCGGCGTCCAAGCGCCCGCTGGTTCCTTCTACGCCGTCGAAGCCTCCCGCCACCTCGGCCTGGGCGACTCCGGCGGCCTCCGCGTCGGTCTCGCGCCCTACAACGACACCGCGGACGTCGACAGGCTCCTCCAGGGTCTGGCGGACTTCCTGCGGTCGTGAGGTCGTGAGGACGGCGCGCAGCGTCCGTGGCGTGATGCGTACGGAGCCGGGTCGGCCTCCGCCGGTCCGGGCGGTCACATCGGGGCAGCGCCGCCGCCCGCCCGCGCCGCCGCCCGCCCGCTCCGGTGGACACCACCGGAGCGGGGGACGCCGAGGAGCGCTTCGACGTGCCCTACCCGCGCCGGTGACCCAGAGGTGAGGAGCCGGTCGCCCGGTGGGCGAAGGGCACGCCGTCCCAGGGGAGTTCCGTCACTTCCGGTTCGGCCTTGCGGCCTCCCGCGGGGCGGACCTCCGCCGGCTCGATCAACGGTTTCGGCTCGCCGACCCGGACCATCCAGCGGGTCAGTTCCTCGCGGAGCACATCGGCCACCTCGCGATGAGAGGTCAGTCCGGCGAGGTTGTCCAGTTCGTGCGGGTCGGCGGCGAGGTCGTAGAGCTCGGTCTCGACGTAACGGCTCGCGCCGGGATCCGCCCAGGGGTCGCCCTCCGGCGCGGCCACCGCGTACTTCCACCGGACGGTGCGCAGCGCCCGGCCGATATGGGACTCGCTGATCTGGACGAACACCGCTTCGGGGCGGTCCGGGTCCTCGCCGCCACCGATGAGGGGGAGGAACGAACGCCCCTGTACGCCCTCGGGCACGGGCAGCCCGGCCGCTTCGACGAGCGTGGGGACGAGGTCGACGGTGCTCACCGGGCGGCGAATGAGCCCGCCGCCGGAGAATCCGGGTCCGGTGAGTGCCAGCGGAACCCTGATCGAGGCGTCGTGGGCGGAGCGCTTGTACTCCTCGTTGCGAGTGCGGAAGTGGGATCCGTGGTCCGCGGTCCAGGCGACGACGGTGGAATCCTCAAGACCCAGACTGCGCAGGCTGTCGCGCAGTCGGCCCACCCCTTCGTCGACCCGTTTGATCTGCCCCAGATAGCCGCCCAGGTGGCGATGGGCGCCGCCCTGGGGAGCGTTCGCGGACAAGGCGGCGAGATCGGCGGGCAGCCAGCGGCCCTCGTAGCGCTCGCGGTAGCCCTCCGGGGCGGGGTAGTCGTCGGTCGCGTTCTGGTGGTGCGGCTCAAGGAGCGACAGGAACAGGAAGAAAGGCCGGTCGTGGTGGTCGGCGACGAATCGGATCGCCGCATCGATCAGGGCGTCGGAGCGGAAGCCGACGAGCCGCACCGCCTCGCCCTGCTCGTCGTACAGCACCGTTCGGTACGCGTCCGAAGTGAACTCCAGCAGATCGCTCGCCAGCCAGCGCTGGTATCCGCCCCGCCGCTCCGCGGCCACCGGCCCGGCTTGCGACGCCTCCGCGCCGCCCAGGTGCCACTTGCCGATGTAGCCGGTGACGTAACCGGCGTCGCCGAACACCCCGGCGATGGTGGGAATGTCGCCGGGCAGCGGTATGTCGTTGCGGAACACTCCGGTCGCCGTCGGATACCGGCCCGTCTGCAGCGCCGCCCGCGCGGGTGCACAGACCGGCTGCGGAGTGAGCGCCTGCTCCACGTGGGTACCGGTGCGGGCGATGCGGTCGAACTCCGGTGTGACATCGGCGGGGTTGCCGTGCACTCCGGTGGTGTCCCAGCGCTGCTGGTCGGTGAGGATGACGATGACATTGTGCGGACTGACGGACATGGCGGACGTCACCTCGACTCTCGCTCGTCGGTCTTGTTCGTCATGAAGGCGGGCTGCTCCTCGACTCTCGAGTGCGGGCCGGCACGTGTGCCCGGTACGGAACGCATGGGCCGATCGGATCGTTCCGCCTCCGATGGGGCGGCCGGGCTGGTGGCGCACCGGGATACCGGTACGAGCCGTCAGCGGCGGACCGGGTCGAACTGGAGATAGTCGAGGTTCCAGTTCTGCTGGGCGTCCGCCGGGAGACTCACCCGGAGGGTGTGCCGCCCCGCGGTGAGGTACCGGTTCACGCCGCTCGGCTGGAGCACCTGCTTGTTGTGGCTGGTGGTGTTGAGCACGGCGATGCGGTCGCTGTCGCGACCACCGTCGAAGGAAATCGTGTAGGTGCCGGCGGGGGAGTACGGGGAGGAAACCCGGGCGGAGACCGCGTAGTTCCCACCGCGCGGAACCGTCACCTCATAGGTGAGCCATTCGCCCCCGCGCATCCAGGAGACCCGGACGTTGCCGTCGGCGTCGCTGATGTCGACGCCCTCACCGGGACGCGCACGCAGCCCGCCGAGGTTGGCGGTGTCGTTGTCGTGGTAGCCGACGCCCTCGCCCGGCAGGAAGTCCTCGGCCTGCACCCGCAGGCTGCCGTGCGGGACCGGGTCGCCCGCTCCCGTGCGCAGCCAGGACTCCAGCTTCTCCACGTCGTCGGTCTGGAAGATGGTGGTGTTGAAGCCGCGTGCCAGACCTTCCCAGCCGCGCAGCGGGTCGATCAGCGACGCCTCGTCGGTCATCCGGTCCGCCAGGCCGTTCCACATGGTGTTGCTCCACACCCGGCTGTGCCGGGCGAGGGAGTCGAGGAACGGCTTGCGGGCCACGGCGTCCGCGATGCTGCCGAAGTTGACCTCGTACGCGATCGGCTGGTCGTCGCCGAAGCCGGCCACGTGCGCCAGATTGTCGTCGCCGATCATGTGCATGTAGACGGCACCCTCATGGGCCGCGAGGAAGGCGTTGACCTCGGCGACCGGCGCGGCGCTCTTGTAGATGCCGTTGCGGACGGTGCCGGTCTCGGCCAGCACGTCCCAGATCTCCTCGCGGAACGGCCAGCCCTTGTCGAGGTTGACCAGCCCACGATCCTTGACGACTCTCATGGCCTCCGCGAGCGTCGGTATCCGCTCATCGGTGATCGCGGCCTGAGCGCCGCCCAGGCCCTCCTTGAGCCGCAGTTCCTCGATCTGCGCGAGCGTCAGGTCGGCAACGCGGCCAGTGCCGTTGGTGGTGCGGTCCACCGTGGTGTCGTGCATCAGGACGGGTACGCCGTCCTTGGTGAGCTGGATGTCGATCTCGGCGATCTCGGCACCCTGCCGGAAGGCGGCCAGAATCGCGGGCAGCGAGTTCTCGGGCGCGTCCCGCCACTGACCGCGGTGGGCGGCGGTGAGGATCTTGGCGTGAGGACCGTGATCGAGCAGGTCGTGGTAGGCGCGCTCGGCCGGCGTGCGCCCTCCCTGGCCGCGTCCGCCGAAGACGTACGACCCATCGGTCCCGCCCGGGGCGGGGTGGCCGCCCTCGTCGGCGACGAGCCCGATCCCGGTCGAGGGGTTGCCGTCGGACAGGCCGGCTCCGACCACCGCGCCCGTCAGAGCAAGAGTCAGAGCGGTCGCTGCGAGGACGCTCCGACGAAGAATCGATTCAGTTGATTCAGTCATGGCGCGAAATGTAGGAGGACGACATAGAGCACCAGGACGTGTGAGTGACCGGGGATCATCCAACGCCTGAACAATCACGGGAGCACCACAGCGTTTCCGCGCCTCGGCACGCCCACACCGTGCGAGGTTCCGCGCTGCAGTCGTCTTCCCCGAACCACTCCGGGAGCGTGCCCCGTCGGCGCCGTCGGGATCTTCCGACGGCACTGCGGGCAAGGACCGTCGTGAGCCCCGTCGGCTTCTGCGAAAGGGTGGCGAGGGCCGGTACCAACCGAATTCCGTGCCCGGTGGAGTCGGTGGCCACGGCCGCCGCCGGGTTGCTCCGGCACGCTTGGAAGCGGACCGGAGCGCGCCCGTCACCGCGTCATGGGCATTCGGCGTCAGTCGGTGATGACCTGCAGGAACGGTCGGTGCTCGGCGTTCTGCCTGCTGTGGACCTGTACGGCGAGTCCCTTCGTGGCCTGGGCGAGGGCGACGGTGGCGATGCCGTCGCCGTGATGTGCCGCGGTGACCAGGGCGGTGACGTCGAGCGGGATCCAGTCCTTGTTCTCGCAGAGTGGCGCTGTGGACTGGAGTGCGCCGAGGGCCGGCTGGTTGTTCCAGGTGAGGCCGGGTTCGGTCCAGGAGTCCGCGCCGGTGGTGGCGTAGGCGCCGAGGGTGCCCTGGGTGCCGGTGGAGTCCGCCGTTTCGCCGTGGAGCCACAGGACGGCGCGGCGGGGGGCTGCGGGGAGCGACGCGAGGTCGAACTTGAGGTAGGCGCGGCGGTTGTAGCCGGTGGCATCCGTCTTGATGTCCAGCAGGGTGCCGGCGCCGTAGTTGGTCGTCGCGTACGAGCCGTCGCGGGTGTGGGCGTCCGAGGTGGGAGAGAGGGTGACGGTCTGTCCGGCGGTGACGGAGGGGCCGGTGCCGAGGGTGATCCTGCGTGGTCCGCCTTCCGAACCGCCCGTTTCCACCAGCAGTTTCACCGGGGAAAGGCCCAGGATGCTGACTTCCTCGTCGCCCGAGGCGGTGGTGTAGCCGGTGCGGTTCAGCGTGACGGTGATGGTGGTGGCTGCCCGCGTGGGGTCGGCGACGCTGACGCTGAGAGTGCCGCCGCTCTCGCGCATCAGGACGGAGCAGGGGGCGGAGACGGTGATGGGGCCCGCGGTGCCGGCGGCGAGGAAGTTGGCGGCGGTGACGCCGGTGGCGGTGTCGGTGATGGCCTGGACGTTCGCCGTGTTGGCCAGGACGGTGAAGGTCGGGTTCTGTGCGCGCTGCGCGGTCGTGGTGGTGTCGGCACCGGGGAGCAGCTGGTAGGCGTACGTTCCGGCGGTCGGGTCGGTGCCGTGGTCGTACCACATGGTCAGATAGACCCGGGTGAGTGCGGTGGTGGAGCTTCCGACGTGGATGTCGCGCCAAGCGCCGGTGCGTGCTTCGCGCTTGGCGCGCACGGTGGCCCCACCGGGGAAGACATAGCCGCCCATACCGTCGATGTGGGCCCATCTGATGCCGGTGAGGGTCTCCTCGTATCCCGTGGTCGTGGGCTTCACTGTGCCGTCCACGGTGAACTTGTGCGGGCCGGTGGCGCCCAGGTTGCGGTTGTCGACGGTGGTGTCCACGCCCGTGCCGTCGCTCGCGCGGATGTCGGCGCCCAGGCAGACCACCGAATCGTCCAGGCAGAACCACGACTTGCGTCCCTGCAGCGTGGACTCCAGGCCCTGGACGTGCTGACCGAGAGCGGCGTAGGTGCCGTCGGTGACGCCGCCGGCCCACACCGCGGTGGGGCGGGTCTGTCCCCAGGGGCCGCCGGCCGCGTCCGCGAGTGCCTTCCTGGAGTTCGTGGCGCCGGGAAGCCGGTAGGGGTCGACGGTGGGCCAGAAGGCGTCGTCGTACTGGCCGTTTCCGGACGTGGAGCGCCACCAGTAGGTCATGCCGTTGCTGGTGTGCCAGCCCCGCAGGTTCTCGCCGTTGCCGCTCTCGTAGAAGGTGGTGCGCGCCGAGCACATGCTGACGGTGAAGGCCCAGTCGGGGCGGCGGTGTACGGCCCGGTCCATCGAGCCGAACACGCGGTGCTCGACCGGTTCGGGTGTGCCGGTGACCGTCTGGTCGGTGAGGAGCTTGTGCACCAGCGCCATGTAGCTCAGTGGGAGCGCCTTGTCCTGCTGGTAGGGGGACCAGTAGGCACGGTCGGTCCAGCCCTTGGCCATGCGCCGCCATGCGGTGGCCTCGGTGGCCGACGCACCTTCGGCGAGGCGGAGGATGTGTGCGGTCAGTACATGGCCGCTCGTGTGCTCGTCGTACTGCACGCCGGACGTGTCGCCCGCCATCAGTCCGCGGGAGTTGCCCCGGCCGCACACGCCGTACATCAACAGGCCGTTGTAGACGAACGGTGCGTAGGAGCGCTGTACGGCGTCGAGGATGTTCTGCCGTGCCGGATCCGTGACGGCCCAGCCGGACCCGGCGAGCAGGGAGAAGAGACGGGAGAGACCGCCCAACAGGACCGCCCCGTAGGAACCGGTGTAGGGCACCCAGCCGTGCTGGATGTACGAGCCGTCGGCGTAGAAGCCGTCGGAGGACCGGACGGTGGGGAACACCGCGGACAGGGCCGAGACGGCCGTACTGATGCGGGCACTGGTCTTGTTGAGGATTCCGCAGACGATGACCGCTTGGCAGATGTCGGTGCGGTTGGCGCCGATGTTGCCGAAGCCACTCGGCATGTTCTTGGCGGACACGTCCGGGATGAAATGGTCGATGGCGCTGCCGAACGCGGCGAACTGCGCGCTGGTCATCGAGGAGTGAACGAGGCAGGCGGCGTCACCCCAGGCTTGCGGGGCACCGATGACCCAGTCGTAGGAGTTGCCGAAGCCCTTGTTGGACTGGCCGGTGTTGTAGATCGAGTCCGTCAGCCACTGCAGACCTGCCGCCACGTCGGCAGCCACCCCCGCATTCCCGATGTAGACACCGCCGGGAGTGGCGTAGGCCACTGCGATGGTCTTCAGGCGCTTGGCGGTCGAGGTGATGTTCGCCGAGGGATGGCTGCTGCCGATCGGCAGGTCGGACCACAGGGCGGTGCGTCCGGTGGATCGGTCGAGTGAGTTGTAGTGGGCGGCGGCACTGTCGTTCAGTGCCTGCAGGCCGGGGGCGAAGACCGGGTCGGCCGGGTCGACGTCGCCTCCGGTGACGATGTCCGCCCAGCGGGTGCGCAGCGTGTCGTAGGCGTCGCCGGCCGCGGCGGCAGGCAGGTGCGGGAGGACGGCCGCCAGTGCGACGGACCCTCCGGTGACGGCGAGGAACCGGCGCCGGGAGAGTGCGGACGAGGTCAGCGAGGCATCCCGGGGTGTGGGCGCGGGGGAGTGCGAAGGGGGCACGTCAGACTCCGTCGTCTGGTGGCGTCCGCTACCGGACGGCACGGACCGCCCGTCTGTCGCCGGGGCGTCCCGCCGGCGCTGTTACGGGCCTGAAGGTCGAAGCCGTACCTCCCCGCCCCGTGCACGAGGCCGGGGGCGTGGCTGCGAGGGTAGGGCGGCGAGTACAGCGGCGGCAAGAGGTGGGTGCCGGCGGATCCTGGGCGCACTCAGCCGGTGCCGACGGTCGAGGCGCGGATGTGCAGCCGGGGCAGCAGGTGGATGTGGCGCAGGGTGCACCCCTTCGACCCGTGCAGTCGGCGAGTCAGCAACTCCACGCCGGTGTGGCCGAGTTCGCGGCGTGGCGGGGCGACGGCCGTGAGCGGAACGTCGGCGAGCCCCGCGAACTCGTCGTCGTAGGAGACCAGTGCCATGTCGTCAGGCACGGCGACACCCCGCGCGCGCAGGGTGTGCAACATGATCACCGCCTGCTCGTCGGGGTGCACGAGCAGTGCCGTGGCGCCCGACTCGAGAAGGGAGCTGACCAGGCTGTCCAGGTCGTCGCCCGGTTGTCCGGGCAGCGGCACTTCGGGGGGCAGCAGGACGTCCTCGTGGATCCCGAGCGTCGTGGCGGCGGCGCGGAATCCCTGCCGCAACCAGCCACTGGTCGGGCTGGTCCTGCTCACCAGACCGATCCGCCGGTGGCCGAGTCCGGCGAGGTGGCGCACTGCCTGTGTGGCCCCGTGCTCGTGATCACTGATCACATACTCGATGGGGCCCACATCTGCCGCCATGGTGTGCCGGCGCTCCACGACGACGACAGGGACGGGCAGTTCGGCGATCCAGCGCCAGGTCCCCTCGGCATCGTCCGTGGACGTGATGGGGGTGAGGAGCAGTCCTTCGATGCCCTGGTCGAGCAACTGACGGATCTGCGCCCGGTCCTCGGCCGCCTCGTACCGGGACACGCCGATGACCAGGCGCATGCCGTAGGCGTCGGCGGCCGCTCGGGCGCCTTCGATGACCTCGCGGTAGTAGTAGCTGATGGCGGGCACCACCATGCCGATGGTCCGCGAGTGACCGCGTCTTCCCGGCGGGGGGCCGACGGGGGCATGGGAGGCGTTCTGTGCCGTGTCGTTGAGCACGGCTCCGCCGTGCACGCGTGTGAGTAAGCCCCCGTCGGCGAGTTGGTTGATGTCCCGCCGGACCGTGATCGGCGTGACTCCGAGAGTCTCGGCCAGCTCGGTGACGCGCACCGAACCGTATCTGCGCAGAGTACGCAGGATGGCCTTGTGGCGTTGCGCGGCGTCCATGACACTCCTCCGAGTTCGCTTGATCAGTCTGCGGGATACCGATCAGATTCGATCGGGTGCGGCTCAGACTCTCCGCTCGAACCGCATGCGCAGTCAAGATCAAGGTGATGCTCTTCCTCCGGTCCTGGCAGGAAGGCCGTCAGGCTGTCGCGTCCGCATGCCCGCTGTCCGGTCCTGGGAATGTTCGTACCTGATCGATTGATCGAACAGTCTTGACCATGTGGTTGGCCCGGTCGCACGATCCTCCCGAGCCGTGACCCGTCCGACGAATCGGCGGGTGCGCGCCGCGGACGCGCGGCGCACCTCCCTCTACAAGCCGCATCCGGGCACCGGATGACCAGGAACCCCAGGAGCCGTCATGCCCCGCACCAACGAACCGTCCGGCGCCATCTCCCGGAGACAGGTCTTCCGCTTCGCCGGCGCGGCAGCCGTGGCGGTACCTGCCGCCGGACTGCTGAGCGGCTGCGCGGTGGGCGGCACGTCCGACGACGGTGCCAGGACGACCGCGAAGGGCGGCGCCGAGAAGACGCCGCAGAACCCCTTCGGCGTGGTGAACGGGGGCACCGTCGACATCGTGGTGTTCAAGGGCGGCTTCGGCGACGCCTACGCCACCGACGTCCACGAGAAGCTGCTCGCCGAGAAGTTCCCCGAGCTGCGGGTCAAGCACTCCGGTGTCCCGAAGGTCGCCGAGGTGCTCCAGCCCCGCTTCGTCGGCGGCAACCCGCCGGACGTCACCAGCCTCGGTGACCTCGACCTGGGCGCCCTGATCCAGGCGGGCCAGCTCGCGGACCTCACCGCGCTGTTCGACGCTCCCTCGGTCGACGACGCGTCGAAGAAGGTGCGTGACACCCTGGCCCAGGGCACCGTCGCGGCCGGCACCACCGACGGCAGGATCTACCAGCTCTACTACACGCAGGGCATCAGCGGAATCTGGTACAACAAGCAGCTCTTCGAGAAGAAGGGCTGGACCCCGCCGAAGACCTGGGCCGAGTTCACCGCCCTCGCGGCCAAGATCAAAGCGTCCGGGACGGACGTCTTCGGTGTCGGCGGCAAGAACGCCCCGGACTACGGCACCGCGGTCATCATGGTCTCCGCCGCCAAGCTGGGCGGCGAGGACGTGCTGCGAGACATCGACAACCTTCACGAAGGCGCCTGGAACCACCCGGCAGTTCTCAAGGCGTTCACTGCCTGGGCCGACTTCGCCGGGAAGTACGTGCACAAGCGCTACGCCGGCCTGATGCACACCGAGGCCCAGCTGCGGCAGGTCCAGGACCAGCTCGCCTTCTACCCCGCCGGGGACTTCATCGAGAACGAGATGAAGAAGGACACCCCGGCCGGCTTCACCTACGCCTTCATACCCGTCCCCTCCCTCACAGCCGCCGACGCGATGCCGGTCCAGACCGTCCGGGCCCAGCCCGGCGAGGCGTTCGTGGTGCCGGCCAAGGGAGCGAACACCGCCGCCGGCATGGAATACCTGCGCCAGATGCTCTCCAAGGCAGGCACGGCCGGATTCACCGAGCTCACCGGGGGCCTGACCTCGGTCACCAGCGCCGCCGAGGGCGTCCGGCTTCCCCCGGGCCGGCAAAGCTCCAGCGCCGCATTCGCCGCGGCCGGCACCCATCTCCTGAACTACAGGTTCATGGCCTGGTACCCGCCGATGGCCGACGAGATCAAGGCCGTCACCAGCGGGCTGCTCTTCGGTTCGGTCGAGCCCGCCGACGCCGTCGAGCGGATGCAGAAGAAGGCGGACGCGGTCCGGTCCGACTCGTCCATCAAGAAGTTCCAGCGCTGACCCGGTCGGACAGCGGAGCGGAGTAGACAGATCATGCGGCACGGCAAGTACGGCTTCGTGGTGGGCGGAATGCTCGCCCCTGTGGCCCTCTATCTGGTCTTCGTCATCGGTCCGTACCTCCAGGCCTTCCACATCGCGATGACCAGCTGGCGCGGAGTCTCGTCGGAGGCTCCCTGGGTGGGGTTCGACAACTTCGTCAAGGTGTTCCGGAGCGACATGTTCTGGAAGGCCCTGAAGAACCACGGCCTGCTCCTGCTCGTCGTGCCGCTGGTCACCATCGCGGTCGCCCTGCTCTTCGCCTTCCTGCTCAATGTCGCCGGCGGCAGCGACCGAGGACGGGCCAAGGGCGTGCGCGGCTCCGGCTTCTACCGCACCGTGTTCTTCTTCCCCCAGGTCCTGTCCGTCGTGGTGGTCGGCGTGATGTTCCAGTCCGTCTACCGCCCTGACGACACCGGCGTGGCCAACAGCGTCCTGGCCTGGTTCGGCGTCGAACCCGTCGGCTTCCTCACCGACCCCGGCCTCGCACTGTGGTCGATCATGGGGGCGATGATCTGGTCCGGCATCGGCTTCTATGTCGTGCTGTTCTCGGCCGGTATGGCCGCCATCCCCGCCGAGGTGTACGAGGCAGCCGCACTGGACGGCGCCGGCAGGGCCAGGACCTTCTTCAGCGTCACCCTGCCGCTGCTGAGCGACACCCTCCAGGTCGCCTGGGTCTATCTGGGCATCGCCGCTCTCGACTACTTCGCCCTGATCAAAGTCCTCTCCGTCGGCGACGGCGGGCCGGACGGTGCCACCACGGTGCTGGGCCTGCAGGTGTGGTCCAACGCCTTCAAGAACTACCAGTTCGGCTACGCGTCGGCGCTCGGAGTGGTCCTGTTCTTCATCGTCATGACATTCGCCGCCCTGACCCTGCGGGTCACCCGGCGGGAGAGGATCGAGTACTGACATGGCCCTCACCCGGAGCGAGACCGACAAGGTCACCTCTCCCGCCCCTCCCGCGCCCGCGTCCTCCCGGACGGCCGCACCCCGACCGGTCCGCCGTGAACTCGGGATCCTGAACCGACTGGCCCACATCGGACTGGCCTTGTGGGCTGCAGTGGTGATCGTGCCCCTGCTCTTCACGTTCGTCGCGGCCTTCAAGTCCAACACCGAGATCTTCGGATCTCCCTGGGCACTTCCCCACGAATGGCGCATCGACAACTGGGCCCGCGCCTGGAGCCAGGCCCACATCGGTCGCTACGTCCTCAACACCGTCGTCGTCGTATCCGGCGGCGTGGCCCTCACCATGCTGCTCGGCTCCCTCGCGGCGTACATCCTGGCCCGCTACACCTTCCCCGGGAACAGGTTCCTCTACTACCTGTTCGTCTCGGGCATGACCTTCCCCATGTTCCTGGCGCTCGTGCCGCTGTTCTTCGTCGTCGACAACCTCGGCCTGCTGGGTACCCACACCGGCCTGGTCCTCGTGTACGCCGCCTACGCCCTCCCGTTCACCGTGTTCTTCCTCGCGGCCTTCTTCAAGTCGCTGCCGAGCGAAGTGGCGGAAGCGGCTACCATCGACGGCGCCGGGCACTGGCGGATCTTCTTCACCATCATGATGCCGATGGCCAAGCCCGCCCTGGTGAGCATCACCATCTTCAACGTCATAGGCCAGGCCAACCAGTACGTGATCCCGCTGATCCTGCTGCCCGGCGACGTCCAGGACAAATGGGTGCTCACCCAGGGCGTCGCCAACATCTCCACGGCGGCAGGCTACGAGGCGGACTGGGGCGCGCTCTTCGCCGCGCTGAGTATCTCCATCATCCCCATGATCGCCGTCTACGCCGTCTTCCAGCGCCAGATCCAGTCCGGGCTGACCGCCGGCTCGCTCAAATAGCGTCCGCCGCCCTCCCCGACCGCCGCTGCTGCGACATGCCGCAGCCGACACCGCACAGCGCAAGGAGCACCTCCGTGGCCACTGGCGTGCCCGCCGTCCTGGCTCTCAACCCCGCGTTCTTCGACGGACTCTTCCCCCCTGCCGTCCTCGCCCGGCTGCGCCGCGCCCTGCGGCTCGACGGCCCGTGGGCCCGCCTGGACGAGGTGAGCCTTTCCGAGACAGAGATCCTGATCACCGGTTGGGACGGCCCTCGTATCGACGCGGCGGTACTGGACAGGGCACCCAAGCTGCGGGCGGTCATCCACTCGGCCGGCTCGGTCAAGCACCTCGTCGACCCGGTGGTCTTCGAACGCGGCCTCACGGTGTCATCCGCCGCCCTGGCCAACGCCCGTCCCGTCGCCGAGTACACCGCCGCCGTCCTCGTACTGGCCGCCAAACGCATCCTGCCCCCGGCGGCGATGGCCTCGATCGGCCAGGAGGAGACCGCCGCCCCCGAGGGGCTGGGGCTGCTCGGCTCCGTCGTCGGTGTCGTCGGTGCCTCCCGCATCGGTCGGCTCATGATCCCCAAGCTCACCGAGCTGGGTGCCCGGGTGCTGCTGGCCGACCCATACGCCGACCTCGCGACCGCCGGCTCGCTGGGTGCGGAGCTCACGGGACTGGACGCCCTGTGCGCCGCATCGCATCAGGTGACCCTCCACGCTCCCGCGCTCCCCGAGACCCGGCACCTGTTCGACGAACGACGCATCGGCCTGCTCCGCGACGGCGCCGTCCTCGTCAACACCGCCCGCGGCAGCCTCATCGACCACGAAGCACTGGCCGGCGAGTGCGCCACCGGCCGTATCTCCGCCGTGCTGGACGTCACCGACCCCGAACCCCTGCCGTCCGACCACCCGCTGCGCACCTCGCCGAACGTCCTGATCACCCCTCATGTGGCCGGGGCCTGTGGTCGAGAGCGCCGCCTTCTCGGCTCATTCGTCGCGGCCGAAGTGGAGCGTCTGCTGGCCGGACAGCCGCTTCTCGGCCAGATCCGGCTCGCGGACCTGGAGCGTTCCGCATGACAGCGCACCTGTTGTGGTACACGGCCCCCGCCACCGACTGGGAGCGCGAGGCGCTGCCCATCGGCAACGGTGCCATGGGAGCCATGGTCTTCGGCGGGGTCGAGCAGGAACGACTGCAGTTCAACGAGAAGACCCTGTGGTCAGGCGGTCCGGGCTCCCGCGAGGGCTACGCCCACGGCAACTGGGCCACCCCCCGGCCCGGTGCCCTGGCCACCGCACGGGCCGCGATCGACGCCGACGGCACACTCGCCGACGAGCGCGCCGTGGAACTGCTCGGCGGGCCCCGTCAGGGCTACGGTTCGTACCAGAGCTTCGGCGATGTACGAGTGGACTTCGCAGACCTCGGCGAGATCAGCGGCTACCGCCGCGAACTCGATCTGCGCGAGGCCATCGCACGCGTCCGCTTCACCGCGGGCACGGTGACACACACCCGCGAGTACTTCGCCAGCCACCCCGGGGGAGTCCTCGCCGGCCGCATCAGCACCGACCGTCCCGGACATGTCTCCTTCACCCTCTGTGTGGACACTGCCCATCCGGCCCGCCGTCTCCCCACCCCGAACGGCACCCTCGTGCTCGCGGGCGAACTGGCCGACAACGGGCTGCGTTTCGAAGCGCAACTCCGGCTCACCGCCGAGGGCGGCACGGTGTCCGAACAGGACGGTGCGATCACCGTCCAAGGCGCCGACGCCGCCTGGTTCGTACTGGCCGCCGGCACCGACTACGCACCCGCCCACCCGCACTACCGCGGCGCAGACCCCCACACCGTCGTCGCCAAGGCGGTGGACACGGCGGCCGGCCTGCCCTTCGCACAGCTGCGCCACGCCCATGTCGCCGACCACCGCGCCCTGTTCGACCGAGTGGACCTCGACCTCGGCACGACGCTCCCGGCCGATGTCCCCACCGACGAACTCCTCGCCGCCCATGTGCGCGGCGAGCACAACACCGCCCTGGAGAAACTGCTCTTCGACCACGGCCGCTACCTGTTGATCGCCTCCTCTCGGCCGGGCTCACTCCCCGCCAACCTGCAGGGCGTGTGGAACGACTCGATCGCCCCGCCCTGGGGTGCCGACTACCACACCAACATCAACCTGCAGATGAACTACTGGCCTGCCGAGGTCTGCGGCCTGGCCGAAACCGCGGAACCGCTCTTCGACTTCATCGACCTGCTGCGCCCGCCGGGCCGTTCCACCGCCCGCGCCGCGTTCGGCGCCGCAGGTTGGGTCGTGCACAACGAGACCACCCCCTACGCATACACAGGCGTGCACGATTGGCCCACCGCGTTCTGGTTCCCCGAGGCGGCAGCCTGGCTGGTGCGAGACCTCTACGAGCACTACCGCTTCACAGGCGACCTCGCCTTCCTCCGCGGCCGCGCCTACCCCGCCATGCGCGAAGCAGCCGAATTCTGGCTCGACACCCTCCACACGGACCCCACCGATGGCACCCTCGTCGCCTCACCCGGCTACTCCCCGGAACATGGCTCGTACACCGCCGGCCCCTCGATGTCCCAGCAGATCCTCTGGGACCTGCTCACCAGCACCGCCGAAGCCGCCGCCCTCACCGGCGATGACACCACCTTCGGCAACCGGCTCCACGAGACTCTCAACCGCCTCGACCCCGGACTGCGCATCGGCTCCTGGGGACAACTACAGGAGTGGAAGGCCGACATCGACGACCCGCACTCCCACCACCGCCACGCCTCCCATCTGTTCGCCCTCCACCCCGGCAGCCAGATCACCCCGGGAACCGCGTACGCCGAAGCGGCCCGAGTGAGCCTTGACGCCCGCGGAGACGGCGGCACCGGCTGGTCCAAAGCCTGGAAGATCAACTTCTGGGCGCGACTGAGGGACGGCGACCGGGCCCATCGCCTCCTCACCCAACAACTCACCCACAGCACCCTGCCGAACCTCTTCGACACCCATCCGCCGTTCCAGATCGACGGCAACTTCGGCGCCACCGCGGGCATCGCCGAAATGCTGCTCCACAGCCACCTCGCCGTGATCGACATCCTCCCGGCCCTCCCCGCCGCCTGGCCCGAAGGAGCGGTGACCGGCCTGCGGGCCCGCGGCGGTGCGGTCGTCGACATCCAGTGGAAGAGCGGCCGAGCCACAGAGCTCGCACTGACAGCCACGCGCACAGCGCCACTCACCGTCCGCAGCACTCTGTTCCCCGACAACCACCTCGTCGACGCGGAGACCGGACTGCCCGTCACCGTCACCGTCACTGGCTCGGGCGAGCTCCTCGGTTTCCACGCGGAAGCCGGGCGCCGCTACACGACCCACTCCGTGGATTGCCAGGGAGCGGACGCGTATAGCCTGGGGAAATGCTGACAGAGGTCACAGCGGACCGCTACGTCACACCCTTGTGTGAGGGCGGTTCGCTCCCGGGCATCGTCGAGGCCGACGATCTCGGTACGTACGTCATGAAGTTGTCTATCGGGTGGCGTTGACCTGCGGTAATGCGACCTTCCATGCCTCTGGCCTGCCCAGACGGGTCTTTCAGGGTCTTTCGGAATCGTGCCGCGTTACGCGGTCGATTCTCCCCACGTGCTCCCCAGCGCCGCCCGTACTCCCCAGATTCTCCCCAGGAACGGCCTGCCCCGGGAGATCAGGGAGACCTGATGGCCGGTGTACCCGAGAACGGGCAAAGGCACGGTGGGTTACATCGCGAAGGGGGCCCGTCATGACACCAGCAGGTTCTGTGTCTGCTGGTGGTACACGCCTGACCTCGCTTCTGACCTGCGACAAAGAGTGGAAACGTCTGGTGCGAGGCTGAGTTGGTCCGCACCTGGTCCGGATCTTGGCGAGCAATCCGTGGTGCTGGCGAGTGGGCCTCGCAGTACCACATGGCACAGGGAGTCAACCGTCTTCTGACCTCCACCTGGTCCGAAACGATGCCGTTCACGTAGGCGGGATCCTTGTGGTCCAGGTGTGTCGATGGTGTTCGTGACACGCGTGTGACAGAACAGGCGACGCAGAACCCCCGCTGGCTGGGCCCAGCCGGGGGTTCTGTCGCGTCCTGAAGCATGCGGCTCCGGCATACCGAGGCTCGATCCCTGCTCGAAGAGGATGCCTCCAGCTCACGGAGGACAACACCCTTGATACTCGTTCTGATGAGGTGTCAGGCGCCCTGTTCGGGCAGTTCAGGCCCCTCATGGGCCCGGAGCCGCTCGGGCCGCTCAGATACGCCCTTCCTCGCCCGCGATGTTCCTCGACGCGGGCCGCGCACGTGACGTCTCACGGTCGGGGTGTGGGTCGGCTGCCCGTACGATCGCCGACTCCACCGCAGCAACGCGGTCGGCGAGCAGGCCGAGGGCTGCGACGGCGCGGGTGAGTGGATCATCCTCCGGTCCCCCCAGCGCCTGGCGCCGTAGGTATCCGGACGTGAGCTCCGCCCAGCGGGCTGCCTGGGCAGGGGTGAGGGTGCCGCGCAGTTCGGCGAGCTTGAGGAGGTTGGCCTCGGCGCTGGTGGTCAGGGTCTGGGCCTCGCCGGTGTAGTGGTCGTCGATGACGGCGGAGAGTTCGGCGCTGTTCATGACGGGGACGATGCGCTGGGCGATCTTGTTCATGTTGCGGTACGAGCCCTGGAGTTGGAAGGGCGGCTCGGTACGGGTGGCGTCGGTCCGGGCCGCTGAGGCGATATATGCCCTGTTGACGGCGAGGACGGTTGCCCGAGCGGTCAGCAGGTGTCTCAGTACGGCGAGGAGGTCGAGCTCGGCCGGTGTGCAGGGGTGAATCAGCTGGTCGTGTCGGGCCGTGGGGTCCTCATCGGCGAGGCGGACGAGCAGCTCCAGGTCCGCGCGGTCACGGGCGGCGAGCGGGGCGAGGACGGGGTTGGAGGTCAGGGCGTTCTCGACGAAGCTGAGCGCGAAGGCTTCCTCCTTGCCGGTCAGGACCTCGCCGAGGTTCCAGACGTCGGCGCGGTTGGCGAGCATGTCGGGGATCCGGAAGCGCTGTCCGGACTCGGTGTAGGGGTTTCCGGCCATGCAGACGGCGAATCGCTTGCCGCGCAGGTCATGGCCGTTCAGCGTGCGGGTGGTGTCGCAGAGCGGAATGAACTTCTGGAGCAGCTCGGGCGAGATGTGCTGGATGTCGTCGAGGTGCAGCAGGACGTTGTTTCCGGCCGCCAGCGCGAAGCCGATCTTCTCGAGCTCCCGGCGGGCTGCGGCGTCGGGTGCGTCGGCAGGATCGAGTGAGGCCGTCGCGTGGCCGAGAGCCGGGCCGTCGACCTTGACCAGGAGCAGGCCGAGGCGGTCGGCGACGTACTCCATGAGCGTCGTCTTGCCGTAGCCGGGCGGGGAGACGAGCAGCAGGAGTCCGCTGTTGTCCGTCCGCCTGTCGTCTCCGGCTGCGCCGAGCTGCTTGGCGAGGCTGTCCCCGACGAGGGGGAGGTAGACCTCGTCGACCAGGCGGTTGCGGACGAAGGAGGACATGACCCGGGGGCGGTGTTCGTCCAGGCGCAGCCGGGTACGCTCCGCGGTCACGAGGAGGGTACGCAGTTTCTGGTACTCACGGAAACCGGGCACCACGCGTTCGGCGAAGTCGCCGGTCCGGGTGAGGAATTCGTCCAGGCGGACCGTGAGGCGGCGTCGGTCGATCCGCGGGTGTGTGCCGAGCAGACCGCTGACGTGACCGGTCAGCGGAGCGTCGGCGTCGTGGCGATCGAGGTCCGGGCAGAGCTCGATCGCGACGGCTTCGGCGAGGTCACCCGGGTCGGTGTCCTCACCGCAGGTACCGGCGTACGAGACGAGCCAGCCCTCGACGAGCCGGTGCGCGGCGGCGACGTCCCCGGCTGCGAGATGGGTGCGTACGTCCTCGTCGTACGGCGATGAGCCGAGCGCGCGACGGAACTTGTCGAGGAGGGTGCGCGCCACCGAGCTCGTGGTGAAGGAGGCCCCGGTGGCGAGTTCCTCGACCAGGTACGCGGCTGCGGCCGCGCACCGGTGCGGTCGCGGGCCCGGAACCGCGGCGGTGAAGTCGGACAGTGCGTCGGCCAGTTCGCTCCGCAGTGCGTCCAGTGCCGGGGCCGCCCCGAAGGTCTCGCGTGCCCGCACCAGTGATACGGCGTGGCGGGCCCACGCCTCGCGTTGCCGCGGTGCGGCCCCGTAGGTCCAGAAGAGCTGGGCCGCGGCTCGGTCGGCGGCTCGGTGGCGCAGCAGCCCGGCGCCCTCGTAAAGGCGCAGCACGACGGCCAGGATCGCGGCCGCGTCGTGGTCGTGGATCCCGCGTTCGTACCCTTCGTCGTACGCCGCTTCCGCGGCCTGCCGGGCAAGAGCGGGCAGATCGGCGTCCGCGAGCGTCGGGACGCCGTGCTCGGCCAGCAGCCTGGCGGCGAGGTGTTCCGCCCGGTAGACCTCGTCGTTCTCGGAGGGGAGGAGCTGGCCCCAGTACGGACGGCCCGCGGCGAACCGCGGGTCCGTGACTGGGGCGCGGTAGGCGGTTCCGGTCAGGGCGAAGGCCATCCCGTCCCCGTGCGGGACGAGGGTGAGTTCGGGGCTCTGCGTACCGACGGTGAAGCGGTGACGGCCGAGCCTGATGGTGGTTCCGTCGTCCGCGAACAGCTCGGTGCGGTCACGCAGCGCTCTGCCCGCCTCCTGGCGGGCGGCCTTCAGCCGGCCTTCCAGTTCCTCCGCGCGTACCCGGTCACCGAGTGCGCGCAGTTCCTCGACGGTGCGGCGCACCTTGGCGGCCATGGGGTCGGAGGCGAAGTACGCGTTGATCGCGTCCAGGCCGCCCAGGGACGCCGTCCTGCGCGAGATCGTCTCCAGGACACGCTCCGCCGACTCGGCGAGCCGTTCCGCCCGCCGGGCGCGGGCGTCCTGGATCGTCTGCTTGCGGGCGGAGAAAGCCTCGTAGACCTCGGTCCGCTTGTTCGCGATGTCGTTGAGGAGGTCGTCGTGGTCGGCGAAGCGCGACTCCAGGTTCTCCATCCGGAGCAGCAGCCGGGCGAGCTGGGCGTCGCAGTTCTCCGGGGAGTCGGCGGCGGCCAGCGCACCGGTGACGGACTGTCCGAGGAGGGAGAACTCGGCGGCGAACTCGGCCCGGCCTTCGCGGTCGAGCAGTTCCTTCCGACGACCGGCCAGAGCGGCGCGGGCGCGGTTGACGCCGCCGAGGACCTCGGCGATCCGCTCCAGAATGGAGGTGCGCACGGTGGCGTCACCCGTCTCCAGACCCGCCACGACTTCCGCGAGCGACTGAAGTCCGAAAGCCCGCTCGTCCAGCCGCTCGGTGACCGGCCCCGCCTCGGCAGCGGTGGTGATGGCCTCCGCGTCGGAGGTGAGCTTCTCCGTCTCCGCGCGGTAGCCGGTGAAGGAGTCCTCCTGCCGGAGGAAGTCGACGGCCCGCTTCGCGGCCTGGTCGATGGCGGCATCGACCTCCTGGGCGAGCGCTTCGATGGGCTCGTCGTCGGCGTATCGCATCTCCTTCAGCGTCATCAGGCGGCCCTGTGCCTGCCGCAGTTCGGTGATGCGCGCGACCCACTCCTCGGCATCGGCCGGTGCCTCGCCACGAAGACGCCGGACCAGACGGGCGATCTGTGCAGCGGCTTCGGCCAGCGCGTCGGCGGCCTGCCTCGTCAGGTCCTGCACGGTCCGGAACTCGTCCAGCACCTGCTCGGCGGTGACCCGCACCTCCTCCAACGGGGTCCGCAGATCCCCGGTCTCGGCGTCACCCAGCCAGTGGTGGGCGTCGGCGGTACGGGTGCAGTCGGCGACAAGGGCCTGGTACATCTCGACCGTCGCCGCGGCTTCGGTGGCCTGACGTGCGATGGCCAGCGAGTCGGACAGGCCGCGGACCAGGTCGGCGTTGCCGATCCTGGCGAGCGGTCCGGATCCAGGCGGGGTCGCGGCGGCGTGGGCGTCGGAGACGTACGGGCTCCGCCAGACCTGTACGAGGTGCGCACGTGAGGGCTCGTCCGTGTCGGGTGTGCGCAGGATGACGAGTGTGCCGTCGTCGAAGAGGGCGTATCCCCGGCAGGGGAGTGGACTGGGGACCTCTTTGCGGATCAGGTTGTAGGGGAGGAGCAGGTTCTGGCCTTCGGCACGGGAGTGGAACGTGTACAGCACGTCCTCGCCGTTGGGTGAGCGCATGGCGCGTTCAAAGGTCAGGTCGCCCGCCGTGCCCGTGTCGAAGGTCTTCACGGTGCCTGTGGACAGGCAGTATCCGCCGGGGAAGACGACGCCCTGGTCGGCGGGCAGCCGACGGCAGGACTGCCCGATGCCGTCGAGCCTGACCACCGACCTGGTGAGCGTGTTGAACACCAGGTGGCGGCTGCTCGCCTCCTTGTACGGGCGGACGCGCAGCAGGATCAGCGCACCCACGCGGGCGTACGCGACGTCCACGTCGGCGAGCGACTGCATGGGCTCGTCGACGGGTTCGCTGTGGATGCCCTCGCCGGACTCGGTGTCGTCGTCGGTCTTGACGGTGAGGGCGCCGCCCATCGTCGTGACGAAGACCTCGCCGCAGATGGAGATGTGCGGGTGACGGCCGAGTACATGGTCGTCGCGAGTGGTCTCCACCCAGGTCACGTCATGGGCCGGTGGCACGACGTGATCACGCTCGCCGCGGGCGTCCAGGAACCGTGCCCCTCCGGCAGGGGTGACCTCCCAGCGCAGGACCCGGATGTCCCCGGCGTCCTCACCGGTGCGGAAGACGGCAAGCAGCCTGCCGTCGACGACACGGATCCGGTGGAGCCGTGCCCCCTGGTAGTAGCGGCACAGGGCAGCGAATTCCCGTACGAAGTCCGCGTCGTCGAGAAGGCCTGGAATACCGTCGTCCGCAAGCGGGGTCAGGTCACGGTCGTACAGCGAGAAGACGTCGCCGACCGTGGTCCGGGGTGTCAGCGCCGCGGTGGTGCTGTGGCCGAGAAGGAGTCTGTCGCCGAGGGCGACGATGTCACGGGCCACACAGGATGACTCTGTACTGATGCGCTCGGTGCCGGTGAGGGCGAGCTCGCCGGCACCGAACTCCGCGATGCGGGCGGAGTTGAGTGCCTCGGCGCGCCGGGCGAGCTCTCTCGTCTGTGCGTCGAGCCGGTCGCGCAGCACCTCGTAGGTTCCGGCGTCCATGCCGCCCCCGCGGTTGTCCATGCCGATCTCACTCCCTCGTGCGTGTGGTTGAGGTCCCGGAGCCGCTGACCCCCGTTCGGCGGCTCCGGGACCTCCGACGTTCCCCCCTCGGCGGTCAGCTCTTCGCGGTGCCGTTCAGCGCCGCGAGCGGGGTGTCGGCGAGGCCGAGCTCGCCCGCCCTGTCGAGCAGCTGGCTCAGCTGAGCCGTAGGGGCCCCGCCCGTCTTCATGAGCTTCATCAGCAGTGCGGAGACGGTGAGGTTCTGTACGTCCGACGTCGACACCGCACCCAGAGCCTTCGTGACGTCGTCGGTGAAGGACGATGAGCCGTCCAGCCACGGGCGGGCCAGGGCCTGGGCCGTCTCGGAGTGCTGGACGAAGCCGTCCACGCCCTTGCCGAGAGCGATCGACGACATCAGCCGGTCGAAGAAGACGGACTCGCCTCCGACGATGTTGATGTCGGCGTTCTCCAGACCGGTGGCGAGCACCGTGGCCTGGGCCTCGGCGACCTGCCGCTGCACGTCCAGGCCGGCGAGCCGGATGTCCTTTTCCGCCTCCAGACGCAGCCGGTACTCCTCGTGCGTACGGGACGCCTCGTCCAGCGCGGCCATCGCGGCCGCCTTCTCGGTCAGACCCGCCGCCTCCGCCTTGAGCTTCTCGCCGATGGCGGTGGCCTCGGCGAGTGCCTTCTCGCGGGCACCCTCGGCCTCCGCCTTCAGCCGGGCCGCGGTGGCCTCGGCCTCCGCGCGGCCCGCCTTCGCTATGGCGTCGGCCTCCTTCTCCCGCACCTGGACCGCGGCCAGGCCCTCGGCGGCAGCCTCTGCCTGGATGCCCTCGGCAAGACGGACCTTGGCGCGGGCGTCCATGTCGGCGGCCTTGTTGCGCGCCTCGGCGAGTGTCAGCTCCTCGGCGGCCCGGTGGACCGCGGCCTGCTCGGCGGCTTCCGCCGCCTTGATGTCCTTGACCAGCTTCTCCTGCGCCTCGGCCTCGGCGGCGATGACCACGGCCTGCCGGTTGCGCTCGGCCTCCTCGACCGTCCGCAGCTTCTTGATGGACTCCTCCTGCTCGGCGACCGTGCGGTCCACCGCGACCCGCTCCCGGATGACCTCGGCGATCTCGCGGCGCTCTGCCTCGACCTCCTTCTCGGCGGAGATCCGGGTCAGTTCGGTCTCCCGCTCCCGGGCGATGACCTCAAGCAGCCGGTCCTTCTCGATGCGCTCGCTCTCGACGGCGATGACACGCTCGCGGTTCTTCTGGGCGACGGCGACCTCGCGGGCCTGGTTCTCGCGCTGGACGCCGAGTTGCTCCTCGGTCTTGAGGAAAGCGCTCTGCGCCCGCAGCCGCTCCTCCTCGGCCACCTGTGCGGTCTCGGCCTCCTCCCGGGCCCGTACGGTCTCGATCTCGCGCCGCTGCTTGATCTCGGCGTCCGCCTGACGGCGCTCCAGCTCCAGGATGGCCTCCCGGGCGTCGACGTTCTGCCGGGTGATCTCCTTCTCCTCGTGCCGCTGGTACTCGTTGGTGCGGACGTGCTCGACCGCCGTCAGTTCGGTGATCTTGCGGATGCCCTGGGCATCGAGGATGTTGGAGGCGTCCAGCTGCGCCAGTGGCGTCTGCTCCAGGTAGTCGATCGCGGCATCCTCCAGGCTGTAGCCGTTCAGGTCGGTGCCGATGACCTGGATGATGCGGTCGCGGAACTCGTCGCGCTTGGTGTAGAGGTCGGTGAAGTCGAGCTGCTTGCCGACCGTCTTGAGCGCTTCGGAGAACTTGGCGTTGAACAGGTCCTGCAGCGTCTCCTTGTCGCTCGCCCTTGCGGTGCCGATCGCCTGGGCGACCTTGATCACGTCCTCCACGGTCTTGTTCACCCGGACGAAGAACGAGATCCGGATGTCCGCGCGGATGTTGTCCTTGCAGATCAGCCCGTCACGTCCGGTCCGGGTGATGTCGATGGTCTTCACCGAGATGTCCATGACCTCGGCCTTGTGGAGCACGGGCAGGACCACCTGCCCGGTGAAGGTGACGTCGACCTTTCGCATCTTCGAGACGATCAGCGCCTTGCCCTGCTCCACCTTGCGGAACAGCCGGCTGATCACGAGCAGCATGGCGACGGCGATGAGCAGGACAACGGCGACGAGCAGGCCGATGCCCAGGGTGATGGCATCCATGAGGAATCCCCGAGTGAGAGGTGGTGACGGAAGCGAAGGGGCGGCGCAGGCCGTGGGGTTCAGGCGCGGGGGTCCAGCGCCGTGTCGAAGGGCGCGACCCAGAAGAACTCGCCGGCGTCGTGGTAGGCGTACAGGAGACCGGTGGAGCCGAGAGCGAGCGCATCGCTGCCGCTCTGGCGGACCTGGACGACCGCCGTTGAGCCGTCCCGTGCGACGACCTCCGCCTGGCCGAAGCCCCCGTCCACCCGCCCCGTGCGGATGGTGCACGTCGACCCGACGAAGTCCTGCCGGGACGGCCCGCGTTCATCGGGGAACAGCTTCGCCAGCGGCCCCGCGATCACGCTGCTCAACCGCCAGGCGAAGAGAACCGAGCAGATGAGCAGCGCCGTGCCGGCCAGGTGAAGCAAGGCTCCGGACAGGGACGTACGGGCGAGAAGCACGGATCCGGTGAAGGCCGCGAACCACGACAGGGCGATCACCAGCGAGGCCGACACCGCGACGGGCACACCGCCGAGATACAGCGCGTCGGTGTCCACGTCCGTGTCGAAGGTGTCGGATTCGGCGCCGCCGAGCAGCACGAGCAGCCAGAAGCCGATCACGACCACGAGCGCCGACGTGAACAGCACTGTGGGGAATCCGAAAGCAGCCCGAAGAAACTCGCCCATCCGTCATCCCCCTTCACACGACGACCGCTCTGCCGCACATCCGACCGGAACGCGGAGCAGAGCACTCCCTTCCGGCTTCCGGCAGGGGCGCGCTCCCCTCTGCCCTCGCCTTCACATCTTGGCAGCAGGGCAAGCCTGTTCACATTGCCGCTCTCCGGCAGTCTTTACGCCTCCTTGATGCCGGTGCCCGCCACTTGGGACGCACATGCCACGCTTGACGTTCGTGTCAGGACGTCGCCATCGGTGTGTCAGGAAACGGGGCGAGGCTCGGACCGCGCACGCTGGTCCGAGCTCATCCCGCAGCCGCCCGGGTGATCCGGCCTGGACTCACGCCGGCCGGTGCCGAGCATCTGCTGACCGCTGTGAGCAAGCTGTGGACGCGTTCGCGGAGGGGCCACGAGCGTGCTGCACAGCCTCTCGCGGTGCGCCAGGAGGAGGCGGCGCGCCGCGAGTCCATCGACGACCTGCTCTACGGACGCAGCGACCAGGGCCGCGTCGCGGAACGGGCAGAGCGCTTCGGGTTCCTGTTCTCCAAAGCCCACGCCGTCGCCCTGACGCAAGGCGCCAAGCCGTACGCCGATCCGCTGAGCGGTCTCCGGGGTGTGGTGTGCAGTGACGGGTGCCGGCCGGAGGGCCTGGTCAGGCGGCGGCGTTCGGTCAGCGGATGTGGCTGTGTGAATAACGGTCTGGTCTCGCTTGCTGGGCTTTTCCGTGACTACGCGGCGTCATGTGACTTGCATCACTAAAGGATGCGTAAAGGGTGTGTTAGAACTTCGCAACTCCCCAGCACGGTGCCCCAACGCCGTGTCGCGGATCGCCGGCGCGCACCGGCCACTGCACGACCGGGGTAGCCAGGTCCGAGTCCGCGGGCCGCTACCCAGGGTCGCCGTCGGACAACGGCGTTCACCCAAAGCCCGCACATCATCCGGTGCATTCGCGTGTGCCGGTCCTGCGCCACCGAGGTAGCCATAGTGTCACTCGACTCGATCACCACGTCCGTCGACGAAGCCGTCAGCGGACTCTTCGAACCCATCGCCAAGTGGCTCGGGGAAGTCGTCTTCTACGCCGTTCCGGTCGGCGGGACCGATCTGCCGCTCATCGTCGCCTGGCTCGTCGTCGCCGGTCTGGTCTTCACGGGCTGGTTCGGCTTCGTGCAGATCCGCAAGTTCCGGCTCGCCGTGGACGTGGTGAGAGGCAAGTACGACGAGAAGGGTTCGGCCGGCGAGGTCAACCACTTCCAGGCCCTGACCGCGGCCGTCTCCGGCACCGTCGGGCTCGGGAACATCGCCGGTGTCGCGGTGGCCGTCTCCATCGGCGGTCCCGGTGCCACGTTCTGGATGATCCTGTGCGGTCTGCTGGGCATGGCCACCAAGTTCGTCGAGGTCACGCTCGGCGTGAAGTACCGCGAGGTGCACGCCGACGGCACCGTTTCCGGCGGCCCGATGCACTACCTGCCCAAGGGCCTCGCCGACCGCTTCGGCAGCGGCGGCCTGAAGCTCGGCAAGGTCCTCGCAGTCCTCGCCTCCGCGATGGTGCTGTTCTTCGGCCTCTTCGGCGGCAACCTGTTCCAGGTCAACCAGAGTTACGCCCAGCTCGTCTCCGTCACCGGCGGCGAGGACGGCGTCATCGGCTCCTCCGCCGGCGCCCTGTTCTTCGGCGTCCTGGTCGCCGCGCTCGTCGGCATCGTCCTGCTCGGCGGCATCCGGTCGATCGCCAACGTCACCAGCAAGCTGGTTCCTGCCATGGCGGGCATCTACATCGCGGCCTGTCTTGTCGTCATCCTGGTGCACGTCACCGCCGTGCCGGACGCCGTCGTCACGATCATCAAGGGCGCGTTCGCCCCCGAGGGTGTCGCGGGCGGTGTCATCGGTGCGCTGATCATCGGTTTCAAGCGGGCAGCCTTCTCCAACGAGGCCGGCCTCGGCTCGGCGCCGATCGCCCACTCCGCGGTGAAGACGAAGCACCCGGCCAGCGAGGGCCTGGTCGCTCTGCTGGAGCCGTTCATCGACACCGTCGTCATCTGCACCATGACCGCGCTGACGATCGTGATCGCGAACCCGGCCAGCTGGGCCGAGGCGCGCGCCGGCGAGTCCATCGGCGGCGTCACGATCACTTCGGACGCCTTCGCCACGGTGCTGCCCTGGTTCCCGTACATCCTCACCGTCGCGGTCCTGCTCTTCGCGATCTCGACCGTGCTCACCTGGGGCTACTACGGCCTCAAGGCGTGGTCGTACCTCTTCGGCCGCAGCAAGGCCAGCGAGCTGACGTACAAGGTCCTCTACACGCTGTTCGCCGTCGCGGGCTCGCTGCTCACCCTGCAGACGCTCATCGACATGGCCGACGCCGTGCTGTTCATGCTCGCCGTCATCAACATCATCGGCCTCTACCTCCTCGCCCCGGTCGTCAAGCGCGAACTGAACTCCTTCCTGGAGTTCGTCCGCGCCCGCAAGTCCGGTGTCGCGGATGAGTCCGACGAAGACCAGGAGCCGGTGAAGACCACCGTCTGACCGCCCCCGCGGCCCGGCTCCTGAGCGGGCCCGTGCACACCTCGCGCCTTGGTGTGGACGGGCCCGCTCGTCATGCCTTCCCAGCACGTTTCCGCAGGTGAATAGAGCTCTGGCGGGATCTGGACCAGCCGGTTAGGGTGTTAGCAACGCGTTAATGAACCGCCTTCGGGCGATGGATTCGGACGCGGGGTGTGCCGGGAAGTCTGGTCGGCGTCCAGGGGCAGTGTGCCCTCATGTCGATGCCCCCCGGAGGTCCCTTCGATGTCCGCTGCCCCGCGCGAGCGTTCCACCTTCCTCGGCCTGCTGCCGTGGCCGGAACGCAAGGCCGTGGCCCAGGCCTTGCGGACTGAAACCGTCGGCGGACTGGTCCTGCTCGTCGCCGCAGTGGTGGCCCTGGTGTGGGCCAACACTCCATGGAGCGGCGTGTATGAGGAGATACGCGACTTCCACTTCGGGATACCGGCACTCGGCTTGGACCTCTCCGTCGGACACTGGACCGCCGACGGCCTGCTCACCGTCTTCTTCCTGGTCGCGGGCATCGAACTGAAACGAGAACTCGTCGTCGGCGAGCTGCGTACACCGGCCACCGCCGCCCTGCCGGTGATCGCCGCTGTGTGCGGCATGGCGGTACCCGCCGCGCTGTACGCCGCGACCGCCGGGGCCGGAGGGGGCCGGCTGGACGGCTGGGCCGTACCGATGGCCACCGACATCGCCTTCGCCCTCGCCTTCCTCGCTGTCCTCAGCACCCACCTGCCCTCCGCGCTGCGCGCCTTTCTGCTCACCCTGGCTGTCGTCGACGACCTGGGCGCCATCCTGATCATCGCGATCTTTTTCACCAGCGATCTGAACTTCCTCGCCCTGGGAGGAGCCTTCGCAGGACTGGCCGTCTTCTACGTGCTCCAGCGCCTGCGCGTGACGGGCTGGTGGTGGTACGTCCCGCTCGGCGTCGCGACCTGGGCGCTGATGTACAACGGCGGCGTCCACGCAACCGTCGCCGGAGTGGCAATGGGCCTGATCCTGCGCACCACCCGCGACAAGGGCGAGGCCGCTTCACCCGCGGAACGGACCTCACACCTTCTGCACCCGGTCTCGGCGGGCGTCGCGGTGCCTCTCTTCGCCCTGTTCGCCGCGGGTGTCGGAGTCTCCGGTGCAGCGCTGGCCCAGGTCTTCACCGAACCGGAGCCGCTCGGGGTCGTGGTGGGACTGGTCGTCGGCAAGACCCTGGGCATCTTCGTCGGCACATATCTGGCCGCACGCTTCACCCGGGCCCGGCTCAATCCCGACCTGGCCTGGGCGGATGTCCTCGCGCTCGCCGTCCTCGCGGGCATCGGCTTCACCGTCGCCCTGCTGATCGGCGAGCTGGCCTTCCCAGACCCGGCCGACGCCGAGCACATCAAGGCGGCGGTTCTCATCGGGTCGCTGCTCGCGGCAGGTCTGGCCGCAGTGCTGATCAAACGCCGCAACGAGATCTACCGCCGCCTGTACGAAGAGGAAACGCTGGACGAGGACGCCAACGGCATCCCCGACATCTACGAGCGTGCCGGAACCGGACCTGCTGCTCCGGGGACCGACCGGTAGGAAAGGGACGTAGCGAGAGAGGGAGGGGGGAGCCGTGAACGGACCCGTGGCGCTCCTGACGGTGGCTGTAGTGATCGCCGCGCTGGTGGTCAGGACCGCGATCACTGAGCTTCGGGAGCCCGGCAGTGCACGGAGGCAGTGGGCAGATGCCGGAAGTCCACGCGCGATCGGCGTGGGTGCCGGGAGCGGCGCTGCTCTCGGCCTCATCGGCTGGCAGTCGAGCGGTTACGCCGCGTTGGCATGGGCTGTCCTCGCCGGAATCCTCGTCGCGTTCATCGTGGGTGGTTCATCCGGCCCGTCCCGTCGTTGAGCCCGGGAAGCGCCGTAGGACGTTCGGCCCCCTGCGGTCAGAGGAAGTTGACTTCATTTGCATAATGCAAGCATGGGGCGCGGGAGACACAGGGCGATGCCAAGACCCAAGGGTCCGATCCGGGCGGCCCTGTGGGGGCCTGCCGAGTACGGCGGAGGGCCGCCTCACTGGCTGGTCGCGGAGGGACTGGCGGTGGGGCTCGTCGGGGCCGTGGTCATTGCCGGCCCGGGGGTCGCCGGGACGCTCGCCGGTTCGGCGATGCTGCGGACCGGCGAGGCGGGGGTTGTCGTCGCTCTGGGACTCGTGCTCTTCCTTGGTGTCATCGGGGCGGGCCGCGCGTTTCTCGGGGTCATTGCGGTACTTGGTGTGAGCTGGGCTTTCCTGGCGCCCAAGGCCGCGTCGGAGGCCGTGCTGCTGTGGCGCGGACAAGCGCAGAGCGTCGTCGTGACGTCCGTGGCCACGCGTGGGGACGAGGCCCCCGGCAGGCGCTATTGCGCGGTGCGCCACGCAGACGGCACGCCCCTCTCCGTGAAGATCTGGCGGGGATGCGAGTCGACCACGGGCCCTGGGGACACGATCGGCATCGTGTACGACCCCGAGGGGCAGGTGCCCCCGCGGGGGATAAGCCGACCTGGCGCGCTCTCCCAGCCTCTCACGGAGCCCATCGGTGTCGGTGCGGCGTTGGGCGCGCTGAGCGCGATCGCCGTCGTCCGCTCGTACAGGTTGGCCTCTTGAGCCGACGAGGAGGCAGTAGCTCGCTACCGCGATCAGCAAGGGCGTGACGGTGGCGCGGAGCGCGACGACGATCGCAATCGTCCACACCGGGACATGGGGTCGTGTCGCGCGTCGGTTCGGATGCATGATGCCTCCCGGTTCAGCGCCTCCCGCTCTGCGCGGCGCTCCGGAAGGCGGGACTGGGCTCCAGGCGTACGAAGGGGATCTGCTCCCCGGCCCGGCGGAAGCCTTCCGGGGTGCCGTCCGAGGGGAGGCCCATGAAGGCGCAGAGGCGCTGTGCCGTGCGCGGGTGAGCCTCGGCGTATCGGGCCATCGTCCGGGCTCCCTCCTCCGCCGGGAGGAAGTGTGCGGTGACGGCGTGATAGCGCCTGCCGAACTGGATCGTGGCTTGAGGGGTACGGCGCAGATTCCGGTACCACTGGGCCCGAGTGCCGAATCCGGAGGCCACCGTCCAGGACCCGGCCCTCGGATCGTGTTCGACGACCTCGAGGATCACCTTGCGGGTGACCCCGCTGAAACGGCCCGTGTGGATGAGGAGCATCAGCCGTTTGCCGAACAGCGGTCCGAGGCCGATCCGGTACATGTGGATGGGAAGCCTGGCAAGGGAACGCTTCCAGCCGGTCGGCGGCTTCGGCCGCCTGACCGGTCCATGGGCTGAAGGCTTCATGTCTCCTCTGTCACTCCTGCGTTGTGGCCTCGGTTTGTTGGCCTCGGTTCGGTAACAGGGCGCGACGCCGGATGCTTCGTAAGTGAAAGTTTTGCATAGGCTAAATCTTGCGGCTGTCTGCGAAGCGGTGCCAGGCGGCCGGTGGGGAGCGCACGCACCGCCTGTCACCTCGCGGGGGTCTGCTTTGGCGGAAGCAGCAGTGCAGGCTTCGCGGAGTTCATCGCTGCTCTCCGTGCTGCCGTATGCCGTCATGGCGATAGTGGCGGTGGTCGATGTCACCGCCGGCCCGTCGGTCGGGTTCCTGCCGCTGGTCGCCCTCGGCCCCGCCTTCGCCGGGCTGATGGGTGGCTGGCGCCGCACGGCCCTGGTCGGTGCGCTCGCGTTGGTCCTCTGCCTGGGCCTCGGACTGTACGACGGCCTGTTCGCCGGCCGGCGAGGTTTCACCGCGCTGGCATCCGTGGCGGGCGTGACCGCCGCCGGACTCGTGGCCGCGGTGATGCGGCAGCGGCGGGAAGCCGAGCTGGCCAGTGTCCGCTCGATCGCCGAGGTCGCGCAGCGGGTGCTGCTGCGGCCGGTGCCGCGCAGCGCAGGGCACTTGCGAGTGGCCGTCTCCTACACCTCGGCGATGGCCGAAGCCCGCATCGGCGGTGATCTGTACGAGGTCGTCGCGTCGCCGGGCGGTGTGCGCGTGATCGTGGGCGATGTGCAGGGCAAAGGGCTCGAAGCGGTGGAGACGGCCGCCCTCGTCCTGGGCGCCTTCCGGGAGGCCGCCCACGACGAACCCGATCTGAGCAGCGTCGGTGCTCGGCTCGAACGGGCCACCGACCGGGAACTGCAGGGCGAGAAGTTCGTCACCGCCGTGCTCGCGGAGGTGCGCGACGACCAGTGCGTCACCCTGCTCAACTACGGCCATCCGGCGCCCGTGATCCTCCGCCGCGACGGCACCGTCCACTTCGCCGAACCGCGGCGCTATGCTCTGCCGCTCGGCCTCGGTATACACGGCACGGGCGGGCCCGAGCCGTACCGGGCGGAGTTCACACCGGGGGACCAACTCCTGCTGTACACCGACGGGGTTACCGAGGCCCGGGACCATACTGATTGCTTCTATCCGCTCGGCGAGCGTGCGGTGCTCCTCAAGGATCCTGACCCCGAGGCGGCGCTGCAGGCTCTGCGTGGGGACCTGGTCCGGCACGTGGAAGGGCCGCTCCATGACGACGCCGCCATGCTGTTGCTCCGCTACCACGAACGGTGAGGGCAGCCTGGGCAACTGGTGAGGGCGGAGGTTGAGCGGCGGGCAGCGCACGGTAGAAAGGACCAATGGCCAAGACCGCGAAACCCTCCCGAGGCATGGACGACGTCGACGCGGTGACCCTCGCGGTTCTCACGGCGTCGCGCCTGCTCGTCGCCGTCTCGGCGCGCTCGCTGGCCGCTGTCGAGGACAGGGTGACGCTGCCTCAGTTCCGGCTGCTGGTGGTGCTGTCCACTCACGGCTCGGCCAAGCTCGTCGCACTTGCCGACCTTCTCGGCGTCAACCCCTCGACCGCCATGCGCATGGTCGACCGGCTGGTCGCGGCCGGTCTGGTCGACCGTCGGATCAATCCCGAGAACCGGCGTGAGACCGTCCTGCAGCTGACGCCGGAGGGCCGCAGCCTCGTCGAGGACGTCACCACCAGACGCCGCGAGGAGATCGCGTCGATCGTGGCACGCCTCGCCCCCGGACAGCGCTCAGCCCTGATCGACGCCCTGACCGCATTCACCGAGGCGGGCGGGGAGCCGGACGCGATGACAGGAGACGCGGGCATCCATCCGCTGGGCTGGGCGGACGCACCCGTACAACGCGACAGTTGAACGGTCGGCTGAAGGGCCGGCGACCGTCGCGGGCTCAGTCCTGTCACGGTCGCGCCGCTCCTGCCGACAGCCCTCAGGAGCCCGATGAGTCCCTCGCCCGGACAACCGGCCGACAGGAGCGGCACGCCCGCAACCGGCCGCGCGACCTGCGTGCCGGTGTGGTGAGGAGGGCTCCCCCGACGGGACCGGCGTGCCGTGTCGAGCAGTGACCATCGTTCCGGCGCCCGAGACCTCGCGCAGGTGCCGCCCGTGCTGCCGGAGCCCTCCTCGCGACAAGAGCATTGCACAGTGCAATGGAGGAGGGTGGCTCTGTGCTCTTCGGCGTGTCCCTCCGGTACGGAGCTCGCCGCGCCTCACGTGCCGAGCGCGCGCCGCCCATCTGCTCTCCCGCGTGGAGCGCCGTCGGCGGCCAGTGGCGCGGCGAGACCTCCGACTCAGCGGTCTGGGCGGTTTCGCCGGCCGAGGAGTTCCGCAAGTCCGCGGCGGGTGGCGGCGAGGACGACACGGTCCTCGGAACGCAGGACGTAGCCGGGGTGCAGGTCCCACAGCAGCCCGGCACCGCTGCGGCCGCTGTTGTGCTCCCCGGAGTCGTAGGAGCGGGCGGCGGCCAGGTCGGGGCGGCGTTCGGCGGGGTCGGCCGTGTCCAGAGCGATCACACGCCAGGCGCCGGGCCGGAACGCCTCGGCGACGGTCCGGCCTTCGAACCGCGGGTGCTCGGCGACCTCCAGTGCCGCGAACAGCAGCACCTTGCGCTCGACGGGGATGGCGCCGAGGATCTGGCGGCCCATCATCGCTCCGGCGAACGCGGGTGCGGCGAGCGTCGAGACGCTGCGGCTGCGGGTGAGCGCCGAGGGGTGTGCGGCGCGCAGTGTGCGGTAGACGGCGGTGGCGAAGTGGTCGTCGTACAGCCGGAGGGCCACGCGCAGGTCGGGTGTGACGCTGCGGGCGTACAGTGCGGCTTCGAGGTTGGTGGTGTCGGCGCTGGTGAGGGCCAGCAGAGCGTGGGCGCGGTGGACTTTGGCCGCTTCCAGGACGCCTTCCTGGGTGACGTCACCCAGGACGACGGGGACACGGAGCCGGCGGGCGAGGGCGATGCCGCGTGCTTCCGGGTCCTCCTCGACGCACACCACGGGGATGCCGAGCTCACGCAGCCGGGCGAGTACCCGCGTACCGATCTTGCCGAGGCCGAGCAGCACGACGTGCCCGGACAGACCGCGCGGAGGGCGGCGCAGCGCGGCGGCCCCTCGGAAGGCCCCGAAGGCCTCCAGCGATGCGGCGACCAGGACCGGCAGCAGGGCGAGGCCCACCAGCCCGGCCAGGAGTTGGAGCAGCTGACGGGCGGTGGGCTCGCCGACGGCCGGGTCCCCGATGCCGAACACGTCGAGCAGGGTGATGTAGACGGCGTGCAGGGGATCGTCGCCCGTGATGAGCGTCGACGCCACGGTCAGGGCGAGCACGGCCGCGAAAACACCGGCGAGCGCCCACCGCAGGCGGCGTGAGAAGAGCTCCCCGAGCGGGGCGCCCCGGCCTGCGAGTCGGCGGGACGGTAGCGGCGGTCCGGTGTGCGAGACCGCCTCCAACACCACGGTTCCCCGTCCCGTTGCCGCCGTGACCGCCGCGTCGTCGGGCAGGAGCGTCGGACTCTGCGGGCCGCTGCTTTCCGAACCCTCGGCGCCTGCTGGGTCGTTGGTCGTGGAGGACAGCAGAGCGAGTGTGCACAGGCCGGGATCGGGGACCTCGCCCCGCGCGGGCGGGGTGCGCTCCACCGCCCGCAGCAGGAGGCCGTCGGCCTGGACGACCTTGCTCGTGCCGGCCACGGCGGTCGCCGCGAGCGCGGGAGCCGCGGTGTCGGCGTCCGACAGCACCGTGGTGGAGGCGTCCAGAGCGGCCGACTCCAGTTCGGGCATCGCGACCAGAGCGGCCTGGTCCAGCAGCTCCTCCAGGTGCTGGCCCAGCTTGCGGTTGTAGAGCCGGATGACCAGCCGCAGGCGGGGGTTGAGCCGGCGCGCGGCGAGTGCGGCTCTGATGTTCGTCTCGTCGTCCTCGTACACGAGCGCGAGCGCGGCGGCCTGCTCCGCACCGGCCTCGCGCAGCACCTCCTCCGTCGGCTCCGCCGCCTCCCTCTCCTGGACCGGCAGGAGGAACTGTCCGCTGGAGCCGACCCCGTCGGCGCCGTCGGGACGGTTCATCGCGGCGGACACACGACCGAGCAGTGCAGAGGCCCGGAGGCGGGCCGCTGCCGGGGAGGGCTGTGGGTCGGCGAGGGAGCGGGAGGGCGGGGCGAGCAGCGTCACCCGTTCTCCGTAGACATCGTGGAGCTCGGTGGCGAGGCGGGTCGCCAGTGCGTCGTCGCCGCAGACGATCATCTGCCCTGCCGGCGCGGCAGGCAGCGGTTGGTGAGGAAGGCGTGAGGTCACGTCACCAAGACTCCCTTGCAGGGCAGGGGAGTTGCGCTGCGGGGGTGGTGCGAGGAGACGGCCGGGGGAGAGGCGTCTGCGCGGCGCCTGGCCGCGTCCCCACACACCTGCGGCTCGGGGTGTGGTCGGCTCAGCCGTGCAGGGCCTGGAGGGCCTGGTCCACCAGTGTGGGCAGGTCTTCGGTGCCGTCGCTTTCCACCCACACGGTGAGGGCGGTGGTCAGTGCGGCCAGTGTGGCGGCGGCGAGGACGCGGGTGCGCAGCGGGTCGGCTCCCGGCTGACGGACGGACAGGGCCTGCGCGAACAACTGCTCGGTGGCGTACTGGTTCTCCCAGACGCGGGCGCGTAGAGCCGGTGTCCTCAGGACGAGCCGGGTGCGGACCAGGAGTGCCTCTCTGTCGGTGGCGTACACCGCCTCCAGTCCCTGGGCCAGGGCCCGGCGCAGAGCCGTGAGCGGGTCCTCGTCCGGCGGGCGCTCTTGGATGAGCTGGACGATCATCGGGTCGTAGTCGTCGGTCTCCACGACGGCTTCCTTCGTGGGGAAGTGCCGGAAGAAGGTCATGTGGGAGACACCGGCAGCGGCGGCGATCTCCTCGACGGTCGTGTTCTCGTACCCCTGGCTCAGGAACAGCTTCAGGGCCTGGTCCTGGATGGTGCGGCGGGTCTGGGCCTTCTTCCGGGCGCGCAGACCGGTGGGCGGGGTCGGTGGCAGGGGCGCGTTCATCGGCCGTGATGCCTCTCGGGGTCTGGTGCAGGAGTCACCCGGTACGGCCGGTGCCGAGCATGCGGGTCAGCCGGCGGTCCAGCGCGGCCGGTGAGGTCCCTGACCATGCCAGATGGCCGTCGGGCCGCACAAGCAGCACCTTGGCCCTGTGGGCGGCTGGTGTCAGCACGGCTGTGTTCGCCTCTCCCAAGTGGCGGTGGGCGGCCGCCAGGATGTCAGTTCGCGCTGCCGCAGGGGTCAGCACGGCCCAGCGGGAGCCGAGCTCGGCGTGCAGGCGGGTCCGGCTGCCGTCGTGGCGCACGCAATCCAGGTCGGGGACGCGGTCGCCGGTACGCGGGCAGGGCAGGGGCAGGGTCGCAAGGGTCCCGCCGGCCAGCGGGCCGCGCCGGTAACTGATCTTCAACTGGGAGGATTTCTCCCAGATCAGCCGCTGGACGAGTGACCGGTTCATCAAAGGCACGAAGAGGCGGTCACGGACCGCACGGGCGAGCGGGGTCTGCCCGACGACCAGCCGTGTCATGGCGCTGGTGGACGCCAGGACCTCCTCTGCGATGGGCCGCCGCTCGGTCTGGTAGGTGTCCAGTAGTCCTTCGTGGGCGCGGCCGGAGGCGACGAGCGCGAGCTTCCATGCCAGGTTCTCGGCGTCGCCCAGGCCGGTGTTGAGGCCCTGCCCGCCGATCGGGCTGTGGATGTGGGCGGCGTCCCCACCGAGCAGGATCCGGCCGCTGCGATAAGTGGACGCCAGGCGTCGGTGAATGCGGAACGTGGAAGTCCACACCACCTCGCGCACCCTTACGGCCGCCAGGCCCGCCTCTGCGGACAGCGCCTGGCTCAGCGTGCTCAGCACCGTATCGGCATCGAGAACCTCCCCCAGCCCGTCGGCCGCAGGGGCCATCAGACGCCAGAGATCGGCCCCGGGCAGCGGGAAGGCCGAGACCATCCGATCGCCGCGCAACCAGACCGACACCGCGTCGCGCGGGAACGGCAGATCGACCCGTACGTCGGCAAGGAGGAAGCGTTCGATGACGGCCACGCCGGGGAAGTCGACACCCGCCGCTTTGCGTACCTGGCTGTGCGCGCCGTCGCACCCCACCAGCCAGTCGGTACGCACCTGCCCGTTGGTGACGCGGATCGTCACGCCCTCGCCGTCCTGTTCGGCGGCCAGGAGCTCCCGTCCCCATTCCACCTCCGTCCCCAACTCGGCGAGCCGGTGCCGCAGCCGCGCTTCGATCTCGGCCTGCGACACGAGGAGCCCGGGCCGGGTCACCAGCTTGGTGCGCAGGCCGACCTTCAGCCGGGCCATCGGCCGACCGTCGACATGAGTGATCACCTGCTGGATCGGCACGGACCGCTGAGACAGATCACCCAGAGCGCCGAGACGGTCCAGGACCTCCGAACCTCGCGGCTGCAACCCCAGAGCCCGCGAAGTCACGGACGGCCCTTGAGCCTTGTCCACCACCCGGACCGCTACGCCGGCGGCCCGCAATCCGCACGCCAGGGCAAGCCCGGTAGGGCCTGCCCCCACGATCACAACCGTCGGCATGTCCCGACCTCTAAATCTGTTAGCCACTAACGTATGTTAGATACTAACACTTACGTGATCGATCTTCTGTGTGGATGGGTACCTGGGGAACCGCGGCCGACGGGTGACGATCGATCCCGGGGTCGATGGCGGGCTCGTGGCGTGACCAGGAGCATCCGGCCTTCGTCGCCCGGTTGTCCCTGCGATCGGCGAGGAAGAACAGGACCGCCGCAGCGGCGATGCAGCCGAAGCCGACGCTCATGCAGGCCGTGACCGTCCTGTACGAGGCGTCGGCCAGGCGCGGGATGCCGTTGGCGAGGATGTTTCCGTAGAGGCACAGCAGCGCCCATGCACGCAACCGGACGCCTGCCGCGTACTTCTTCCGCTGCCAGGGCGGCACCCAGCCCCGCAGCATGGCGGCAGGCATCGGCACCATCACCGCCGTGGCGATGGCGAGGCCGATCCAGTGGTAGACCGGGTTGCCGTTCATCAGCGCCTCCTCCGCACAGTGGACAGCTCGATACGCCTGACGAGGGCCGGTGCCGGCGAGTGACGGTTCAGCGCAGCCGTCCTCACCGGACCGGGCCGTTCGGGATTCCGGCTGCTGCCGTGCGCCTGTGCCGCCTGATCTCGCCGCATCCCACCAGCAGCGTCGCGACGTTCAAAGGGAAGGCGATGGTCGCCGCGATCGCGGTGGTTCCGGTGGCCCGGGAGAGGCTCGCCGCGAGCGCTGCACACAGCAGGACGGCCGGCAGGATCCGGCGCCACGTGGGCAGATCGTGCATTCGCCACACGCGCACACTCACATAGACGTTGGCGGCCAGGAACATCACGGCCCAAGCGGTGAGCACGACGAGGGTCAGGGGCATCAGCGAGGTCTCCGTAGCGGAAGGGGTTGGGCGGTCGCCGTATGAGGCGTCGACGACCGCCGGGGTACGAGGTCGGTGCGGATGACGAGCGCGCCCACGATGAGCCGCGTGTGAGCGCCGCCTGTGGACGTGTCGTCACCGGTCAGGCCATCTGACGGTGGTTCTCACGGTGTCCGTCGATCTCCTTGCCGGGGCGGGACGCCGTTTTCTCGCCGTCGGCGGGAATGCCCGAGAGGTCCTCGACATGGAAGAGGCGGGCGATGGGGACGTCGGTGCTGCTGTGGGCGATGATCGAGGCCGCGATGCAGACGGCGATGAGGGTGTACGCCTGCTGTCCCCCGGGGATGCCGGACTGCAGCACCAGCAGCCCGTACACCACCGAGGCGAAGCCCTTCGGCCCGAACCACGCGGCCACCAGCTTCTCGCGGCGCTCGAAGCGCGTGCCGATGAGCGAGATCAGCAGTGATGCCGGCCGGATCAGCACGATCGCCAGCACGACGGCGACGTAGCCGCCAAGAGGAAGGCCGCCGAAGAGCTGCGGCGTGAGCAGGGCGCCGAAGACGAGCAGCGCGGCGAACTTGGCCAGCTCGGCCAACAGCTCACCGAGCGGCTCGAACGCCGCTTTCCCGTCCGGTGACACGGTCGCGAGCACGGCGCCGGCGGAGAAGGCCGCGAGGTAGGGGTTGGCGTGCGTGAGGTGGCAGAGTCCATAGAGGATCACACCGATGGCGAGCGGTAGCAGTGGCTGGAGCTTCGGCTCTGCCCCCAGCAGCCGGAACCGTACGAGACGGGTGACGAACAGCGGCAGCATGATGCCGAGTGCGAGGCCGAGTCCCAGTTCCAGCCCGATCTTCGAGAGCGATGCCTCCGCGTGACCGGCCGTGGGACCGGCAGCGGCGATCAGGACGAGGACGATGGGCAGAGCGAGGCCGTCGTTGATGCCGCTCTCGACGTTGAGCAACTGCCGAAGCCTGGCGGGGACCTCCTTGCGCCCGACGATCGCCGAGGCGAACACCGGGTCGGTCGGCGCGAGTACGGCACCCACGAGGAACGACGTCGTCCAGTCCAGTCCGACCGCATAGTGCGTCACCAGCGCCATACCGACGAACGCCAGCGGCATGCCGAGGCCGAGCGCACGGGCCGGGTTGCGCCAGTTCGCGCGCAGCTTGGGGAAGGAGACGTGCGTGCCGTCGGTGAACAGCACGGCGAACAGGGCCAGGTCCGCAGTGACCGAAACGATCTCGCTGTCCGGTGTGATGTGGATCAGCCCGAGGAACCCGTCGCTGACCAGCGCCCCGCCCAGGAGGAAGAGCAGAGAGGTGGACAGGACCGTTCGGGCGGCCAGGCCGGAGAGGAGGACCGCGACGAGAAGTGCGACCCCGAAGACGGCGACGAGCACCATGATGGAATCCCCCGATCGGCGAAGAGAGCTGTCTCGAACTCGCCGACCAGGCTTCCCGGCACACCACGGCGGACTTTACGCGTCCCATACGCGTTTCTGGCAGGTTGCTTACGGACGCCTTCGCGCTCCACTGATTGCCGGGTCCCGGCAATCCCCGGACTCGACGCGCCGCGCACGCGCGTGGAGGACGCACAGCGCACGGGTGGTGCGTCGACGGGCCACCCGACGAAGAGTTGTCGTGTCTGGGTGTCGAAGGTCGGCAGTCACACCATCAGGACGATCGCACGGATCCCAGGGTCGGTACCGATCACTCAGCGATCGTGAAGGTGCAAGGGCCGTACGCATACGCGCCGGCCTGGACGGCGGTGTCACCTTCATGCAGCGAGGAGCCGAGCTCGCCCACCGGGGTAAGAGCCGTCATCCGGGCCGGCGCGCACAGCGACTGTCGCCAGGGTGGGCCGAGTCGGCTGCGGGTGCCGAACGCGGAGACCGCCACCACATCGCCGCACCGCACTGCCCCCGCCACTTGGTCGCCTGGGGCGCAGGCGCCTCACCAGCGCCTCCTTGCAGTCGAAGCGCATACGACGGCTCCGCGCCAGGGGGCCGGACAGCCGGGCTCAATGGGAGGAACGTTGGTGTTGACCGCGTCGAGCGGGGCCACGGACGGGACGTCCCAGATGTGGGCCACCGCTCGCCGGTCACCCGGTGGATCGCGTTGGTGCCGTCGGGGTCCATGACGCGGTGACCTCGGCGAGGTGGGCGATGGCCGTCTTGCCTGCTTCCTTCGGGTGTTCGGTGGGTGACAGTGCGCTCTGCGGGGGGCCTGGTGATCGGGTGGCCGACTCTCCAGAAATACCCCCCGGGGTAATTCTGTTACGGTGTACATATACCCCCCGGGGTACATCCCTGTGAAAGGAGTGACGCCGTGTTCTTCATCGACACCGTTGAGGTCCCTGGGCTCGGTAACCGGAGCTATCTGGCGGGCGGTGCCGGCCGGGCCGTGGCGGTCGATCCGCCACGGGACATCGACCGGGTGATCGAGGCCGCAGCCCGACGCGGAGTGCGGATCACGCACGTCGTCGAGACGCATGTGCACAACGACTATGTGACCGGCGGTCTGGAGCTGGCCCGTCTCACCGGGGCCGCCTACCTGGTGCCGGCCGGGGCGCGGGTCTCGTTCCGGCGGGTCCCGGTCGCCGACGGGGACCGGGTGGAGATCGACGCGGCCCTTGTGCTGCGTGCCCTGGCGACGCCCGGCCACACCCCGCATCACACCGCGTACGTGCTGGCGGAGGCCGGCCGGCCCGTCGCCGTCTTCACCGGCGGCTCGCTGCTGATCGGTACCGTCGGTCGTCCCGACCTGGTCGAGCCGGGACTCACCGAGCGGCTGGCACGTGCCCAGCATGCCTCCGCGCACCGGCTGGCGGACGAACTGCCCGATGAAACGGCCGTTCTGCCCACCCACGGCTTCGGCAGCTTCTGCTCCTCGGCGCAAGCCGAAGGGGATGCCACGACCATCGGCAAGGAGCGGATCGGCAATGACGCATTCGTCAAGGACGCCGACACATTCGTCGCGGAACTGCTCTCCTCGCTGGATGCCATACCGGCGTACTACGCCCACATGGGGCCGTTGAACGCGCACGGACCCGAGTCGGTCGACCTGACGCCGCCCGCCGTCGCGGATGCCGAGGAGATCGCCGAGCGGCTGGCGGCGGGGGAGTGGGTGGTCGACCTGCGCAGCCGTATCGCCTTCGCCTATGGACACGTCGCTGGATCGTTCAACTTCGAGGCGGACGGGCAGCTCGCCACTTATCTGGCCTGGCTGGTGCCCTGGGGGAAGCCCGTCACGCTGCTCGCCGAGTCGGCGGAGCAACTGGCCTACGCCCAGCGGGAACTCGTACGGGTCGGAATCGATCGGCCCGCCGTGGCTGCCACCGGCTCGCCGGCCGACTGGATACGCGAGGGCGAGCGGCTGCGTTCCTTCCCTCGCGCCACCTTCACCGCTCTCGCTTCTGGGGACACGGACGTCGAGCGTGTCGTGCTCGACGTGCGGCGAACTTCCGAGCGTGCCCACGCCCATATCGCCGGCTCTCTGCACATACCGCTGCACGAGCTGCGCTCCCGAATCGGCGAGATACCGCACGGGACCGTGTGGGTGCACTGCGCCGGCGGGATGCGAGCCGGGATCGCGGCTTCCTTGCTGGACGCGGCGGGTCGGGAAGTCGTGGCCGTGGACGACGCGTTCGACTCGGCCCGGGCGGCAGGACTGCCCGTGATGGAGAGCTGACCGGGGCCGACCGCCCCTCCATCGCCGACTCGTGAACTGGAGCGACCATGCCTCTCTTCCACCGAGGGCCCGGCCGGCTCGACCCCGCCGAAGCCTATGAGCACACCGTCGACCTGGGCGGTTCCGTACTGCTGGATGTGCGCGAGGCGCACGAATGGTCTATGGGCCATGTCCCGTGGGCGGTCCATCTGCCGCTGGCTGCGCTTGCCGCCGGTGCTGCGGTTCTCGCGCCCGCCCGAGGCCGGCCGCTGGTGGTGATCTGCCGTTCCGGCAACCGCTCCCGCCACGCGGCGGAACTGCTTGCCGCACGCGACCTGGTGGCCATGGACGTGACCGGCGGCATGGTCGCCTGGGCCGGGGCGGGTCTCCCGGTCGTGGACATACGCGGTGTGGAGGGATCGATCGCGTGAGCACGTTGTTCCTTGCTCTGGCCGCCGGAGCCGTTGTCGGGCTCGCGCTCGGCGCCCTCGGGGGCGGAGGCGCCGTTCTGGCCGTGCCGGCGCTGATCTATGTGCTCGGTTTCACCCCGGCCGCTGCCACCACCGCGAGTCTCGTCATCGTGGCTGCCACCGCCGCCACCGGGTTGTACGCGCATACTCGCGACGGCAACGTCAGATGGGGCACGGGGGTGCTGTTCGCCTCCGCGGGCCTTGTGCCGGCGGCGCTGGGCGGCGCGGTTGCGGGCAGGCTCCCCCCGGCCCTGCTGACCGGTGCGTTCGGCATCCTCGCGGCCCTCGCGGCGGCGCGGATGCTGCGCACCCCGCCCGAAGTGGTCCAGGCCGACCGCTCCGTGCGCAGAGGCCGGGCGGCGGCCACCGGCGCCGCGCTCGGGGCCGTCACCGGCGTACTGGGCGTGGGTGGCGGATTCCTCGCCGTACCTGCCCTGGTCACCACGCTGCGCCTGCGGATGCGGACCGCTGTCGGCACCAGCCTGCTGGTGATCACGGTCAATGCGCTGGCCGCCCTGGCCACACGCACCGGCGCGGCCGACGCGCTCGACTGGTCGGTGATCGCACCCTTCACCGGCGCCGCCATCCTCGGCGCCTGGGACGGAAGACGCTTGTCGGGAAAGGTGAAGGCCGACACGCTACGGCGGATCTTCGCCCGCGTCCTGCTGGCTGTCGCCGGTCTGATGCTGATCGGGAGCCTCGTATGACCGGCTCCCCATGGGAACCACTGACGGTTTCCCCACCGCCCGTCGCCCGACCTGTGTCACGCGAGCGACAGGAAGAGTTTCTCCAGGCGCGCACGCATCTGCTCGCGGTCCTCCCCGTTCGTCTGCCCGGTCTCCATGTCTGTCAGGCACTGCTGCAGGCCCGTGGCGATGATCGCGAATCCCGCCCGGTCGAGGGCGCGCGAGGCGGCGGCGAGCTGCGTCACGACCTCCTCGCAGTCGCGGCCCTCCTCGATCATCCGGATCACGCCGGAGATCTGGCCCTGAGCCCGGCGCAGCCGATTCAGTACGGCCTTCAGCTCAGCACCCGCGAGATCAAGTTCCACCGCAACTCCCTGTCTATACCCCTGGGGGTAATTTACTCCCAGGGGGACGATGCCGACCACCCCAAGGGATGACACCGATGATGAATATGACCACCACGCTCACGCCGGGCCAGGTCCGGTCCCGATTGCACGACCTGACGGTGATCGATGTCCGTACCCCGGGCGAGTACGCCTCGGGCCATGTGCCCGGCGCGTTCAACATTCCCCTCGATCTGATCGGCCACGCACTGACCGAGCTCGGGGAGGTCGCGGATCGTGGCGGCCTTCTCATGGTCTGCGCCTCGGGAGCCCGGTCCGACAGCGCTTGCGCTCTCCTTGCCGAACACGGCATCCCCGCCTCGACCCTCGTCGGAGGCACCAGCGCGTGGGTGAACGAGGGTCATGAGCTCCACCACCCCGACGGCCCCACGCGCAGTACCTGGGCCATGGAGCGCCAAGTCCGACTCACCGCCGGCTCGCTGGTGCTGGCGGGCCTGGGCCTCGGACTGCTCCACCCGGCCTGGCACCTGCTCTCGGCGGGTGTCGCCGGCGGACTTGTGTTCTCTGCGCTCACCGACACATGCGGCATGGCCGCCCTCCTGGCCAAGCTGCCGCACAACCGACCTCGGCAGGCCGACCTCGACCGCACTCTGGCCGCCCTGAGGCGCGACTGAATCCGCCATGGACCGGGCCGGTGGGGCGAGGAGTCCGCACGCCTCGTCGCTGTGTCACGGCTCTGGCGGGGCTTGGTCGCGGGACCACTCCTCGTATGCCGCCACGGCGGTGGGCAGCGTCGGGAACATCCGGTCCGGGCCCACGGCGGCGGTGAGCCCGAAGGCGTCCAGTTCGTCCCGCAGGTCCTGCTTGACCCGGGCCAGTGCGAAGACGATGCCGCGGCGCTCCAGATCCCGGCGAAGGGCCTCGACGGCGTCGAGCGCGGTGATGTCGACCTCGACGTTCGCCTCGGCGTTGAGGACGAACCAGGCGACGGGGCCGGGATGGTCATCGACCGCGGCCGTCGCCCTGCGCCGGAAGTTCTGGGCGTTGGCGAAGAAGAGGGGCGAGTCGTAGCGGTAGACGACCAGCCCGGGGACCGTACGGGCCTCGGGGTAGTCGTCGACGTCATGCATCCCGGCCAGTCCGGGGACCAGTCCCTGGATCGCGTCGTGAGGGCGGGCCACGCGGGCCAGCATCTCCGTGACCGACAGGCCGACGGCGACCAGCACGCCGTAGAGGATGTCGAGGGACAGCACACCGACGAGCGTGCCCAGCGCCAGCAGGAACTCGCTGCGGCGGAACGCGGCAAGCCGCCGGAACCCGGACGCGTCGATCAGACGGACCGCCGCGTAGACGACGATGGCACCGAGAGCGGCGGAGGGGAAGTGCGCGAGCAGAGGGCTGAGGAACAGCAGCACTGCGACCACCGCTCCGCAGGCCACGAGCGAGTACAGCTGGGTGCGGCTGCCTGCGGCGTCGCCGAGTGCGGTGCGGCTGGCGCTGCTGCTGACCGGGAAGCCCTGAAGCACTCCGGTGCCGATGTTCGATGCGCCCAGAGCCAGCAGTTCCTGATTGGCGTCGACCGGATGGCCCCGGCGGTCCGCGAACGCCCGCGCGGTCAGGATGACATCGGTGTAGCCGACGAGCAGTACCCCAAGGGCGGGCAGCAACAGGCCACGGAAGTCGTCGAGTCGGGGAACCTCCAGGCCGGGCAGACCGGCCGGGGTCTCACCGATCACCTGAACGCCGTACTGCTCCAAGCCGAAGACACCGACCACCGCAGTGGCCAGCAGTACGACGAGGAGTGGTCCGGGCACCTTGGGGAACAGGCGCTGCATCAGGAACAGGAACGCCAGGGCTGAGACCGCGAGTAGCAGCGTGGGCAGGTGGGCCTGAGGAAAGTGGCGGACGAAGGACACGATCTGAGGGAAGAAGGTGGTTCCGCTCGCTGACACCCCGGCCAGCTTGGGCAGCTGGTCGACGATCATGATCAGGCCGACACCGGTCATGTAACCGACGAGGATCGGCCGGGAGAGCAGATCGGCGACGAAGCCCAGCCGCGCCGCCCAGGCGATGAGACACAGCCCTCCGACGACGACGGCGAGAGCAGCCGCCAACGCGGCGTATCGTCCGGGGTCGCCGCCGGCGAGCGGTCCGATGACGGTGGCGGTCAGCAGGGCTGTGGTGGATTCGGGCCCGACCGAAAGCTGCCGGGAAGACCCGAGGAGCGCGTAGAGCACCAACGGCGGAACGATCGCCCACAATCCGGCGACGGGGGACAGTCCGGCCAGACCTGCGTAGGCCATGACCTGCGGGATCAGATAGGCGGCCACGGTCACCCCGGCCAGTAGGTCACCTCGCAACCAGATGCGCTGATAGCCGGCGAGGACGGCGACCCCGGGCGTGAGGCGACGAAGAGCCTGGTACCTGCTGTGCGACCTGGACATCAAGCGTCTTCTGCCGTTCTCTTCGCCCATCGGTTCGTAGCCCGCCGCGGGCGCAGTCGAAGAATGCGGTGCACGGCGCCGTGCCGGATTCCGACGATCAGCGGGTGGCCGAGGGCCGGTCGGTCCTCTCTGCTGCCCCGGGTAGCCCTTGGGAGCCGTGATGCCCGATCCGGACGGTGGTGACAGCATCGGTGATGAGGAGGCACCAGCCATGACGGACACGGCTGCGCAGGTGCACGCGCTGCTCACCGACGGCACGACCATGCGGATACGGCAGGCAGGGCCGGACGACCGGGACGAGGTGCTGCGCCTGTACGAGGAGATGTCGCCCGAGAATCTGCGGTTGCGCTTCTTCGCGGCGAGCCGGCGCTCGGCGGAGAAGGCTGCCGCTCGGGTGGCCGACCAGCCCCGGCGCGGCTAGCGGGCGATGGCGGCCGAGAGCGCCGACCGGATCGTCGGGCTCGCCGAGTACGAGGCGACGCCAGGCACCACGACCGCTGGGATCGCGCTCGCGGTTGCGGAGGGACACCACCACAAGGGACGCCGCCAACCCCGTCGACGCGACCGCCACCGTCGACGGCGCGTCGCTGCGCGCCTGCGTGGCACCCACACCGCGGCCCGGGACACATGGCCGCGAACGGTCGCACTGGTCCTCCTCGATCAGGCCGAGCCCGCCCGCCTGCCACACCGGCGCAGGCGGCAACTTGCCCGCGTATGCCGACGCAGGACGCGGCCCGTGCGCTGGCCCACGCAGCGGCCCGAAGCTGCTGGCTCGCCCGGCGGCGTCACCGCCTCGGACGTGCGTGTCCGGCTGCTGCCGCGGCACACCCACGGCCCGTACCTGCGCCGGCTGCGCTGAGTGCGCCCGCTGTCCGGACGAGAGCACGGCCTGCGGTATCGCTCCGCTTCACTCCGCCCCCCGGCGACGGCTCCCGGTCAGTCCGGCTCCATGTAGGAGCGGCGGAAGACCGGGGCTTGTCCGGTGCCCCACGGGCGTACGGCCGCCAGAGCCCGGACGACCGCGGACTCCAGGGGGCCGCTGGTGTCGATCGTGACGGCCTCCGACCAGGGCGGCTCCGTGGCCGCCATGGCCCTGGCCACGTCGAGGCCGGCGTCGGACGGTCCGGGTGCGCGGGTGCTCAGACGGGACGCCGACACATCGTCCGGAACCTGACAGTGCAGCGCCACCAGGTCGGCGCCGACGCGTTCGGCCATGTGCTGGGCGGCTTCTCGCCTGCCCGCATCGGACCACGTCGCGTCCAGGACGACGGACTCGCCGCAGGCCAGCAGCGCAGAGGCACGGTCAAGGAGGGCCGCGTAGGTCTTCGCGGTCCACTCCGCCGTGTACAGGCCTTCGCCGTAGGCAGCGGCCGCGGACTCCTCCGCCGGGATGCCGGCCAGCTCCTTGCGGAGGCGGTCGCTGCTGAGCAGCGTGACACCCAGACGGTCGGCGAGCGCGCCGGACAGCGTCGACTTGCCGCTGCCCGGCAGGCCGCCGACGAGCGTCAGACCGACGGCGGAGGTGCGCAGATGGCGCAGCGCCGTTGTGACCAGGCGCCGTGACGCGGCCTCGGCGCCGGCCGCCCCCTGGCGTGCCTGGATGAGGGACACCTTGGCGCGGACGAAGGCACGGTAGGCCACGTAGTGGTGCCACAGGGACGGGGGCGCGGGATCGCCGGAGTACTCGCTGTACTGGGCGAGGAAGTACGCCGCGGCTTCCGGGGCGCCGAGCTGTTCCAGGTCCATGGCGAGGAAGGCGGCGTCGTCCAGGCCGTCGACGTAGCGCAGGTGGTCGTCGAACTCGAGGCAGTCCAGGATGCGGGGGCCGTCGTCGAGGCAGAAGATGTCGTCGGCGAGCAGGTCGCCATGTCCGTCGACCATGCGTCCCTGCTCGATGCGCGTGTCGAACAGCTGCTTGCGCCCGGCGAGGTAGCGGCGCACCAGACGCTCGGCCTCTTCCACGCCGTCGGGCACCGGGCTGCCGCCGGCCAGCTCACGCACATGCGCGAAGCTCGCTGCCCAGCGCGACAGCAGTGCGTCCCTGGTGCCTTGTTCGTCCACCTCCCGGCTGCGGGGTGCGTCCGCGTGCCGGGTGGCGAGGCGCCGGGCGACGGCCCTGAGGGCGTCATCGACGGTCGCTCCTTCCCGCACCAGCCGGGAGAGCCGGCGTTCCGCCGGCATGCGGCGCATCACGACGAGTGGTTCGGGCGCCTCGGCCTGCGGGCTGCGGAGTTCCCCGACGCCCAGGTAGACGTCCGGGGCGAAGCGCCGGTTGAGCTCGACCTCACGCTCGCACGCGGCGCGCCGCGCCTGCACGGTGGTGTAGTCCAGGAACTTCAGATCGAGCGGCTTCTTGAGTTTGTAGGCGCAGTCACCGACGAAGAACACGATCGCCGTGTGGGTCTCGCACACCTCCGCGCGCGGGAGTGGTGGAGTGTCATGGCCGGTGGCGGACCGGAGCGCGGACGCGTCGGCTTGATGGACCGGCACCGTCGCATCCCCGACGTTGCCCAGCCCGGTCATGTTCGGCTCAGTCATGGGGGACGACGGCGACGGGGCAGCGCGCGTGGTGGACGGAGGCTTCGGCCACGGCGCCCAGACGTGGTGCCAAGGGGGGTCGGTGCCTGCGCCGGCCGACGACCAGCAGCCCCGCGCTCTCGGATTCCCCTACGACGGCCTTCGCGGCGCTGTCGAGCCGGACCGCGTCGACCACCTCCACCCCGGGGAACCTCTCGCGCCAGGGCTGGAGGGTGTTCCCCAGCCGCTGCTGCGCCTCCCGCGTGATCTCGTCGGTGACGTCGTGGTCCACACCCCAGGGCGTGTACGCGTACAGCGGAACGCTTCGGCCGTGGACGGCGCGAAGAGGCACGCCGCGGGCCGCGGCGCAGGTGAAGGCGAAGCCGAGCAGGTCGTCGCACGGGCCGTGGAGTTTCAGAGCCACCACTACGGCACCTGCCGTACCGCGAGCCGGTGGTGGCCCTCCGGCGCGCCTTTCGGCCCGTACCAGGACCACCGGCCGCTCGGACCGGGTCAGGACGGGCATGCTGACGTCGCCCAGGAAGTAGCTCTCCACGGGCGTCAGGCCTCGCGAACCGAGGACGACCATCTCGGACTCGGACGCCGCTTGCAGCAGCGCGTCCTGAGCGTCCTCGGCGACCAGGTTGCCGACCACGGAGAGACCAGGGTGTCGTGCCTGGAGCTCGGCCCGTGCGTTGTGCACGATCCGCTTCGCCCAGTAGTTCTGATCGATCTCCGCGGGGCCGCGGGGCGGTTCCGGCGCAAGCAGAGGCCATGCATGCAGCAGGCGCAGCGTGAACCTGCGCCGCTCGGCTTCCTCGGCGGCCCAGCGGGCGGCGGCCAGACTCTCGGCTGAACCGTCGAGCCCCACGGTGATCACTGGCTCCATGGCGCCTGCCTCCGTCTCGTAAGAAGCTGGAATGACGGTGAACGAGTCCGCCAGTCCGGACTGCGCCGGCACTCCGAGCACACCTTCTTGTCATTCGAGGAGTACCTCAGAGCTTCCAGCGGCGCATGCGGACCGAGCCGTGGCGGGGCTTGAACGAGCATGCAGTCAGGTCCCCGGGGCGGAGGTGAGGGCAGTGGCGATTCCCCTGGTGGTCGGCTTCGACGGGTCGGAGGCGAGTCTGGAGGCGGTGGACTGGGCCGCCGAGGAGGCAGTCCGGCACGACGTGCCGCTCCACCTCGTGCACGCGGCCGCGCCGGACCACGACACCGCCGGTCGGATCGCCGCTGCCATGGACCGGGCCAGGAAGAATGCTCCCCCGGTGCGGCTGTCGAGCGAGGTGCTGCACGAGGACCCGGCGTCCGCTCTGCTCGGCAAGGGGCGCAACGCCTTCGCCCTGGTCCTCGGGTCCAGAGGGCTCGGAGAGCTCGACGGACTGCTCCTCGGGTCGGTCGGTCTCGCTGTGGCGGCGCGCGCCGATTGCCCCGTCGTCGTGGTGCGCGGGGCTGCCGAGCACCGGGACGGCCGTTTCGGAACTGTCGTCGTCGGTGTCGAGGACGGGGACGGAAGCGGCACGGCACTGCAGTTCGCGCTGCGTGAAGCCCACGTGCGGCGCGGCCGGCTGGTCGCGGTGCATGCCTGGAGTGTCCCGTTCGGAGTCCTCTCCGAGCCGCCGCCCCCGTCCGGCTACGCCACCGAGGCCCACTGCCGCCCCCCTGCACAGGTGCTCGACGACGCGCTGCGCGGTCGCGCCGAGCGGTACCCGGACGTCCCGGTGAGCCGTCAGACGGTCGAAGGACCGGCACGCCAGGCGCTGCTGGCAGCCGCGGCGGACGCCGACCTGCTCGTCGTCGGCGCCGGCAGGCGGCGCGGGCACCTGGGGCTGCAACTGGGCCTCGTCAACCACGCGGTACTGCATCACGCGCCCTGTCCGATCGCGGTCGTTCCGCAGAGGTGACCGTTCACCTCGCGGGATCCCGCCCCGCCCGGACCCGGCCCGCCCCGCCCGGACCCGGCCCGCCCCGCCCGGACCCGGCCCGCCCCGCCCGGACCCGGCCCGCCCCGCCCGGCCCCGGCCCGCCCCGCCCGGACCCGGCCCGCCCCGCCCGGCCCCGGCCCGCCCCGCCCGGACCCGGCCGGACCCGGCCCGGCCGTGGTCCGGGCGGTCGCCCGCGAGGGCCGTTCGGCCCAGTGACCGGTCTCTGCCGCCGTTCGATCGTGGTGGGGGAAGTGACCAGCGACAGCCGGAGGTCAGGGGCCATGAGTGCACAGGGCTCGCCGTACGCATCCGGTCCCCGTCCGCCGCACCAGCAGCATCCGGCACAGGACGCAAACCGGCTGAGGCGTAGGTCCGACAGGATCGAGTCCTGGTTCCGCCGCCTCCTGATGCTCGTCCTTGCCCTGGGACTGCCGGCGGCCTCGGTCAGCGCGGGGCTGGCGGCGTACGAGTCCTCGATGCGCACAGCGGAGGCCCAGTCGGCGGAACGGCACGCGATCACCGCCCGCGTGGTTTCGGACACCGAGGGGGACGGAGCACAGGGTGGTGCAAAAGACGTCTGGCGATGGGCGCAGGTGCGATGGACCGCCACGGACGGCAAGGAGAGGACCGGTACTGCGCGGGTGGAGCCGGGCGCCACCGAGGGCGCGACCGTGCGAGTCTGGCTCGGCCCCGGGGGAACCCTCAGCAGGCCGCCGATGACCCAGGACAACGCCACGGCCACCGGCTGGCTGGTGGGCGGCATGACGGCGGTCGCGGTGACAGCGGGTGTCTTCACCGCCAGGGCGGGCATGCGCCTCGTGCTGGACCGCAGCAGGGCCGCACAGTGGGAGGCCGAGTGGGACCTGGTGGAGCCCTCCTGGTCCGGGCGCTTCCGCCGGTGACAGGCCGGTGTGTGCTGCTCCAGAGGAGGAGAGAGCGATGTCCGAGGCGACGACCACCGACCTGTACGAGGTGACGATGGCGATGTCGTACCTGCGGGAGCGGATGACCGGCCCGGCAACCTTCAGCCTCTTCGTCCGCAACCTGCCTCCTCACCGCGGCTTCCTCGTCGCCGCGGGCCTGGAGTCGTCACTGGACTTCCTCTCGGGATTCCGGGTCGGCCCCGAGGACATCGACGCTTTCACCACGGCGCTGCAGCGGCCGCGCCGCGATCTGGAGCCGCTGCTCGGACTCGAGTTCACCGGCCAGGTGCGGGCGGTGCCGGAAGGGCGGATCGTCCTCGCGGGCGAACCCCTGCTGGAGGTGACCGCGCCGCTTCCCCAGGCGCAGTTGGCCGAGACGTACGTGCTCAATCAGCTCAGCCACCAGACCGCGATCGCCTCGAAGGCGGCGAGATGCCTGCTCGCCGCGGCGGGACATCCGATCGTGGACTTCTCCCTGCGGCGGACCCATGGCCCGCAGGCCGGATTCCAGGCGGCCCGGCTGAGCGCGATGGTGGGCTTCGCCGGGACGAGCAATGTCGCCGCGGCCGCCGCCGAAGGCGTGCCCGCGGTCGGCACGATGGCCCACTCGTTCATCGAGGCTTTCGCGACGGAAGAGGAGGCCTTCCGTGCCTTCGCACGCTCCCATCCCGGCCCGGTGACGCTGCTGGTGGACACCTACGACACCGAAACCGGCGTCCGCATCGCGGCGCGCGTACTGCGGGACCTGGAACGGGGGCCCGGCTCGGCGGTCCGGCTCGACAGCGGTGACCCGGGAGCCCTGGCAGTACGGGCGCGCGCCATCCTCGACGCGGCCGGCCTGCCGGACGTACAGGTCGTCGCCAGTGGCAGTCTCGACGAGTACGCCGTGGACGAACTCGTGCGCTCCGGAGCACCGATCGACATCTACGCCGTCGGGCCCCGGGTCGGGGTCTCGGCCGACGCCCCGTACCTGGACTCCGCCTACAAGATGGTGGAATACGACGGCCGCCCGGTGATGAAGCTCTCCTCGGCGAAGGTCACGGCACCCGGCCGAAGCAGGTGTTCCGTCGCGCCGGGTACGCCGACGTGATCGCACTCGCCGGCGAGCAGCCGCCCGACGATGTGTCGAAGCCGTTGCTGGAGACGGTGATGCAGAACGGGCGGCGCACCTCCGCGAGGCCCACGCTCGCGGAGTGCCGGGCGAGATTCGCTGCCGACCTGGCCGAACTGCCGTCGGCAGCTCGGCTGATCCGATCGCCGGTCGCGCCTCGGGCGACGGTCTCCGAGCGGCTGAGCACACTCGCAGACCGGGTCCGGCGTCGTATCGAGGAGGAGACGCAGGTCCCTGCGATGCGGTCCTAGACCCGTGACGCAACGGCGGTCTCGGCGTCGGTCCGCCGCTGCGCACCCCCTGCCCGCCGACTCACGTGCCTGCAGCGGAACTCCGGGCGTCGTCGTTCCGGTACGCGATGTGCGTCGAGACCGAGACCACACCGTCCACGCTCCGGCACAGCCGCTCGATGATGGGGATCAGGCTCCTGAACTCGACGGAGCCGTCCAGGGAGACCTGGCCCTCGCGCACAACGACTGTCACATCCGACGGAGCGAGGCCCAACGTCTGCCGCAGCACATCCCGGTTGATCTCCTCGCGGATGGCGTCGTCACGACGTAGGAAGATCCGCAGCAGGTCGCTGCGGCTGACGATGCCCTGCAGCTTGTCCGTCTCGTCCACGACGGGCAGCCGCTTGACGCCGTGGACCTCCATGAGGCGGGCTGCTTCGACCACGGTCCACTCCGGGTGTGCGCACACGGCCGGAGCCGACATGAGCTCTTCGGCACTGGCCCCTTCGGCCTTGGCCCGTTCCCACGCCTCCAGGTGCGGGATCGGCGTGCGGCCCGAGGGGTCGGCCTGGTCCGCCGACTTGCGCAGCAGGTCGGCCTCGGAGACCACGCCCATGGGGCGGTCCAGTTCGTCGACCACGGGTACGGCGGTGACGTCGTTGTCCGCCAACAGCTTGACGATCTCCTTGAACGGCAGGTCACGCCGCGCCCGGACGACCTGTCGGGTCATGAGTTCTGCGACCGTTCGGTGGTGCATGGCGCGTTTCCCTTCGAGGCCCCCTGACAGGCGGTCGTGGTGATGTCGCAAGCGTGTCGGGAGCAGCCCGCCCGCGCATGAGCAGCTCAGGCCCGCCCTGGGGCCGCTCGACCCGAGCCACCGGTCCGAGACCGGTCCGGCCAGCCCTCGGACGGGGCTTCCCGGCCCGTGCGGCGGCACTCCGTGCGTGGCACGTTGGGTACAGCAACATTCTGAGGAAAGGGCGGCGATCATGCGAGCTCACCTCGGCGACCAGCTCGTCATCGAAAGCCAGAAGACCGGCGCCACCAGGCGCGACGGCGAGATCGTCGGACTCCACCATGCGGATGGCACACCCCCCTACGACGTGCGCTGGTCGGACACGGACGAGGTGACGCTGGTGTTCCCCGGGCCCGACGCGCATATCCGTCACCTGGAGCACGAGCCCGCGACACCCCGCGAGCCCGCGACACCCCGCGAGCCTGCGGCACCCCGCGAGCCTGCGGGTACGGAGCGGGCGGGCACGGCACCCGACGGGACGGACCGGGCGCCCAATCCCGGCGACATCGGCCGGCGAGTTGCCGCCGAGCGCGAGCGGCAGGGGCTCACCCGGGCCACCGTGGCCGCCCGCGCCGCGATGGCGCCCGAGTACCTGGCGTACCTCGAGGAACATCCGGCTGATCCGAGCCTCGGGACTCTCACCCGGCTGGCCGGCGCGCTGGGAACGAGCGTCGAAGCCCTGCGCGGCGGCGGCATCGATCTGCCGCCCGGCCAGGGCCAGGCCCTCCTCCACCCCCGGCTGCGGGAGCTCGACCCGGACGAATGCCGGGCCCGGCTCTCCACCCACGGCGTGGGCCGCCTCGCGGTGACGACACCCGACGGCCCTGCCGTCGTCCCGGTCAACTATGTGGTCATCGACGACGCGATCGCTTTCAGGACCGCGCCCGATTCAGCGCCCGCAGCGGCCGCGGGTACGGACGTCGCCTTCGAGGTCGACCAACTGGACGAGGCCACGAGCGAGGGCTGGAGCGTTCTCGTCGTCGGCCCTGCCCGGCTTGTCACGGAGCCCGACGCGGTACGGCAGCTGGACGATGGCGCCTACACCAGGCCATGGGCGGGTGGCGAGCGCGAGACGTGGGTGTCGATCCAGCCCCAGCGCCTCACCGGTCGGCGTATCAGTCCGGCCGAGCAGTGAGCGGCGACGGGCTGCCGCTTCCGTGAAGGGACGCTCGTGAAGGGACGCCCTGGTGATCCGACAAGAACCTTCCGAAGAGCGCGTCGCAGCCCTGGTCCACGACGCTGCTGCGGCGCCGTCGATGCACAACGCGCAGCCGTGGCGCTTCCGCTACTTCCGGGGGAGCCGCACCTTCCACCTCCGCGCCGATTTCGACCGTGTCATCCCGCACTCCGACCCCGACGCCCGCGCCCTGCACCTCGGCTGCGGCGCCGCCCTGCTCAATCTGCGGGTCGCCGTGGTCCACGAGGGCTGGTTCCCCGCAGTCCGGCTGCTCCCCGACCCTGCGGACCCGGCGCTGCTGGCGACGGTGCAGCTGAGCGTTGCCGCGGGCGGCGAGAGCGACCTCGCCGCGCTGTATCCGGCGATCCACCGCCGGCACAGCAGCCGCTTCCCGTTCGAGGAAACGGAGGTTCCCGAGGCCCTGCGGACAGCCCTCGGCGCGGCCGCCGGTCGCGAAGGGGCCACGCTGAGCTTCCCCGGCCCATGGCACAAGGAGGAGGTGCTGGAACTCGTCGAGGAGGCCGAGCGGCGCGACCTCACCGACCATGGCAGTGACGAGGATCTGGCGCAGTGGACTCGTATCGGTGGGCCGTCGGTGAACACGGCTCCCGACGGGATCCCGGACTATGCCTTCGGGCCGCGCAAACGCGGCGGCAAGGCACCCATGCGTGACTTCGCCGGGAGCCGGCAGGTCCCCGGCCGCGGCGCCGCCGACTTCGAACGGTCCCCCCAGCTGGCGCTCCTCAGCACGGTGGACGACCGTCCGGAGGACTGGCTGCGTGCCGGCCAGGCCATGGAACGCGTCCTGCTGCTGGCCACTCTCACGGGCCTGTCCAGCTCCTTCGCCACCCAGGCGATCGAGTGGACCGACCTTCGCTGGCCCCTGAGGGAACCGTTGTCGGGAACGGGCTACACCCAGATGATCGTGCGACTCGGATACGGACCGGCAGGCCCCGGCACGCCCCGCCGTCCGGTGCCGGAAGTGCTCGACATCCGGCCGTGACCGGCCCGGGGCGCGGAGAACCCGTCACAGCTCACCGCGTTCCTCCCGTCACGTCCCACCGCGTTCCTCCGACCCGGTCCGCGCGGAGGACTCGCCTGTGAGAAGGGGCTCGACGTCCACCACACCCTCCACGGCGCGGACAAGGCGGGCAGCGACCGAAATGAGGGAGGTGTCGCGGATCTGCCCGCGGAGGGTGACGACCCCGTCGTGCACGTTCACGTGGATGGCGTGGCTGAAGGCGGGGAAGAGGTAGGCGATGACCGTGCGGCGGACCTCCTCCTCGATCTCCTCGTCCGGACGCAGGAAGACCTTGAGCAGATCGGCGCGGCTGACGATGCCCTGCAGCATGCCCTCGTCATCGACCACGGGGAGCCGTTTGACGTGCCTGACGGCCATGATCCGCGCGGCCTGTGCCAGGGTGACGTCAGGGTGCACCGTGACGGCGGGGCTGCTCATGAGCTCCTGCGCGGTCACCGCCCCCGCCTTGGCCACGTCGGCCAGACGCTGTCGCTCGTCGTAGAGGCTCATGGGCCTGTCGTGGAACTCCTCCTTGGGCAGCAGGTCGGCCTCGGAAACGACACCGATGACGCGCCCTTCACCCTCGAGGACCGGCAGGGCACTCACCTTCCACTGCTCCATGGTGCGGACGATCTCCTTGAAGGGCGCGACGCGCCCGACGGCCACGACCGTCTGGGTCATCACATCGCTCACGATGTGCGGGGTCTCAGGCACGTCAGACCTCCTCGGTCACGGGGACCTCTCCACATGCATTCCCCTGCGCCCGGCGTGGTCGCCTGCCAGGGCGGGGGGTGATGTCCGCTGGGACGATGTCTGCTGGGCGGGCCGCGAGTCGGAGTCGTCGTAGCGGAAGGTCAGCTTGTCCACGACGGCGACCACACCGTCCACCTCCTGCGCCAGCCGGACCACGACCTGGATGCTGCTGAACCGCTCCAGCTGTCCTTCAAGAGTGACCACACCGTCGATCACATGCACCTGGACCGCGTCCGGGGACAGCCACAGGGTTTGTTCCAGGATCTCGTCGACGACCTCCCGGCGGATGTCGGGGTCCGGACGCAGGAAGACCTGAAGCAGGTCGCGGCGGGTGACGATACCCACAAGGCGGTCGTCCTCGTCGACCACGGGCAGCCGCTCGACACGCTGCTCGGCCATCCTGCGGGCGGCCGCGGCGATGGTGCTGTCGGCCTGGACGGTGATCGCGGGGTGCGACATCAGCTCACGCGCCCGCATCGCCTGCGCCGTGGCGTCCGCGCTGCTGCGAACGGGTTCCGTCTCCGCACCGACCCCGGCCTGCCGCAGCACGAGGTCGCTCTCGGAGATCACACCGAGCACCTTGTCGTCGGTGTCGACCACCGGCAGACCGCTGATGCCGTGCACGGCGAGCAGCTTGGCGACCTCCTTGAACGAGGTCTTCGGAATCACCGAGACCACATTGTCCACCATCAGGCTGCCGATCTTGCTGTGCTTCATCGCGGGCTTCCTTTCGAAGGCGGTCCGCTCTGGCCACGTGCTTCTGCTTTCTGCTTCAGCTTCCGGCGACAAGACGCCGGGGCTCCAGGGCCTTATGGGGCACGAAGGCGGGCTGACCGGCCGTACGACTCCACCGGCGCGTCAAACCGGCCGGGCGACCCGGCCGGAAGGGCCCCGGGGCCGATCGCCGGTGCTGCGTGTCGCGGTTGCCCCGGGGCGGTGCGACGGTATTCACAGGGGCGCTCGCGGGCGCTGGAGAGGAAGGCGGTGGGGACGATGGAACTCCCGCTGGTCGTGGGTGTCGACGGATCGGATTCCAGCCTGGATGCGGTCGACTGGGCGGTCGACGAAGCGGCACGCCACGGGGTGCCCCTGCGCCTGGTCCATGGCTCCTTGTGGGAGCGCTACGAGGGCAGCCGCCCGTCCGTCAGCACCGCTCGCCCCGCCGGAGAGGTCATGGCGGAGCACATCGTCGCGTCCGGCGCGGAACGCGCCCGGCTGCGCAATCCGGAGGTGAAGGTGTCGGGCGAGGTGCTGGCCGACGACGCCGTCTCCGCGCTGCTGCAGTCAGGACACGAGGCTTTCGCCCTCGTCACGGGTGCCCGTGGCCGTGGCGAGCTCGCCGGACTGCTGCTGGGCTCGGTGAGCGTCGCAGTGGCCGGCCGCGCCGTGTGCCCGGTCGTCGTGGTCCGTGGCTCGGAGCGCAGCCGGCAGGGAGCCGTCGGGCGGGTGGTGGTCGGGGTCGGCGACTCGACGGAGAGCTCGGACGCAGTACGGTTCGCATTCCGCGAGGCGAAGGCACGCGGCTGTGTCCTGGAGGCCGTGCGGGCCTGGCGCTGCCCGGCCCATGAGCACGCGGACGACCCCCTCCTCGCCGTTGATCCCGCCCACGCACACGGGGAACGGGCCTCCGCGGGCCTCGACGACGCGCTGCGCGAGGCCGCAGGCGATCACCCCGGGGCCGACGCGGTCCGCCGGCCGGTGGAAGGCCCCGCCCAGCAGGTCCTCCTGGACGCGTCGGCAGACGCCGACCTGCTGGTCGTCGGCGCCCTGAGGCGGCACGGCCCAATGGGTCTGCAACTCGGCAGGGTCGCCCACACCCTCCTGCACCACTCCCGGTGCCCGATCGCTGTCGTCCCTCAGCGGGACTGAGCCCCGGCGCGTGGATCGCGCCCCGTGCAATCTCATGGGGGCGGAGGGGTGAGAACGACGGATGCCGGAGTGGAATGGACCTGGGAGTACGAGGGCTACGACCCGGGAGCCGAGCGCCTGCGTGAATCGCTGTGCACGCTCGGCAACGGTTACTTCGCCACCCGCGGGGCTGTTCCCGAGAGCAGAGCCGGTCTGGTGCACTACCCAGGGACCTACGCGGCCGGATGCTACAACCGCCTTGAGTCGACCGTCGCGGGCCGGCAGGTGGCGAACGAGGACATGGTCAACCTCCCGAACTGGCTGCCGCTGCGGTTCCGGCTGCGCCGTACGGAAGGATCGGCAGGCTCGTGGTTCTCCCCGGACACCTGTGCCTTCCTCGGCCATCGGCACACGCTGGACCTGCGGCGGGGCACGCTCACACGCACCTTCCGCTACCAGGACGGCGAGGCCGGCGTGTTGAGTGTGGAACAGACCCGCGCGGTACACATGGCGGACCCCCACCTCGCCGTGCTGCGGACCGTCTTCACCGCCGAGGACCGGTCGGGACAGATCGAGGTCGAGTCCGCGATCGACGGCGACATCGTCAACGGCAATGTGCACCGCTACCGGTCTCTCGACCGAAACCACCTGGTCAACGTACAGACCGGCGTGGAGGAGTCCGACACCGTGTGGCTGCACTGCCGCACCAGCAGCTCCGACATGGGTATCGCCATGGCGGCCCGCACGGTCGTCACCGGACAGCCGCCTGCTTCGTCGCGGCTTCATCCCGCTCGGCAACGGGCCGTCCGGCGACTGGTGATCCCCGTCGCTCCGGGCCGCCCCGTCGTTGTGGACAAGACCGTGGCGCTGCACACCTCACGCGATGCGGCGATCAGCGACCCGCTGGGGGCAGCGGTCGACCGGGTGTCCGCAGCCGCGGACTTCCCTGCTCTGCTGGACTCCCACGTCACCGCGTGGGCGCAGTTGTGGCGGCACGCGGACGTCCAGGTGCCCGGCCAGGCCGGTCGCGTGCTGCGCCTGCATCTGTTCCATGTCCTGCAGACCCTGTCGCCGCACACCGCGGAACTCGATGTGGGCGTTCCGGCGCGAGGGCTGCACGGTGAGGCCTACCGCGGGCATGTCTTCTGGGACGAGCTGTTCGTGCTCCCGTATCTGAACCTGCACTTCCCGGAGGTCTCACGGGCCTTGCTCAACTACCGCCACCGGCGCCTCCCGCAGGCGTGCCGCTCAGCCCGGGCGGTGGGCCGGGCCGGGGCGATGTACCCGTGGCAGAGCGGCAGCGACGGCCGTGAGGAGGCCCAGCACCTGCATCTCAACCCCCGTTCGGGCCGCTGGTTGCCTGACCACTCCCGGCTTCAGCACCACGTCGGCTCGGCGATCGCGTACAACGTGTGGCAGTACTGCGAGGCCAGCGGCGACACCGAGTTCCTGCACACCAAAGGTGCGGAGATGCTGCTGCAGATAGCCCGGTTCTGGGCGGACACCGCGGTTCTCGACCCCGCGTCGGGCCGTTTCCGTATCCGCGGAGTGGTGGGTCCCGACGAATACCACGACAGCTACCCGGGCGCCGTGCAACCCGGCCTGGACGACAACGCGTACACCAACGTCACTGCCGCCTGGGTCCTCAGCCGTGCTCTGGATCTCCTGCGGCGCCTGCCGGCCTGGCGCCGGCAGGAACTGTCCGAGCGGGTGCAGCTGGACGCCGGCGAACTCCCGAAGTGGGAAGAGGTGTCCCGGCGGCTGCGGGTGCCCTACCACCAAGGCGTCGTCAGCCAGTTCGACGGCTACGGCGACCTCGCCGAGCTCGACTGGGACGCCTACCGGGAGCGGTACGACAGCATCCGCCGCCTCGACCGGATCCTCGAGGCCGAAGGCGACACGGTCAACCGCTACCAGGCCTCCAAGCAGGCCGACGTCCTGATGCTCGGCTACCTCTTCTCGCCCGCGGAACTGCAGCAGCTCTTCCACCGTCTCGGGTACGAGCTGGACGACGAGGTCTGGCGCAGGACCGTCGACTACTACCTCCGGCGCACCAGCCACGGCTCCACCCTCAGCGGTCTCGTCCACGGATGGGTCCTCGCTCGGGTCCGACGGGCCGAGGCATGGACGTACTGCCAGGAGGCCCTGGAGGCGGATGTCGCCGACATCCAGGGCGGCACGACCGGCGAAGGTATCCACCTCGGCGCCATGGCCGGGACCCTGGACCTGGTCCAGCGGGGCCTCACCGGGCTGGAGACCCGCGAGGACGCCCTGTGGCTGGACCCGGTGCCGCTTCCGGCGCTGTCCGAGTACGGATTCTCACTGCGCTACCGCGGGCACTGGGGTGTCGGCGTGCGCCTGCAGAGCGGACAGCTACGGATCGGTGTACCCGACTCCGAGGAGTCACCGATCCGTGTGGTGCTCGCTGACCGGGCCGTCACCATCGCACCGGGGGAGACGTGCACGCTCGTGCTGCCGACAGGTTGACTCTCCGTGATGACGGCAGATCACCGGCCCAAGAACCCGGTCACCCGGGCCTCCACGAACCCGAAGTGCGCTCCCCGGCGGGGGCTGCTTACGTGGAGGTATCGCGGTCCCGTGGCCGGTCGGGCAGCCGTCGGCGGCACGTTCACACGAACGCCGTCCACCGAGGAGGAATCACGATGACGTTCATGGGAGTTCGCATGGCGGAGGCCGCTGTCGCGGCGGCAGTCGCACTTCCGCTCGCGCTCGGTATATCTGCCCCGCAGAGCTACGCAATGGAGCCGACTCCCGGTCCGACGGGGACGTTCGGCCCCGACTGCTCGGAACTGCCCGAGAGCGGAGAAGGCAGCGCCGCCGCCATGGCCGAGCAGAAGGTGGCGGACGCCGCGGCAGGAAGCCGGCAGCTGACACAGCTGTCATCGGCGTTGGCGAAGGCCAGGCTGGACAACACCCTCAACCAATCCGACGACATCACCCTCTTCGCGCCCACCAACCACGCCTTCAACAGTTTGTCCGAGACACAACGCGACTCACTGCTGAACGACCCGGAGCAGCTGAAGAAGGTACTGACCTACCACGTGGTGGACGAGAACATCACCCCGAGCCTGCTGCCCGACGGCTCGTTCAAGACGCTCGAGGGCGCCGAGCTCACCACCTCCGGTTCGGGTACCTCGTACAAGGTCAATGACTCCGCGAACATCGTCTGCGGCAACATCACCACCGCCAACGCCACCGTCTACTTCATCGACGCGCTCCTCACCCCGCCCGCCTGACGGTCCCCGCGGGGACGCAGCTCCGGTGAGGCAGTGACTCAGGGCAGGCGCGGCCGAGGGCATGGTGAGCACGTGGACGAACTCCGAAGTGCGCCACCCGGAGCGGCAGGTCTGTCGTCGGACGAGGCCGCGCGGCGGCTTGAGCTCCACGGGCCCAACAAGGTGCCGGAGGAGCCGCGGACCCCCGTGCGGCGGCGGGTGCTGCAGCAGCTGCGCGATCCGCTGATCCTGGTGCTTCTCGCGGCCGCCGTGCTGACGATCGCCACCGGCGACCTCACCGATGCCGCCGTCATCCTGCTCGTGATCACCGTGAACACGGTGGTCGGTGTCGTGCAGGAGGTACGGGCGGAGGCAGCGGTCACCGCACTGTCCGCCCTGAGCGCCCCCGCTGCGAGAGTGGTGCGGGACGGCGCGGAGCGCTCCGTCCCGGCTGCCGAGGTGGTGCCCGGTGATCTGGTCCTGGTGGGCGAGGGCGACATCGTTCCCGCGGACGGGGACATACAGGCCGCGGCGTCGCTGATGGTGGACGAGTCCTCGCTGACGGGCGAGTCCGTTCCGGTGGAGAAGGCCGACGGCGGTGACACGTCGCCCTGCGCGGTGTCGGCGGGCACGGTCGTCGTCCGTGGCCGAGGCCGCGTCGTGGTCACCGCCACCGGAGCCGGCAGCGCGCTCGGCCGGATCGCTGCCCTCATGGGTGCGGCGCCCGGTCCGACTCCGCTGCAGCACCGGCTGGCGAGGTTCGGCCGGATGCTGGCGGCGGTCATCGTGGTGCTGTGTGCGGTGGTCCTCGCTCTCGGGCTGGTGCGCGGACAGCCCGTGGAGCTGATGATCGTGGCGGCGATCAGCCTGGCTGTCGCCGCTGTTCCGGAATCCCTTCCCGCCGTCGTGACGCTTGCCCTCGCGCTGGGCGCCCGGCGGATGGCAGAGCGGCAGGCCATCGTCCGCAGACTGCCCGGGGTGGAGACGCTGGGCTCCGTCACCGTGATCGCCACCGACAAGACCGGCACTCTGACCGAGGGCCGGATGGCCGCTGAACGGCTGTGGACGCCGCACGGAGAGGCCACCGTCCTGGGCACCGGCTACGAACCCGAAGGCAGGGTCCTACGCGACGGCGAGACGGTCACCCCGGGGGATGCCCCCGACCTGGCGGCGCTGCTGGAAGGCGCGATGCTGTGCAACGACGCAGCGCTGGAGCCCCCGTCGGACCGTTCCGCGGAATGGCGCGCACTGGGCGATCCCACCGAGGCCGCCCTGCTGGCGGCCGGGGCCCGTCTCGGGCTGGACCGGCGGGTGCTGGACGGAGAGATGGCGCGAGTCGAGGAGGTTCCCTTCGACAGCGGCCGCAAGCGCATGACGACCGTGCACCGTCGACCCGAGGGGGGACTGAGGGTCGTGTGCAAGGGGGCGCCGGAATCGGTGCTCCGGCCGGAAACTCTGGCCGACGGCGCGGAGCTGCTCGGGCGGGCGGCGGCTCAGGCGGAGGTGCTCGCACGCAGCGGGTACCGAGTGCTCGCCGTCGCCTCGGCAGACCTCGGGGACCCGGCGGAACGGCCGAGGACCTGGGAGTCGGGCCTGTCCCTCCTCGGCCTCGTCGGCATCCTGGACCCGCCCCGGAGCGCGTCCCAGGCGACCATCGCCGCCTGCAAACGGGCCGGCATCGTCCCCGTACTCATCACCGGTGACCACCCCCTGACGGCACGGGCCGTGGCCGGCCGCCTGGGCATCACGTCGCGGGACGAAGAACTCACCACCGGTGAGCGGATCCGGGAGGGCACCGCGGGCGATCTGACGGGCGTACGCGTCTACGCCCGGACCACCCCCGAGCAGAAACTGGACATCGTCCAGGCCTGGCGTGGAGCGGGGCACGTGGTCGCGATGACCGGGGACGGCGTCAACGACGGGCCGGCCCTGCGTCAGGCCGACATCGGCGTCGCGATGGGGGAGCGCGGCACCGAGGTGGCACGCCAGGCGGCCGATCTCGTACTCGCCGACGACAACCCGGCGACGATCGTGTCGGCCGTCGAGGAGGGACGCCGTGTCTACGCCAATGTGCGCCGCTTCCTGCTCTACGGGCTCGCCGGGGGCACCGCGGAGATCCTGGTCATGCTTCTCGGTCCCTTCCTGGGGATGCCGCTGCCGCTGCTTCCCGCGCAGATCCTGTGGATCAACCTGCTCACGCACGGCCTGCCGGGTGTCGCTCTCGGCGCGGAACCCGTCGCACCGGGCACGATGCGGCACCCGCCCCGGCCCCCCGAGGAAAGCGTGCTCGGCGCCGGCCTGTGGCCCCGGATCCTGCTGATGGGTGCCTTCGTCGCAGCGGTGACCCTCGTCGCCGGGGTCTGGGCGCGGGAGACCGGCCGCCCCTGGCAGACCATGATGTTCCTGGTCCTCGGCGCCACGCAGCTCGGTGTCGCACTCGGATCCCGCGCCCGCCCGGGAAGCCTGGCCAACCCGTTCCTCCTGGTGGCCGTCGGCACGGCACTGTGCCTCCAGGTGGCAGGCGTCTACCTGCCTCCCCTGCAGGCCCTGTTGGGCACCGAGCCACTTCCCCTCACCGACCTTGCGATCGCGGCAGCGGTGTCAGGTCTCGGCCACGTCGTCATGCGTCTCCAGGCGTGGCTGCTACCGGAACGTCCACCTCGCGCGGCGGTGACATCGAGAACTGGGGGACGTTGAACGTCCGGTCACCAGGGCCCCGGCCGGTGGGCGGCGAGCCGTCTGCGTGCCTCGGAGTACGTGTCCGCGTCGATCTCTCCGGAGGCGAAACGGCGGTCGAGGATCTCCTCAGGCGTCTCCCCCGGTGCTTTCCGGGGCGCTGAGGTCCCGTGGCGACCGGCCGAGTGCTGCGTCAGCCGCACCACCACCCACGCCACCAAGCCGATCAACGCGATCCAGAGCAGGGGCATCAGCGTCATCCAGGCCCAGCCACCATTCCAGTACATGATGTGACTCACCTCCCGGGGCTCTTCCACTCTCCCCACACAACGGGACGCACGCCAGGGCCGATCGGCCTGGCTCCCCGGGCTGCTCGGGCCCTACGAGTCCACTCGGCGGCCGCTCGGCACCTGGCCGGCCACCGCAAGGGGACGCCGGCTCTTCGCCGGCATGCGTGGCGGACGTGAAGAACCCACACTGGCCTGAAGGAGTACCGGTCGGGGCGGGTCCGGCTCCATGGGCTCTCCCGGCGCAGATCCTTGACCCGAAGGAGACGGCCATGACCACTGCACGGGAGATCATGCACCTCGGTGCCACCTGCATCCAGGAGAACGAGACACTGGCGGACGCGGCGCGCCGGATGAGTGAGCTGGACGTCGGAGCCCTGCCGATCTGCGGGCCGGACGACCGGCTTCATGGGATCATCACCGACCGCGACATCGTGGTGAAGTGTCTCGCCAAGGGCAAGGACCCGAAGACCATGACCGCCGGCATGCTTGAGCAGGGCAAGCCGGTGACCATCGACGCCGAGGCCGACACGGACCAGGTCCTGCGGGCCATGGAGGAACACAAGATCCGGCGGCTGCCGGTCATAGAGAACCACCGTCTGGTGGGCATGATCAGCGAGGCGGATCTCGCACGTCGCCTCCCGGAGAAGCAGGTGGGCCACTTCATCGAGGCCGTCTGCGCGGCGAAGTGAACACTCCTGGGGGCGAAGCGGTGTTGCTCGGAGAGACGGCACTTCCGGTACGTCCCGACGGCGACTGTCCGGTCCCGCACGTGACTGTCCGGTCCCGCGCCGCAGTCCCGCGGCACTTCACCCGGTGCGGGCGACGAGGAATCGACGCTGTCGGACAGGGGGGCGGTGACCACGTGCCACGCTGAGCAGGCCGCCGACAGCGCACGGCCCGTCGACGACCCGTCCGCGAAGCCGACGAAGGCCACATGTAGCGGGAAGATCACGCCGAAGTCGGTCTCCACACCCTGGTCGCCGAGATTGGTGACCGTGGTGGTGGCGTCGGAGACCTCGGATCCGCGCAGCCGGTGACGGTGAAGATGCCCTGGAGGCGCCGCACCGCGGGGCGGGACCCTAGGAGTCGGGTGGATCGCGCAGTACCGTCCAGGCGACCGGTCCGAGTACGTCGGCGAGGCGCTGGAAGACGTCAAGGAAGAGGTCGTCGATGGTCAGGAGTCCGGCGACGTGCCCGTTCTCGTCCATGACAGGCAGTCTGCGCACGCCCGATCTACGGAAAGCCCGGTAGGCGGTCTGGATGTCGTCGGTGGATCTGAACGTGACCACGGAGGGAGTCATCAGCTGCGAGACGGGAGTGTCCGGGCCGACGTCGACGGCCAGGCACCGCACCACCAGGTCGCGGTCGGTGACGATGCCGCGCAGGTCGTCGTTGTCGACGATCAGCAGGCAGCCGACCGATTCCCGGAGCATGGTGCGAGCGGCGTGGGCCGCAGAGGTATCCGGGGGCACCGTCACCACCGGCGACATCATGTACTCGGATGCCTTCACGGCACAGTCCCTTCCGTGTTGGAGCACGGAGCGTCGTCGCGGCAGCGGCGCCCATGAGGGCAAGAATCCGGCATGGGCCGGTGCGGCCGCGCCCGACACGCGAGAGCAGAGAAACGCGGGCCCCACGGCGAGGCGGCTGACATGCCGCGGTCCGGTCCGGATCTCACGGCGTCGTCTGCGGGCGTACCACCAGGACCGGGCAGGGCGCGTGGTGGACGCAGTGCTGAGCGGTGGAGCCGAGGAGCATCCCGACGAACGCGCCGTGCCCGCGACTGCCGACAACAAGGAGGTCCGCGTGGTGCGCGGCAGCGAGAAGCACCGGGGCAGGATGCCCCTCCTCGACCCGGGCCTCCACGGACAGCCGGGGAGTCGGGCCCAGTACCGCCGTGATCGCGGAATCGAGAGTCTCGCGAGCGGCCGCCGCGAAGTCCATGTCCGCATAGTCGGGCAGATCCCCGTAGCTCGGCGGCAGCCGCCACGCAGTGACCACCCGCAGTACGGCGCCGGTGAGTTCGGCATGCCGAGCCGCCCACCTCAACGCCTCGATGCTCACCTCGGATCCGTCCACGCCGACCACGACCAGCGGCTGGTCCTCGGTCACCATCCCCTACCTCCGCGCTGTCCTGAGCGAACGTCGTCCGAGCCACGGGCCCGCTCGCGCACATCCGGTGCCGACGGGCAGTACCCGGGCCGCCGCAGGGGGCTGGAGTCATCGGCCTGGCGCTGTCCGGGCGAACTGCACCGGTGCTTGGCGATGCCCCGGCCCGCCGCTGCGGGGGACAGCATGCAGCCTCGGCATGGTCGATCTCGCGGTGCCGCGCCGGACTTTCGGCCCCATGGCGCCTAACCGCACCCTTGACCGCGACAAGTGCGTCGCTGCGCCACATGTCCGCGTCCGTCATCGACCATGGACAGAGGGCGGACGGCCTCCCTCGGCAACGAGGTCGCGCAACGGGCCGGTACGGCGTCCGCGCGGAGGGGCCGCCACGGTGATGTCGTCAGGGGAAGAAGGCACGCCAATGAAGCCGCCCGTCGATGCAGCGGTCATCGGGATCGGCAACGAGTTCCGGCGGGACGACGGGGTCGGGTGGGCTGTCGTCGCACTGCTGAGGGATCGAGTGCGGCAGCGGCCGCTGCCCTCGGGCACCGTTCTCGTACAGTCCGACGGAGACCCTGGCCGGCTGATCGAATGGTGGGAGGACGCCCGCCTCGCGATCGTGGTCGACGCCTGCTTCCCCCCCTCGCCACACCCGGGGCGGGCGCACCGGTGGTGCTCAGTCCCGGACGGCACCCTGCGTTCGGCCGATCCGGGCAGGAACAGCACGCATGGGCTCGGCCTCGCGGAGGCGTTGTGCCTCGGCGACGCGCTCGGACGCCGCCCCCGGCGACTCGTCGTGTACGCGATCGAGGGGGCGGACCGTTCGCTGGGCGTGGGGCTCAGTCCGGCGGTGGCGTGCGCCGTGCCGCGACTGGCCCGGCGGATCGAGATGGAGCTCGCGCAGCACAGCGCGGCGTCTGCGGGCATTTGGCCGACCGAGTGAGCGTCAGCGGCGCGCCCAGCGGGACACGCCGTACCGGCTGCAGGGCTCGGAGCACACCTGGCTGACATGCTGTCAGGGTTCGATTGCGCACCGCACGGCAGCCGTGTGGAGGTGGACTGCGGCGGATGGTTCGGTCCTCCCGGCCGAGGCGTGTGGAGACCGAGGGACAGACCATGACCGACGCTCCGGATATTGGAGAGGCCCTCGGCCGGCAGGCCGGTGCAGTGCTCGACCGCGACGGCCTGGAGACGCTCGTACAGGTCCTGAAGCGCCGCGGCCGCACGGTGGTCGGCCCGACGGTGCGTGACGGAGCGATCGTTCTCGACGAGCTGGATTCCGCTCATGCGCTGCCCTACGGGTGGGGGGTCGAGCTGGAGGCGGGGCAGTACCGGGTGCGCCCGCGGGAGGACGGGGCCGCCTTCGCCCACAGCGCGGGGCCCCAGTCGTGGAAGTCGTTCCTGCACCCCGAGCGGGTCCGGCAGTGGACCGCGGACCGCCGCCCGGACGGAGCGATCGCCGTGCGCGAGGAGCGGCCGCAGAGCGTCTCCTTCGCCTTCCTCGGTGTGAGGCCCTGCGATCTGCGGGCCATCCAGATCCTGGACCGCGTCATGTCCGGTGGCCGGTACCGGGATCCCGCCTATCTCTCCCGGCGGACGGGTGCCTTCCTGATCGCGGTCGAGTGCACCGAGCCGGGTGCCACGTGTTTCTGCGTCTCCATGGGCACCGGGCCTGCCGTGGACGCCGGGTACGACCTCGCCCTCACCGAGGTCGTGGACGCCGACGGCCACCGCTTCCTGTGTCGGAGCGGGAGCGAGGAGGGCGCGGCGGTACTCGCGGAACTACCGCGCCGCAGCGCCGACGGCCCGACCCGCACCGCCGCAGCCCGAGCCGTGAGTGAGGCCGCCGACCGCATGGGCCGGTCCATGCCGCCGGTGGACCTGCGCACACTGATGCGGGACAACCTGGAGGCGGAACGCTGGGACGACGTCACGGCCCGGTGCCTGAGCTGCGGAAACTGCACCATGGTCTGCCCCACCTGCTTCTGCACCACCACAGAGGACGTCACCGATCTGACCGGCGACCACGCCGAACGCTGGCGTCGCTGGGACTCCTGCTACGACCTGGACTTCTCGCTCCTCCAAGGCGGCCCGGTCCGGGCCACCCCGCGCAGCCGGTACCGCCAGTGGCTCTCCCACAAGCTGGGCACATGGCACGACCAGTTCGACAGCTCGGGCTGCGTCGGCTGCGGCCGGTGCATCGTCTGGTGCCCCACCGGCATCGACCTCACCGAAGAAGCCCACGCCCTGCACCAGGAGGCGACGCAGCAGGAGGTCGCACCGTGAACGCGGGGGACGGTCCCGGTCATCCGGGAGGTCGCGCCCGGCAACCGCAGTCGAGCGAGTCTCCCGCAGAGGGGGTGCTCGCCGCTCTGTCTGCGGAGCACCGCGAGCGGCTCATGGCCCTCGCACGCGAGGCCGTCCTTCCCGCCGCCACCCGGATCTTCGAGGAGGGCGACAAGGCCGACCGCTTCTGGATCATCCGCTCGGGCACGGTCGCGCTCGACATCCAGGTGCCGGGCCGTGGACGCGCCGTAGTCGAGACCATCGGCGCCGGCGCCCTGCTCGGCTGGTCGTGGCTGTGCCCACCCCGCCAGTGGCACCTCGGGGCAGAGACCCGGGGCCCCGTCAGCGCGTGGGAGTTCGACGCCGCCCCGGTGCACGACCTCTGCGCCCGGCACCCCGCGCTGGGCCTGGCACTGGTCACCGTCGTCGCCGAGACCATCGGAGAGCGGCTCCGGGCCACCCGCACCCGGCTCCTCGATCTGTACGGACCTCAGAGGTCTCAGGAGTCTCAAGGGTCTCAGGAGAGCGGTCCGGTGCCATGACCCTCACTCCTGTTCCGTACCGCCTGGTCGACCGCCGCGACGAGACGCACGACACGGCCACGCTCGTGCTCGAACCGGCCGAAGCGGCCCTGAGCCCCTTCGCACCGGGCCAGTTCGCGATGGTCTACGCGTTCGGCGTGGGCGAGATCCCGGTCTCCGTGTCCCGGGCCGTCGACGACCGGCTGACGCACACGGTCCGCGCGGTCGGCGCCGTCTCGCGTGCGCTGTGCGAACTGAGAGTCGGTGGATCGGTCGGCGTGCGCGGCCCGTTCGGCACGCACTGGGACCTGGCTGCGGCCCGCGGCCACGATCTGCTCGTCATCGGCGGTGGTATTGGCATCGCGCCGCTGCGCCCTCTGATCGACGCGGTCCTGGCCGAACCGCAGCCGTACGGGCGGCTGAACGTCCTCGCCGGTGCCAGAACCCCCGGTGATCTCCTGTACCAGGACGAATTCCCCTCCTGGGGAAGGCCGTTCGCCGCCGTCACGGTCGACCGGCCCTCCTCGGAGTGGACCGGCCGGGTGGGCGTGGTCACCGCGCTGCTCGGAGAAGCCCGGTTCACACCGGCGGAAACGACCGCCTTCGTGTGCGGCCCCGAAGTCATGATCCGCGCAACCGCCTGCGCCCTGATCCACCGAGGGATGTGCCCCGACCGCATCCAGGTCTCCCTCGAACGCAACATGCGCTGCGCCACCGGCCACTGCGGCCACTGCCAGCTCGGACCCCTGCTGCTCTGCCGCGACGGCCCGGTCGTCGGCTACGACCGAGCCGAACCCCTGCTGACCGTACGGGAGCTGTGAGATGAACACCCCTACCGTGCCCCGGCCTGCTTCCCGCCCCCGGCTCGGCGTGTTCAAGTTCGCCTCCTGCGACGGCTGCCAGCTCACGCTCCTCGACTGCGAGGACGAACTGCTGGGTATCGCCGGCGAACTGGAGATCGCGCACTTCCTCGAGGCGTCAAGCGACGTGGCACCCGGCCCCTACGATCTCTCGCTCGTCGAGGGTTCGGTCAGCACCCCCGAGGACGAGGATCGCATCCGGCGCATCCGCGCCGACTCCCGCCATCTCGTCACCATCGGCGCCTGCGCCACGGCCGGCGGCGTCCAGGCGCTGCGCAACTACGCCGATGCCGAGGAGTACCTGGCCGTTGTCTACGCCCGGCCCGACTACATCGAGACCCTGGCGACCTCCACACCGATCTCCGCCCACGTATCCGTCGACTTCGAACTGCGTGGCTGTCCCATCGACCGCGGCCAGCTCGTTGAGGTCATCACCGCCTTCCTCACCGGACGGAAGCCCGGCATTCCGAACCACGCCGTCTGCTTCGCCTGCAAGCGGCGCGGCAACGTCTGCGTCACCGTCGCCCACGGCACACCCTGCCTCGGGCCGGTCACCCACGCAGGCTGCGGAGCCCTGTGCCCGACCTACGGGCGCGGCTGCTACGGCTGCTTCGGACCCGCCGGAACCACCAACCTCCCCGCCCTCGTGCCACTCATGCACCGCGACGGGATGAGCGACGACGACATCGGCAGATTCCTGCACACCTTCAACGTCACCGCCTTCAGGGCCGTGGAGGACCAAGGGCCAGGCACGGGCGAGGAGGGGCCTCGATGAGCGAGAACGCGCCCCGGTCGCAGGTCCTGCGCGTTCCCGCACTCACCCGTGTCGAGGGCGAGACCGCTCTGCACCTGACGATCCACGACAGCACCGTCACCGAGGCGCACCTCAGCATCTACGAACCCCCACGGTTCTTCGAAGCCTTCCTCCGGGGCCGGGCGCACACCGAGCCGCCCGACCTCACCTCCCGCATCTGCGGGATCTGCCCCGTCGCCTACCAGCTGAGCGCCTGCCGGGCCGTGGAGGACGCGTGCGGCGCCGTCGTCGACGGACAACTCGCCGCCCTGCGCCGCCTGCTGTACTGCGGGGAGTGGATCGAGAGCCAGACGCTGCACATCCATCTGCTGCACGCACCGGACTTCCTCGGCCACGACGACGTGATCGGCATGTCCCGCTCCCATCTGGCACATGTGGAGCGGGGTCTGCGCCTGAAGCAGACCGGCAACGCCGTCCTCGAACTGCTCGGGGGACGGGCGATCCACCCGGTCAACGTCCGCCTCGGCGGTTTCCACCGCACCCCGGCCCGCGCCGAACTCCTCCCCCTGGCAGAGCGGCTGCGTACGGCCCTCGACGACGCCTGGGACACCGTGCGCTGGGTCGCGGGCTTCGACTTCCCCGACGCGGAATGCGACGCCGACCTGCTCGCCCTTGCCGAGGCCGGCACCTACGCCATCGAGTCAGGCGTCCCCACCGTGCTCCCGTACGACCGGGCACGTGCGCCCCGCAGCTTCCCGCTCCGCGAATTCTCCGACCACGTCACCGAGGAGCAGGTCGCCCACTCGACCGCCCTGCACTCCCGGCTGGACGGCCGAAGGCATCTCACGGGCTCCCTCGCCCGCTACGCGATCAACGGCCACCTGCTCTCCCCGCTGGCCCTCGAAGCGGCACGCGAGGCCGGACTGGGCGACCCTCCACCGCGCCCCGGAGGGGAGGCGGCCGGACGGGGCGAGGTCTGCAGAAACCCCTATCGGAGCATCCTCGTCCGCGCCGTGGAGGTCCTGTACGCCGTGGAAGAGGCCCTGCGGATCATTGCCGCGTACGAGCGTCCCGCCCACCCGTACGTGGAGGTGCCGGCCCGGGCCGGAATCGGGCACGGTGCCACCGAGGCGCCACGCGGCCTGCTCTACCACCGCTACGCGTTCGACGACGGGGGCCGGGTCACCGACGCCCGCATCGTTCCGCCGACCGCCCAGAACCAGGGCGCCATCGAGGAGGACCTGCGGCGCCTGATCCAGGCCGCGCTCGACCGAGGCGAGGATTCCGAGGCCGAACTCACCCGGGTCTGCGAGCGGGCCATTCGCAACCACGACCCCTGCATCTCGTGCTCGGCCCACTTCCTGGACCTGGATATCGAGCGGATGCAGGGAGTCACCTGACGCCCCCGTCCCGACGGTCGTCCCTCGCGACCGTCGCGGTGCACATGCATCCTGGGAAGGTGCCGCCTCCGCAGTGGACGGTCAGAGAAGGGCGGTGGGTACGGTGGAGTCACCCCTGGTCGTGGGAGTCGACGGCTCCGGTTCCGGCCTCGACGCACTGGACTGGGCCGTCGACGGGGCCGCCCGTCGCTCGCTCGCCCTGCGCCTGGTGTACGCCTCCCGGTGGGAACGGTACGAGGGGACCGCCGCCTTCGTCGAGGACCTCGAACGCCCTTCGGAGCAGCAGCTCATCGATGCCTTTGTCGATGTGGCCACTGAGCGAGCCCACCGCCGGAACCCGGGCGTCAAGGTCGTCGCGGAAGTCTCGGCGGAGGACACCGTGACAGCACTCGTGGACGAGAGCCGTCACGCGGCGATGCTGGTCACAGGGGCGCGCGGCCGCGGCGGACTGGCGGGTCTGCTGCTGGGCTCGGTGTCGCTGGGGGTGGCGGCGCGGGCGCACTGCCCGGTGGTCGTGGTCCGCGGGGACACGGCCGGCCGCAAAGGCACGCACGGGCGCGTCCTGCTGGGCGTCGCCGACACGGGGCAGGGCTCCAGCGCCACCTCATTTCGCGTTCCGGGAAGCCGCGGCACGCGCCTGCGAACTCGAGGCAGTCCGAGCCTGGCGCCGCCCGGCACACCAGCCCGCCGACCACACACTGCTGGCCGCCGACCCAGGGTTGTACGACAGGGAGAGGGCAGCCACGCAGATCGACGTGGCCGTAGCCGAGGGGGTGCGGGAGCATCCCGAGGTCCCACTGCGCCGCTCGACCGTCGAAGGCCCGGCATACAAGGTGCTGGTGCAGCGCAGCGCCGCAGCGGACCTTGTGGTCGTCGGGGCGCACCGCAGACAGGGGCACTTCGGTCTCCAGCTCGGGCGAGTCGCCCACACGGTGCTCCATCACAGCGAATGTCCCGTTGCCGTGGTACCGCAGGGGACATGACGGCGCCCGCCCCTCCTCACCCATGGACGAGCCCGGCTGGCGGACCGGCCCGGTACGGCGAGAGAACGGAGCGTTCCATGCACAGCAACGCCCTGCTCGTCCGCGACGTGATGACCCGCCGCGTGGCCGCCGTCCCGACGGATGCGGGGTTCAAGGAGATCATCGAGACGATGAGCGCCTGGGGGGCGAGCGCGCTTCCCGTCGTCGGCGCCGACCGTGTGGTCGTGGGGGTGGTCTCCGAAGCCGATCTGCTGGCGAAGGAGGAGTTCAGTGTCAGCCGACCCACCCTCACCCAGCAGCGATGCCGTCCCCGTGACCTCGCCAAGGCCACGGGAACGACCGCCGAAGGGCTCATGTCCAGTCCCGCGGTGACCGTGCCCGCGATGGCCTCGCTGCCCCAGGCGGCACGTCTCATGGCCCGTGAGAACGTCAAGCGGCTGCCCGTCGTGGACTCGGCCGGGCGGCTCGAAGGCATCGTCAGCCGCTCGGACCTGCTGAAGGTGTACCTCCGGCCGGACGAGGACCTGGCGGCGGACGTGCAGCAGGACATCCTCGGACGCGTACCGAAGGGCGCCGGTGACGAGCTGCGCGTGCGCGTGACGGGCGGCGTGGTCACCTTCACGGGCGTTATGGCCGACCCCCGGCTCGTGCCCGCCCTCTCCCGGATGGCCCGGGCCGTGCCCGGGGTCGTCGACGTCGTATGGGACCTGGACCGCGCGGACGGGTCCGCGTGACAGCTGAGGCACTGGTGCATGCGATCCCGCACCGCCCATCGACCCGCCGACTGAGCATCCCCTGAGACACCGACGGGGACTCACGCGCCCTGTGCTGCACCGGCCCCGGGAGCCGTGAAACGGTGTACGCCGATGGCTCAGGTCTGCGCAACGGCCTTGTGCCCGGCCTGCTGCAAGGCGAGCTCCGTCGGTCGGCGACCTGGTGTCCGATGCGCCCGCCCTCGCCGGTGCCCCCGGCCGTCACTGGAAGGCGGCGTGGATCTCCTGTTCGGTGGCGGCGTGGGAGACCACGAGGAGTTCGTCGCCGGGCCGCAGCCGCATCCCGGGCGTGGGGAGGGTGGGTTGGCCCTCGCGGACGACCGTGGCGATGACGGTGCCTGCGGGGAGGGTGATCTCGGCGAGTGTGCGGCCTGCGGCGCGGGACTGCGGTGTGATGGCGGTCTCGATCACGTCGACGCCCGCTTTGCTCAGGCGCAGGAGGGCCACGGTGTCGGTGGCGCCGGTGGCCTCCTCGATGAGGGAGATGAGGGGCGCGGCGGCGGGGACTGCGGTGTCGACACCCCAGTTCTGGTCGAAGAGCCAGGCGTTCTCCGGGTCGTTGACGCGCGCCGCGACGCGGGGGACGGCGAACTGCCGCTTGGCGAGGAGGCTGATGACGAGGTTGTCCTCGTCGTTGCCGGTGGTGGCGATGACGAGGTCGGCGGTGCGGGCTCCCGCGTGTTCGAGGAAGGCGGGCTCGCAGGCGTCCCCGGCGACGAGGCGCACGGGAAGGTGTCCTCCGAGCTCGGCGATGCGGTCCTCGTCGACGTCGACGAGGGTGACGTCGTTACGGGCGGCGGCGAGGACCTGCGCGATCTGGGTGCCCAGGCGCCCGGCGCCTGCGATGAGGGCCTTCATGTCCCCAGCTCCTTGTCCAGGAAGCCGCGCAGACGGCCGAGGGCGGTGGCCGCGACGGCGAAGGTGACCAGGTCGCCGGGTTCGACGGGGGTGCTGTGGGCGGGCACGAGGGAGCGCCCGGCGCGGGTCACCTCCACGACGCGGATCTCGCCGTCGACGTCGAACTCGGTCAGCCGCCGGCCCGTGAGATAGGCGGGCAGCTCGGACCGAACCAGCAGGGTTTCGCCGTTGCCGAAGGCGAGTTCGGGCGTGAGGTGGCGGTGCAGCAGCATCTGGTGGATCTGGTGCACCGTCCAGCGGACGCTGGCGATGGTGGGGATGCCGAGTTCCCGGTAGATGTCGGCGCGGCGGGGGTCGTAGATGCGGGCCAGGACGATCGGGACGCGGTAGGTCTCCTTGGCTGTCCGTGCGCTGACGATGTTGCTGTTGTCGCCCGAGGTGACGGCCACGAACGCGTCCGCGTGCTCGATGCCCGCCGCCTCCATGGCGACGCGGCTGTACGCGTTGCCCTCGTGGAACCGGCCGGGAAAGGTGTCGGGCAGATGCCTGCGGGTCCTGGGCATGCGATCGATGAGACGTACGTCATGGCCTTCGGTGACGAGCTGCACGGCGAGCGCGGACCCCACCCGCCCGCAGCCCGCGATGATGACTCTCATCCCGCTTCTCCCTTCGCGCTCCTCGGCCGGCGGTGGCGCAGCCACCATTTGCGGCTTTCCTCGGCTGCCAGCAGCAGTGCTCCGAAACCGGCGAGGACCGCCCAGTCGGCGGCGTCGAGCGGCGCGGTGTTGAAGAGGGCCTGCAGCGGGGGCAGATAGCTGATCGCCGCCATCAGCGCGATGCCGAAGCAGCCGGCGGCGAGCAGCCAGGGGTTGGACAGCAGTCCGATCCGGAACACGCTCTGCCGGTCGGTGCGTACCGCGAGCGCGTTGAAGAACTGGCTGACCACGATGCCTGCCTGGACCAAGGTGATCGCCTCGCGGTAGACGATGTCGTCCGCGGTGAAGTCGGAGTACGGGATTCCGGAGGCGTGGATGTGCCAGAAGAACACGGTGGTCACGCCGACGGCCTGGATGCCACCCAGGAACAGGACGCGTCCCATCACGGCGGCGGAGAAGAGCCGTTCGCGCCGGGAGCGCGGCGGACGGTCCATGACATCGGGCTCCGGAGGCTCGGCGCCGAGCGCCAGGGCGGGCAGCACGTCGGACCCGAGGTCGATCGCCAGGATCTGCACGGCGGTGATGGGGACCAGCGGGAATCCGGCGAAGGTCGCGGCCAGGATCGGCACCAGCTCAGCGATGTTGTGGCTGAAAAGGTAGACCAGGAACTTGCGGATGTTCTGATAGACCGACCGGCCGAGCCGCACTGCTGCGGCGATGGAGGCGAACGAGTCGTCAAGGAGCACCATGACCGCGGCTTCCCGGGCCACATCGGTGCCGGAGGCGCCCATCGCCACGCCGATGTCCGCGTGCTTGAGAGCGGGGGCGTCGTTGGCGCCGTCGCCGGTGACCGCGACGACCTCGCCGCGCCGCTGCAGGGCGGTGACCACCCGCATCTTGTGTTCTGGGCTGACCCGGCACAGCAGCAGCTCGCCCGAGTCGGCGAGGAGCGCGTCGAGTCCGGCGTCGTCCAGCTCGTCCAGCCGGGTGCCGGTGACGACCGTGGGCGCGGGCTGCCGCACGATCCCGACGCGGCGGGCGACCGCCTCAGCGGTCAACGGATGGTCTCCGGTGACCATCACGATGCGGATCCCGGACCGTCGGCACGCGTCGACGGCCTCGCTGACGTCCGGTCGCGGCGGGTCGAACATGCCGACCAGGCCCAGCAGCGTGAGCCCTCGCTCGACCTCGTGCCGGGCGGGGTGGGATTCGTCCACGACCCGCGATGCCGCCGCCAGTACGCGCAGCCCCTGTGACGCCAGTTGATCACTCGCTGCGGTCACCGTGGTACGAAGGTCGTCGGTCAGCGGCCGCCGCGCACCTCCCCAGTCGACGGTGCTGCAGCGGGCGAGGAGCTCCTGGGGCGCGCCTTTGACGTAGGCACGGTACCCGTCGGAGGACTTGTGCACGGTGCTCATCAGCTTGCGGGCCGAGTCGAACGGGTACTCCGCCACACGCGGCGCGGCCGCTTCCTCGTCGGACACATCCACACCTGCCTTCGCCGCGGCGACGAGCAGCGCCCCCTCGGTGGTGTCGCCGAGCACCCGCCGGCCCGCGTGGTCCGGCCGGCGGGACCCCACAGCGTCGCGGGACCCCACAGCGTCGGCCGGGGGAGGGACGAGTCGGGCGTTGGAGCACAGCCCGGCCGCGCGGAGCAGCTCCCGCACCGGCCTGGGGTCGGCCACATCGCCGACCGGCGCGTACCCCACGCCGGACACGGCATGTGACACACCGCCGGCCCACACCTGGACGACGGTCATCTCGGCCTGGGTGAGTGTCCCGGTCTTGTCCGTGCACACGACGGTGGTGGAGCCGAGCGCCTCCACCGCCAGCAGCTGCTTGACCAGTGCGTGCCGACGGGCCATGCGGCGTACGCCGATCGCCAGCGACACCGACAGTGTCGCGGGAAGCCCTTCGGGTACGAGCGCGACCATCACCCCGAGGGCGAACACGAAGGTCTCCACGAGCGCCTGCCCCGTGGGCACGCGCACCGCGAACAGGACAGCCCCGATCGCCAGCGCCGCACCCGCCACCCGGCGGGCCATCAACGAGACCTGGCGCTGCAACGGAGTCTTCTGCCGCGGTGCCGCCGCGGCGAGCCGGAAGATCCGCCCGAACTCCGTCGTCGCACCGGTGGCGAACACCACGGCCTTCGCCGAGCCCGCCACCACATCGGTGCCCATGAAGACGCAGTTACGTGCTTCGAGCACCGGGCCGCTCGCCACGGGTTCACCGGTGCGACCGACGGCGTCGCTCTCCCCCGTCAGGGCCGCGTTGTTCACCGCGACCTCGTGCGCGTCGACGAGCCGGCAGTCCGCCGGCACGGCGTCTCCGGCTTCCAGGACGATGACGTCTCCGGGCACCAGGCCGGGCGCGGGCAGCTCCTGCCGCTCCCCGTCGCGGAGCACTCGGCAGGTGTGCGGCACCATTGCCTGCAGGGACTCCGCCGTCCGTTCGGCCGAGTACTCCTGCGCGAAGCCGATGGCCGCGTTGAGCACCACCACTCCCAGAATGGCTACGGCCAGCTGCAGGGTGCCCACGTCGCGCGGCTCCTGAAGTCCGTAGGCCAGGAACGTGACCGCGGACGCGACGAGCAGGACGACGGCGAAGAGGTCGGTGAACTGGCCGAGGAGGTCACGCCAGAGCCCTCTCCGCCCGGCCCGGGGGAGCTCGTTGGGCCCGAATCGGTCCCGCCGCGCCGCTGCCTCCGCCGCCGTCAGTCCCCGCGGCGAGGTGCCCAGGGCGGCGAAGACGTCCCCGGTCGGCAAGGTCTGTACCGCCCGGCCGCGCTCGCCGCCGGGGGCCGTCGGTTCGCGTCCCCTGTCACCGGGTGTCAGTACGGGGGTTCCGGTACCCATGGGCCACCTTGGCGCGACGCGGCCACGCCACGGCCACGCGGACCGCTGCGACCTTGTACTCGGGGCAGGACGTGACGGTGTCCGCAAGGGCGGAGGCGAGGCGGTTCACACTGCTTGCGGGGCAGTGGAAAGAGGAGAAGTCCGGGCCGGGGGCCGTCCGTTCGCCGGCACGGGCGACGGGGCGGGCCGGCCCGTGCCCGCCCTCGACGACGACCTGCACGTCGTCACGCACGTCGTACCGGACGACGCCGTCGGGGCGGTGGTCGGGGAAGTGGACCGGACCGAGTGCGAGATTGCCGCCGCGGCGGGCCATACCGCCGGAGTCGCCCTGGGCCCAGCGCCCTCCGGTGACCAGGATCACCAGCCTGAAGTCGTCGCCGGGCTGTTCGCCGGGTGGCAAGCAGGGGGTCGCGGTGAGGCGGGTCCGCCCGTCCGGCGTGACGGACCTCTCCGTGCACAGCGCGGCTTTCCCGGGGCGGTGGTGATTCGGGCAAGACCACGGGACGGCCCCCTCGCAGTCCGGTGAGACCGTGCCCGCAGTGGTGTCCAGCTCGCGCTCCACAGCGGTGGCATGCCGGCCGCCCTCTGCGGCGAAGCACGCCCTCGCCGCGCAGACCCGAACATGACGGCGGCCGTGCGGGGCTGCGAGGCCCGCGTGGCAGCGGGCCGGCCCGAGCCCGGCGGCGGCGGGCAGGCCCACACGGGCGGCGACAGCCGGAGCACAGGCCTCGGGGCCGTCCGCCGTTGCCGCCCTCGTTGCTGCCCTCGCCTCGGCCCTCGACTTGATCAGCCGGTCTCCGCGCGGCCCGCGCCGGTCGGCAAGGGCCCGAAACGCGTCGAAACGGTCCGCAGGACCCACGGAAACCATGCCCTCATCGTGGCGGCAGTCGCCCCGGGCCGCATCCTGGCCCGGCGTGCGGGGACGTCGGCGCCTGGAGCCGGGGCCTCCGCGCCTCAGACCCGTGCCAGGGACGAGCGGTCCAGGAGCACGATGCCGACCACAGCGGTGGCCGCCCCCAGCGCCTGCACGGTCAGGGCCCAGGTGGAGGACGCGAGTTGCTCGCCGAAGACGGCGATGCCGATCAGCACGGCGCCGATCGGCTCGAGGGTGTCGATGACCGGCAGACTGATGGCCAGGGAGCCTGCCTGGTAGGCGCTCTGCGAGAAGACCAGGGCCGTTACACCGACGACGACCAGTGCGTACGGCTCCCAGTACGCCAGGGCACCGAATCCTTCGGCGCGGAAGCGGCCTGCCGCACTCTTGGTGAGGCTGTCGAGCAAGGCGAACAGCAGAGCCGCGCAGGTCGCGTACAGGGCCGTCCGCGCCGTCGCCCGGCTTCTGCGCCCGATCGGGGCCAGCACCGCCACCGCGCCGCCGACGGCCGCGAGCACCGGGAGCCATGCGTACCCCACCGGCACCTCCGACCCGGCAGGGGACGGCGGCAGAACCGTCAGGAACGCGGCCACACCCCCCGCAGTGCAGGCGATTCCCGTCACCTCCCCGCGCGTCAGGGGCAGGCCGCGGTGCCGGGCGAGCAGGGGTAGCGCGAAGACCAGATCGGTGGCGGCGAGCGGCTGGACCAGGACCAGCGGGCCGTGGGCGAGAGCGAGGCCGAGCAGTGCGTAGGAGGCGATGGTCAGGCCCATACCCGCCAGCCATTTCGGCCGGCGTGCCAGGTGGAGCACCAGCCGCAGCCGCAGGGCCTCCCCGGCGGGCGCCTCGCGCGCCGCCTGCTGCTGGAGCACTGACGCGACTCCGAAGGCGAGCGCGGAGAGCAGGGCGGCCGGCACCGCGACAGCCGTGTTCACGGGCCCAGCATCCCGTCATGGGTGACCGTGGCCCTCCCCGACACGCAAGCGCCCGGAAACGTGGGGTGCGACAGGGTGCAGCGTCCGGCCGAGCGGGGTCACGTCCCGCCGGGAGGGGTCAGTGGTGGGCGACGACGGCGACGGGTGAGGCGCAGTGGTGGATCACCGCGTGCGCGACCGGACCGATGCGGGCGCCCAGGCGAGACCGGCGGCCGCGCCGGCCGACGACGACCAGGTCCGCATCGTCGGCGGACTGCACCAGCAGCTGGGAGGGCGCGCCCACGGGTGTCCGCTCGACGACAGTCACCGACGGATACTTCCGCTTCCAGGGCGCCAGCATCTCCGTGAGGCGGTGGGCGATGTCCGGAGCCATGTCCAGCTCGGCTTCTTCGAGCGCGAGTGCGTCGCGGACGACCGGCGGGAGTGACCAGCCGTGGAGCGCCCGCAGACGGGCGCCGCGGCGCGCGGCCTCGTCGAACGCGAACTCCAGGAGCGGGTCGCAGGACAGGTGGACATCGACACCGACCACCACGTCACGCGGGGCTCCTGCCGGAGAGTCCTGGTCGGTGCCCGCAGGCTTCGGTGCCCGTACGAGAACGACCGGCGCCTCGGTGGCAGTGATCGTCTCCATGCCGACCGACCCGAGGACGAAGCCCTTGACGCAGCTCAGCCCGCGGGAGCCGAGGACCAGCAGGTCGGCCTCGGCCGCCTCCGCGGCCAGGGCGGCGGGCGGCCGCCCGGACAACCGGCGAGTGGTGATCTCCAGGTGTGGGTGCCTTTCCCGCAACTGCTCCGTGGCCCCGGCCAGGAGCTGGTCGGCCCAGCGTCGTTGTACGTCGGCCCTGGCCTCGGGATCGGCGGTCCAGACCGGCCACTCGTCCGCGTGCACGAGGCACAGCGGCACCTCCCGCAGCAGCGCCTCCCGTGCCGCCCATTCGGCGGCGGCGGCGCTCTGGGGCGACCCGTCCAGGCCGGCCGTCACATGGCGGGACATCGGTGCTGGCCTCCTTCGTGCCGCAGGCTCGGCCGTGGCTTTCAGGGTCCCGGTGCGACGCCCCCGCGATGAAGGGCCGAGTGGTCCCCGCGATCTGCCCCATGCGGACCTGTGCCGTACCGTCCGGTGGCGCTTCACTGGTATTGACGAGGAGGACAGGACAAGGACACGGAGCAGCGGAGCGAAACCGCTCACCGTGCAATCCGGATCCACGAGAAGTGGGTTGTCCTCCCCGCCGTTCTCTGTGCCGACACGGTCGAGCCGGCAGTACGCGGTGCGCGGGACGGTTCCGCCGGGACGCATCGCCCGGCGTCCGGACCGGAGCTCCTCTCGGCCTTTGCCACGATCGCGCTCGGCCCCGGGCGGGGCGGAGCGGCACTGTCCGAACCTGAACCGTGAGAGGACGTTATGCCGTCGATTCGCCGTGTGATCCCCCTCTCCGAACTCGGTCGGCAGGACGTCGGCCTCGTCGGGGGCAAGAACGCGTCACTCGGTGAAATGATCACCCGGCTCGGCATCGGCGGTGTACGGGTCCCCGGGGGCTTCGCCACGACGGCGGATGCCTACTGGGAGCTGCTGGACACGGCCGGTCTGCGTCGCACGATCGCGGATCACATCGGCCGACTGCACCAGGGAGCGTCGCTCGACGACGTGGGTACGGCAATCCGTACGGCCTTCCTGGCGGCGCCCCTGCCGCCGGCTCTGGAAGCCGCTGTCGTGGGGGCGTACGCACGTCTGGGCCGTGACGCCGGGCGCCAGGACCCGGATGTGGCGGTGCGCAGCAGCGCCACCGCCGAGGACCTTCCGGAGGCGAGCTTCGCGGGCCAGCAGGAGACCTTCCTCAATGTCCGCGGCGTCACGGAGCTGCTCGATGCCTGCCGGCGCTGCTACTCCTCGCTCTTCACCGACCGGGCCATCGACTACCGGGAACGGATGGGCTTCGACCACCTGGCCGTGGCGCTCTCCGTGGGCGTGCAGCTCATGGTGCGCTCCGACCTGGCCGGATCCGGCGTGATGTTCACCCTCGACACCGAGAGCGGCTTTCCGGACGCGATCACGATCAGCGCGGCCTGGGGCCTCGGCGAGACCGTGGTCAGCGGGCAGGTCGATCCCGACGAGTACACCGTGTTCAAGCCGACCCTCAAGGACCCCGCGCTCGACCCGGTCATCTATGTGCGCATCGGGGGCAAGAAGCTCAAGACCGTCTACGCGGACGAAGGCATGACCCGTACCGTCGACACACCCGAGACGGAGCGCGGACGCAGGGTCCTCGACGACAGCGAGATCCGGGCCCTCGCCGGCTGGGCCGTCGCCATAGAACAGCACTACGGCGGGCCTATGGACATCGAATGGGCCAAGGACGGCATCACCGGCGAGATCGCCGTCGTCCAGGCCCGCCCCGAAACCGTGCAGTCCCGTCGGCGTACCACGACGCTGCGCCGCTACCGTCTGACCGCCGGTGGCGAACGCCTCGTCGAGGGCATGGCGGTGGGCGAGGCGATCGGCCAGGGCCCCGTCAGGGCACTCGACGCGCCCGTCGATCTCGACCGCTTCCCGGCCGGCGCCGTCCTGGTCACCGGCATCACCGACCCGGACTGGGAGCCCCTCATGAAGCGGGCGTCCGCGATCGTCACCGACCACGGCGGCCGCACCTCGCACGCCGCCATCGTCAGCCGGGAGCTCGGCGTCCCCGCCGTCGTCGGGTCGGGCCGCGCGACCCGGGTGCTCCGGGACGGCCAGGACGTGACCGTGTCCTGCGCCGAGGGCGAGCACGGACACGTCTACGCCGGCCTTCTCGACTACGAGGAGACCGAGACCGATCTCTCCGGACTGCCGTCCACCCGGACCCGCGTCATGCTGAACCTCGCCGACCCCGCGGCCGCGTTCCGGTGGTGGCGGCTCCCCGCCGACGGAGTCGGCCTGGCCCGGCTTGAGTTCATCGTCGCCCACCAGGTCAAGGCCCACCCGATGGCCCTCGTCCACCCCGAGCGCCTGGACGCCGCGGACCGGCGCCGCATCGACGAACTCACCCACGGATACCCCGACCGCACGCAGTACTTCACGGATCGCCTCGCTCACGGTGTGGCACGCATCGCCGCCTCCCGCTGGCCCTCTCCCGTCATCGTCCGCACGAGCGACTTCAAGACGAACGAGTACGCCCGGCTCCTCGGGGGGCGCCCCTTCGAGCCCGACGAGGCCAACCCGATGATCGGCTGGCGTGGCGCCAGCCGGTACTACAGCGAGGGCTACCGCGAAGGTTTCGCGCTCGAATGCCGTGCCCTGCGCCGCGTACGGGACGACATGGGACTCACCAACGTCATCGTCATGATCCCCTTCTGCCGCTCGCTGACCGAGGCGGACCGTGTCCTGTCGGTCATGGCCGACGAGGGCCTCGACCGAGGCGCCAACGGGCTCCAGGTCTATGTGATGGCGGAGATCCCGGCGAACGTGATCCTCGCGGAGGAGTTCGCCGAACGCTTCGACGGCTTCTCCATCGGCAGTAACGACCTCACCCAGCTCACCCTCGGAGCCGACCGCGACTCGGAAGCGCTCGCCGAGGTCTTCGACGAACGTGACCCCGCCGTCACCCGCAGCATCGAAACCCTCATCGCCCGGGCCCATGCCTGCGGCCGCCCTGTCGGCCTGTGTGGCCAGCGCCCCAGCGACGACCCGGACTTCACCGAATTCCTGGTCCGCGCCGGCATCGACTCGATCTCCGTCGCACCTGACAGCTTCGCCGCGGTGAAGGGCCATGTGGCCGCAGCCGAGCAGAACGGGAACGGGGCCGGCGCGACCTGAAGGGACGGAGGACCGCAGTGACCCTGACCCGGACGACCACAAGACGAGGGGGGCCGGCGGGTCCGGCTGAGGTATCAGGGCGCGTCGCGTGTGGCGCCCGGTGCCGACGGCGTGGTCCGCGTCGACGGCGTGGTCCGCACGGCCTCCATGTCGCCATCGGCCGCGGTCATCAGCTGCCGCCCGAGATCGTGGAGGGCGCGGCTCACGGACAGTTCGTCGCCGATCTCCGGCACGTCTTCGTCGGCGGGGCTGCAGTGGGCGACCCCGTGGCCGGTGAGAACGGTCGTTCCCGTGTCCAGCACGACGCGGGCCTTCGTCGTCCGGTCCTCCTCGAACAGATAGAGCCGGATCTTCCACTCGGCCGTACGGGTCATGACGTCCCTCCGATCCGGTACCGCAGGGGGTTCACTGCGGTACCCGCATCACGCCGCTGCCGTGGGGCGCGTACAGATCGAGGAGACGGACCCGAGTGGCCTGCAGCCGGTGGGTGACGACCTCCAGTACGCGGCGGGTCAGCGCGAGACCGAGTGCGGGATCCACCTCGCACAGGGCGCGTACGGTCCTGGCGTCGAACTCATGAGCCCGCACCAGGCTGAAAGCTTCAGCCCCGAGCCGCCAGCCGTAGGGAGGCACCAGCCAGGACCAGCCGAGCAGATCCCCGTGGCCCAGCGTCTCGACGGTGGCAGCGCAGCGGCCGTGCGCCTGGAGATCGAGAGTGACGGCGCCGGTGCGGATGATCCAGAACCGGTCGGCCGGTTCGCCCTCGTCGAAGATCCGTGTGCCGGCGGGGAACGAGACCTGGTGCGAGCACGCCATCAGGCGGTCCAGGCCCTCTGACGGCAGTCCGTGGAGAAAGGTGCTGTTCATCGGTTTCCTCCCGGGTTCTGGGCCCGGCGGTCGGTGCGGGTGCGGGTGCGGCCGCGGGTGCAGACCGAGGCCATGCCTCCAGGCTGCTCCGACGGCACGCCGCGCACGTGGGCCAACAGGTCCCAGCCGTGTGGCCATGCGGCCTCGGCCCGCTTCAGGTGGGGCCATGCCGCGTGGGCCCCTCGTCGGGCACGGCGGTCAGTCGTGGGCGACGACGGCGACGGGGGCGGGGGAGTGGTGGATCACCGCGTGCGCAATGGGGCCGATATGCGCTCCCAGGGGGGATCTGCGGATGCGCCGGCCGACGACCACGAGATCCGCGCCGGCTGCGCAGTGGATCAACTGCTCTCCACGCGAGCCCACGAGCGCCTGCTCGACGACGTCCACCGACGGGAACTTCTGACGCCAGGGCATCAGCAGGTCGGCGAGCGCACGGTCGGCTTCCGCGGCAACTTCCCGACGGACGCCGTGGTCGGGCAGGGGATCCTGGTTGAGCACCAGGGGAAGCGACCAGCCGTACACGGCGCGCAGCGCACACCCGCGCCGTGCGGCCTCGTCGAAGGCGAAGCCCAGGGGCGCGTCGCAGGGCTGGTCGACATCGACCCCGACGACCAGGTCGCGGTACGGGCCGGTCCGGACAGGCGGCGGCTCGTCGCTCGGATGCTCTGGCGCCCGTACGAGGACGACAGGCTGCTCGGTGGCGCTGATGGTGGCCATGCCGACCGAGCCGATGAGGAACCCCGCGATACGGCTGAGCCCGCGCGATCCGAGCACGAGCATGTCCGCCTCGCCCGCCTCGGCGGACAGAGCCGCGGCGGGCCGCGCGGAGATCCGCCGGGTGGAGATCTCCAGCCCGGGACGGCGTTCCCGCAGTTTGTCGGCGGTTTCGGTGAGCATCTGATCGGACCAGCGCTGCCGGGACTCGGGGCCGCTCACCGGCGTCGTGACGGATACGGGCCAGTCCTCGGCGTAGACGAGGCGCAACGGCAGGCTGTGCAGCACGGCTTCGTCGGCGGCCCACGCCGCCGCCCAGCGGCTTTCGGGCGAGCCGTCCACGCCGACGGTCAGATGACGGATCATGGTGCGGATCTCCTTCGGAGCGAGTGCGCCGGCCGAGGCGGTGTTCGCCGGTGACCCCGGGCAGGCGGCAGCGGCGCGCTGCCCGTGGCGCCTGGGCGGTGTGCGCGGAAGTCCGCCCAGGCGTCCGAGGGCGGTGTCACGTGGTGTGCTTGATCTCGATGTGTTTCGGCTCCGGCTTCGCTTCGCCGAGGCCCACGCTGACGGTGAGCATGCCGTCGGCGTACTCGGCGCGTACGTCCTTCTCGTCCGCGCTCTTGGGCAGGGGAACGCTGCGGGTGAGAGATCCGTACCGGATCTCGCTGCGGTGCTTGTCGACCTCGCGCTCGGTGCGCTCGGCCGTGATGGTGAGGAGGCCGTCATCGACGGTGACGTCGAGATCCTTGACGTCGATGCCGGGGATTTCGGCACGGACGAGGTACCGGCCCTCCTCGGTGTATTCCTCGATCCTCATGGTGTACAGATCTGCCATGGCCGGCATGGTGAATCGAGTGGGAAAGGCCTCGAACCAGTCGGGCAGGTCGGGGAACGGGAACTTCTGCTTGCGTGCGAGTACGGCCATGACCCGGCTCCTCGGTATCGCGGTGACAACACGTCCAGTCCACCGCGCCGGGTTCACGTTCGCGCGGGCCGAAGAGGCAGTATCGGGGTCCGAACGTCCCCAGTTCCGTGGTTCACGGACGAACGGCTCCAGGAACGGGCCCACTCGGTCCTGCCGTGTCGGCCGTCCCCTGCGTAGCGTGCTGGTGTGAGACGGCGGCTGCCGAGCTGTCGCCACCCGGAACGCAGACCGGTGGAGGAGCCATGACATCTGCCAGCGAGGTACTCCCGGTCGTCTTCGGCGTCGACACCGTGGACCAGGATGCAGCACTGGCCTGGGCGACCGATGAAGCCGCCCGCCGCGGGGTGCCGCTGCAGTTGGTCCACGCGGTGCTGCCCGTGGCCCATCGCGTGCGCGGCGTGGAGGAGACCGCTCATCACAGGGCCCTGCGGGAGCTTGGGGACGAGGCGCTCGACAAGGCCATGGTTCGTGCCCATGAGCGTCAGCCGCGTCTTGAGGTGACGACGTTCATCACGGACGCCAATCCGGCACATGCGCTGGTACGTCAGTCCGCGCACGCGGGACTGGTGGTCCTGGGATCGCGTCGGCTGGGCCGGCTGGCGGAGGTGCTCAGCGCGGCTTCCACGGTGGTCCCCGTCACCGCGAACGCCGCATGCCCGGTGGTCGTGGTACCGGAAGCAGAGCACACGGTGGAGGAGCCTCCCTGCCTCGTGGTCGGGGTGGACGGCAGCCCGTCGGCCGACGCAGCCCTGGACCATGCCCTGGAAGACGCTGCCTCGCGAGGGGCCTTGGTGCGGGCGGTGTGGGCCTGGCAGCGTCCTGCGCTGGGATTCATCGACGAGCAGGCCGCCGTCGAGGCGTGCCACGTGCGGTTGCTCGAAGCGACCGCGGGACGGTCCTCCGCCCACCAGGACGTGCCGCTGAACCACGCGGTGCTGCGGGGACATCCGGTCGAGGTGCTGGCCGAGGCCGCCGCGCATGCCCTCGCCGTGGTCGTCGGCCGTCGTGGCCGGGACGGCTTCACGGGCATGCGGCTCGGCTCCGTTCCGCACGGTCTGCTGCACAGGGCCGTGAGCCCCGTGGTCGTCGTGCCCCCCTCGGTCCACGAGGACGGCTGACCCTGGCCGCGGGACACTGAGAGGTGAGGGCCGCCTCGGCCGGAGTGCGTTGAGGAGCCGACCATGACTGAGCGTGAGATGTCCTCGACGGGAGCCGAAGCCCGCCGGGTGGCCCCGGACGGGACGCCGGCGCCGCCCGACGAGCCCCGGCGCGAGGACCTGCTGCTGCGCTATGCCGGCGCCGTGGCCTCGGTGTCCGCGAAAGAGGCTGCCGCCCGCCGACCTGCGGCCACCGGGCCGGCGCCCGCCGAGCGAGCGGACGAGGCCGCTGCGGCGGGGGGTGAACCCGAGCCCTTGCTGGTCCGTGAGGTCATGGACGTACCCGCCCCATCGGTGCGCGCGGACGTGCCGTTCATGGACATCGCGCGGAGCCTGACCCGCGAGCACGTCGGAGCGCTGCCGGTCGTCGACGCCGAGGACCGTGTGCTGGGTGTGGTGTCGGAGTCCGATCTGCTGGCCAAGGCCGCCGTGGAGGCGACGGAGCACCGACCGGGTCCGCTCGGCCGGTTGAGGGAACGGCGGCTGCACGACAAGGCACGCGGCGAGACCGCGGAGGAGCTGATGACCACCCCGGCCGTCACGGTATACCCCGGCCAGACGGTCGCCGAAGCGGCCTGGCTGGTCGCCCTGTCCCGTCTCAAGCGTTTGCCGGTGACGGACCACGACGGGCGTCTCGTCGGTGTAGTGCACAGGAACGCCCTGCTCAACGCCCTGATACGTGATGACGACGACATCCGCGAGGAGATCGAGTCCAGGATCCTCGCGAAACTCTTCCCGGCCGCCCGGAGCACCGTGGAGGTTGCCGTACGCAACGGCGTGGTCGACCTCAGCGGACGGATGGCAGAGGCCGATGTCCCCCGTCTCCTCGCACAGATCAAGGACATCGACGACGTGACCGATGTGATCGACCACCTCGGCAGGGCGTGAGGGCGCGTGAGCGCGAGGGGGTCACAGCGAGAGGTGGACCCTCGACTCCTGCCCGGCAGCCGCGCGACTCCGGATCCCGGTCCCCTCAGCGTGATGGTGATCTCGGGTGGGACTTCGAGCGTGTTCTTGACGGTGCAGTGCGAGATCACCGCCTGCATCGCGGAGGCACGGGACGGTGGCAACTCGGGGACGTCGACCAGGATGCTCAGTGAGGCCACGCGCGCAGGGCGTTCCGAAGCCATCGTGTGGTCGGCCGTGACGTGGAGACCCTTACGCGCGATGCCGTGGCGGTCGAGGAACCGCCCGGCGTAGTGGGCGACACACGACGTCATTGCGGCCACAAACAGTTCCACCGGTGTGGGCGCCGTGTCATGGCCACCGTCCCCAATGGGCTGGTCAACCGTCAGTACATGTCCTCGTACGGTGACTTCATAGGCATCGCCGGAGATGGGAACGACCTCCGCATGTCCCGCTCGGCCCGGCGGAATGGGTTCGACCGCTTCGGCCTGGAACAGCAGAAGTGCGGCGATGCGCCTGGCCTCTTCAGGGGTCAGCGAGGCCCAGACCTCATCTCTGTCAAACGGCTCGCACACGGTATCGAGGACCACGCGCCCCATCGCGGCGGGCAGTCCTGCGGGCACGAATCTGGAGACGCTGACCGTGCGGCCACACCCCGTGTGCACGGTTTCCGCCTGTGTAATCGACTGCTTCTCGGACACTGGTGTCACCATCCGAATCACTCGCTCCTGCCGCACTCGGCGGGCTCCGGCACCGCAAGTCCGACGCTCGGCCGGCGGCTGGGGCAGTCGCATCGCATGCCGGTCACGGCGTGCTGACCGTGGCGACATCCGGTGCCTCCGACCGTTCCGTACCGCTGTGGCTGCCTGGCAGCTCCGAGTGTTGCCGTCGAGGGCCACCGCGGACAGGGCCGACCGGGGCGGACCAGGGGGCTGTTGGGCCCCGGTGCCGGCACGCACGGGGAGTGTCGGACCCCGTGGTGTGCCCGCCGGACCTCCGGTGTCCTCGTGGCGCGATCATGTCGATGACCGGAAACCCTTACTCGCGCGGCAGAATGCCGTCCACGACCAGCATCCCCTCGACGATCGGGCACCGGTGCTGGAAGCGCTGGTGCTCCTTCCCGGTGCAGAAGCACATGACGCGTTCCACCCCCGCCCGGCGTGTGGCGCCCCCACGGCGGCCGAATGGCCCATCGCACTGGCCTGCAACAGGCGGAAGCCGGCGGTGGAGCCTAACTTCGCCAGTGGGACAGCAACCCAAGCGATTCCGACTGCGGTGTAAGGGCTGTAAGGAGCCGGGACATGACGGTGCGACAACCGGGGGCCCGCCATGCGAGACGGGGTCTGAGCCGCACGGCAGGCGTCTGCGCGCTTGTCGCGGTGTTCACCTTTGCGGGCTGCCCGCCCGCTGCCGCCGGTGCCGCCGAGAGTTCACCACCGAACCGGCCGCACCTGTGTGCGACGGAGCCCGCTCCCCCGACCGGCAGCGCGACCACCCCGCCGCCGATCACCTCGGGCAGCGACGTGTGGAGCTTCGTCTCCGAGCCGGGCCTTCACCCCCAGCGGGTCACGGTGACTGCGCACGAGCCCGGGACGGCCCCCGGCAAGATCTTCGTCGGCCCCTATGCCATCGGTACCGCGGTGTACGGCCAGACGGGGGCACTGATCTCCGACAACTCCGGCGATCCGGTCTGGTTCCGCCCGCTGTCCTCCCCCGACCTCCAGAACGCGGACTTCAAGGTTCAGACGTATCACCATCCAAGGACCGGGAAGGCGAAGCCGGTGCTGACCTGGTGGCAGGGATCCATCGCCATTCCGCCCACCTACACGAACCTGCCGGGTGGCGCTCCCGAGCCGGGCGGGTGCTACTACATCTACGACAATCACTACCGCCTCCTCAAGACGGTCTTCGCGCATCACGGCTTTTATCCGGACGAGCACGAGTTCCTGCTGACCCGCAGGGGGACCGCGCTGTTCATCGCGACCAAGCCGGTCCCTATGGACCTCAGGCCCTACGGAGGCCCTGAGGACGGGGCCATCCTGGACAGCGAGATCCAGGAGGTCGACCTGGAGACGGGCAGGCTCGTCTTCTCCTGGGACCTGCTGGACCACCTGGACCCCGCCGATTCCGAGGTGCCGGCCTCCGACGCCGCGTCGTCGGGCGGGGTGTGGGACGCCTACCACCTGAACTCGCTCGATGAGGGGCCCAGAGGGGAGCTGTTGATCTCGCTCCGCAACTTCTGGGCGATCTACGACATCTCCAGGAAGACCGGAAAGATCAAGTGGCAGCTCGGCGGCAAGGACAGCGACTTCACCTTTGGCCCCGACGCGGATTTCTACTGGCAGCACGACGCGCGGTTCGGGCCGAAGGGCACGATCAGCATGTTCGACGACGGCTGCTGCGACCAGCCGGACGGTACTCCGGAACAGGAGTCGCACGGCCTGGTCCTGGATCTGGACTTCGACGAGCGCCGCGCGAGCGCCGTGCGGACCTACTACCACCGGCCACCGCTGTTCTCCGCGTCTCAGGGAAACACCCAGGCCCTGGACAACGGCAACAAGTTCATCGGATGGGGCCAGAACTCGTACTACTCGGAATACGCCAACGCGGGGAACACGGCGGGCGACGGCTCGGAGAACCTGCTGTACGACGCGCAGATGCCGGGCTCGAACATCTCGTACCGGGCCTTCCGGAACACGTGGGTAGGCAAGCCCTACTATCCGCCGCGGGCTGCGGTGAAGTCCGACGGCGGTGAGAGCGTCGTATACGCCTCCTGGAACGGTTCGACGCAGACCAGAGCATGGCGGGTGCTCGCCGGACCGGACCCCGATTCCCTGTCGGTGGTCGTGCGGCACGCCAAGCGGACCGGTTTCGAGACGGCGGTCCCGACGGACGCCCCAGGGCCGTACTTCCAGGTCAAGGCGTTGGACGAAGAGGGGCGGGTCCTCAAGTCCTCCGAGGTGGTGACCCTTTCCCCATGAGGGCCGGCATGACCGATTCCACTGCGGAGCCGCGTCCCGATCCCACACGCCAGACCCATTTGGGAATGCGTCCCGGCGAACTCGACGGCAAGTGGTATGCGAAGTACTGGAATCCTGTGATGGCTCCGCTGCCGGAGCACGTCAAGGAGGCGATCTCTCTCGGTCCGCAGGCGCCTCCGCTGTGTCTGGGCCTGGACGGCGCGGGGACACTGGACAGGGCCGGATACCAGGATCTGGAGAACGGATACAGCCTCTTCGACGACGGCTCCATGCACGTTGCCACAGCAACCCATATGCCGCGAGTGTCCCCTGACATGGTGGACTGGTGGTTCTGGTGGCATGCCACGGAGACCCAGCGGTACAAACTGTGGTATCCACGTGCCCACCTGTACGCGGAGTGGTCCGGCGGTGCGGAGGAAGAAGTTGCTCGTTATCGCGAGCGGTACATCGGCGGCACATCGTTCGTGGATGAGTACGTCGGCAACGTACCCGGCCGTCTCGCCATTCGTTTCGTGCGTCCCGGCAGTCTGGGATTCAGCGAGGACAGGCTCGATCCGCAGCAGGCGACCGCGGTCTGCGCGAGGGTCGGGTTCTCGGATGTCCCACTCGACTGGGGACATCTGGTCCATCATGTGCGTCTGGTGGACGGTGGCGCCGAGATGCGTTCGCGGTTCTGGATGGGCGGAAGTCACGTCTCCCCCCGGGAGGGAGTATCCCTGACCGGTGAACTCGAAAGGGTCGCCGAAGGGGTGAGGAATCTGGGAGAAGCACAGGCCCGCGCCATGGTCGTGCACTGCTCGCAGGAGATGAACCATCTTGCCGTGTTCCTCCCCGACATCTTCGACGAATTCGAACGCAGCGAACAAGAGTGACGGGCCCGGCGTCCTATGCCCTGGGATGCGTGCACAGATGATGCCGATGTGACTCGCGAAGGGAGCGGACATGGCGAACCAGATCGAGGGCAGGGTGCTGCGGCGCGGCGACTACCGCTACGAGAGCCTGCGCCGTGACGCCTGCTGGCACTCGGGGGTCCCCGGCCGCTATCCCGAGGTGATCGTGCTGGCGAACAACGAGGACGATGTCGTCGGAGCGGTGAAGCTGGCCAGGGAGGAGGGCCTGCAGATCGCGGTGCGTTCAGGCGGCCACAGTTGGTCCGGGTCGCACCTGCGCGACGGCACGCTGCTGATCGACCTCTCCAATCTGCGCCGTGTGACCGTCGACAAGGAGGCGATGACCGGCACCGCCCAGCCCGGAATCAAAGGGTCAGAGCTCAACTCCATGCTGGCGGAGAAAGAGCTGTTCTTCCCCACGGGTCACTGCACGGGCGTCTCCATCGGCGGCTATCTGCTGCAGGGGGGATTCGCCTGGGCCGGGCGGGACTACGGACCGGCCTGCATGTCAGTCACCGGCATCGATGCGGTCACCGCGAACGGCGAGCGGATCCATGCCGACGAAACACAGAACGCCGACCTGCTCTGGGCTGCCCGAGGCGCCGGTCCCGGCTTCTTCGCCGTCGTCACCCGGTTCCACGTCAAACTCTACCCGCGCAAGCGAATCACGATGAACAGCGGCTACTTCTGGCCCGCCTCGGCCGCGCGGGACATCTACGGCTTCGTGCACGAGATCGGCAGCCGGACACCCACAGAGATCAACCTCATGTGCAACCGCGACCCGATGGCGAACGACGAGCCGCTCATCTCCCTCAACGCCACCGCCTTCACCGACACCGAGGAGGAGGCCAGAGAACAGCTGTCGGTCTTCGAGTCCTGCCCGGCACGCGCTCAGGTGCTCACCACACGGCTCAACGAGGTGACCGACACCGGCACCCTGAGCCGGCTCGGCACCGATCCGCACTACGACGAGACCAAGCGCTATCTGGCCGACAACATGTGGACCCACGCCTCCTTCGACGGCCTCTGGCCCAACTTGGAGGCCATGCTGAAGACCTGGCCCCCCGCGCCCTCACACATGGTGCTCTACAACTGGGCAGGGTACGAGGGACAGCCCGAACGCCCGCCGATGGCCTACTCGGTGGAAGACGAGCTGTACTACGGGCTGTACGCGGCCTGGACCGATCCAGCCGACGACCGGAAGTACACGGACTGGGTTACCGACCACATGCAAGCCTGGGAGCCATATGCCAGCGGCATCCAGCTGGCCGACGAAAACCTGATCAACCGCCCCTACCGCTTCGTGAGCGACGAGAACCTCCAACGCCTCGACGACCTCCGCGCCACATGGGACCCCGACGGGCTCTTCATCTCCTGGCTCGGCCGCCCCGAACCGGCCGCCAACACTCGGAGGAGTCGCTGAAGGAACGACCCTGAGAGACGGGGCGGGTTGCGGTGAAGTCCCGGCCGAGCAGGTCGGGCGACGCGGCGGAGGTGGCGTCGGCCTTGGTCAGGCTGCGGCGCCCGGTGCGGCGGCTGTTCCCGGCGATGCCTCGCTCGCGCATGACGCGCTCGACCCGCTTGCGGTTGACCAGCTTGCCCAGCCGGCGTAGTTCTGCGGCGACGCGTGGGACGCCGTAATTGCCGCGGGAGGCGATGTGGATCACCGTGATCTCGTGGGCCAGGGCCTCATCGGCCGGTCGCCTTGCTTCGCGGGCCTCGACCCCGGCGACCCAGGCGTAGTACGTCGAGCGGCCGGTCCTCATCGCTTTGCGCAACAGGACGATCGTGTAGTTTGCCTTCTCCGCGTGGATGAACCGGCATATCTCGCTCACCGGTCGCTCTCCTTCGCGAAGAAGGCCGTCGCTTTTTTCAGGATCTCGATCGTCTTCGCCTGGTCCGCGGTGAGCTTCCGCAGCCGCCTCAGCTCCTTGTCGCGGTCGTCGGCCGCCTGCACGGACTGGTCGAGGCCGGTCATGGCCTTCTTCACCCAGGCCCGTAGGGACTCCGGACTGATCCCGAGCTCCCGGGCGACCTCGGTCACCGTCCGACCCGAGGACCGAACGAGCTCGACTGCGTCCCGTTTGTACTCGTCGGAGTACCGCTTCGCGTAGTTGCTTCCCACCTGGCACTGCTTCCCCTGGGATCTCTCGTCCCAGTCTCCAGCTGTCCACAATCAAGGGGAAGCTTCAGGGCCGCCCGCCTCCCGCATGGCGTACGGCACCAGGTCCTTCGTCTTCAGCCGTCGCCCTGCAGATACCGCAGCACCGCCAGTACCCGTCGGTGGCCGGTCTCTGTGCGCGGCAGGTCCAGCTTGGTGAAGATGCTTGCGGTGTGCTTCTCCACCACGCGCTGGGAGATGCCGAGCCCCTCGGCGATCGCTGCGTTCGTGCGGCCCTGTGCCATCAGCGCGAGGATCTCGTGCTCGCGCGCGGTGAGCTCCGCCAGGCCGTGTGCTGTGTGCTGGGCGGCCAGCAGCTTCGAGACCACCTCCGGATCGAGCGCGGTGCCGCCCGCGGCCACCCGGTGCAGGGCGTCGACGAAGTCGTCCACGTCGACGACGCGTTCCTTGAGCAGATAGCCGAAGCCGGACATGCCGGTGGCGGCGAGCCGGTTGGCGTAGCGCGTTTCCACGTATTGGGAGAAGAGCAGCACCCCGAGGTCCGGATAGCGTTCGCGCAGGGTGAGCGCGGCGCGCAGTCCTTCGTCGCGGTGCGTGGGCGGCATGCGAATGTCCGCGACGACGGCGTCCGGCCGGTATTCCTCGACTGCCGCGAGCAGCGCCTCGGCGTCGCCCACCGCGGCGGCGACGTCCAAGCCCCGGTCACGCAGCAGCTGGACCAGGCCCTCGCGTACGACGGCGGCGTCTTCGGCGATCACGATGCGCATGCGGCGGATCCTAGTGCCGCGTCAGGCAACGTTTGCGACGTTCGTCGTTGCCCCTGAGTCAGCGGTAGGTGACCGGTACGTGCATCAAAGTCGAGCGTTATGGGCGCCGTCCCGTCGCGGACCTGACCGCCCCGAACACCGAATCGGTCGGGCGCGCGGTCTGCGGCCTGGTTCGCATCGCAACGGTGTTGAGTAGGTCCGATCGGGGCGCCGATCAGAAATGGTGCCGACAGCCGTCTAAGTACGGTCCGGTGAACGCGGGGCGCGCATCAAGGGAGAGCAACGAGATGAGACCACTTCGATACTCGATCAACGTCACGCTCGACGGCTGCTGCCATCACGAGGCAGGGCTTCCGCCGGACGAGGAGTCGATGCACTACTGGACCGCCGAGATGGGACGAGCCGATGCCCTGCTATTCGGCCGGGTGACCTACGAGATGATGGAGTCGGCGTGGCGGAAGCCGGCCACGGGCACGTGGCCTGACTGGATGGATGAGTGGGAGGTCCCGTTCGCCGAGACCATCGACCGGGCGAAGAAGTACGTCGTGTCGAGCACGCTGGGCGAGGCCGATTGGAATGCTGAGCTGCTGCGAGGCGACTTGGGGCAAGCGGTTCAGCGGCTCAAGCAGGAGCCAGGCGAGGGCCTGTGGGTGGGTGGCGTGACGCTCCCCCTGGCGTTGGCAGACCTGGGATTGATCGACGAGTATGAGTTCCTTGTGCAGCCGGTCCTTGCCGGGCACGGGCCGACGTTGCTCGCCGGTCTGCGCGAGCGCATCCAGGTCGAGCTCGTGGATCGCCATGAGTTCCGGTCGGGAGCAGTCGCCATGCGATACCGGCCCACGCGAGTTCCGGCTTGACCTGATTTGTCCTGGGCCGTTGGCCGCTGCCTCGCGACGGAACGACGGCTCGGGTCGCGTTGCCCCGCGCTCGCCCGTGCGCCCGAACGCACGGACATATCGACGGGGGACATCGCCCCGAGGTGCCGGTAGCGGACAGGGCAGACGTTGCCTGATGCGGTACTAGGTCCTACGTCCTGGGGTCCAGCGGCAGTTCGACGGTGGCGGTGGTCGGGCCGCCGGCGGGGCTGTCGATCAGCAGCCGCCCGTCCACCGTACTGACCCGCTCCGACAATCCGGCCAGCCCCGTGCCGCCGCCCGCGCGCGGCCGTGCGCCGCCGTGCCCGTCGTCGGTCACGGACAGGCGCAGCGTCCCGTCCTTCGTGTACGCCGCCACGTCGGCGCGGGTCGCGCCCGCGTGCTTCGCGGCGTTGGCGATCAGCTCGGCCGCGCAGAAGTACGCGATGGTCTCGATCGCCTCGGGAGGTCGTTCCGGCAGGTCCGCGTTCAGGGTCACCTGCGGTGCGTCGTATCCCGAGACCAGAGTCTCAAGGGCGACGTCCAGGCCGTCGTCGAGGGCCGGTGGGTGGATGCCCCGGACCAGATCGCGGAGTTCTTTGATCGCGGTGCGGGAGCCGTCGAGGGCGGAGTCCACCAGCTCGCGGCCGCGCGCCAGTTCGGGGGCGTCGCCGGGGACCCGGGCGAGCTGGTCCTTCGCGCCCGCGAGGGCCATCGCGACGGCGACGAGCCTGGCCTGGGCGCCGTCGTGCAGGTCGCGTTCGATGCGGCGCAGGGTGGCGGCGGAGTCCTTGACGGCCAGCGCGCGGGTCTCCTGGAGCTCCTGGACCCGGGTTTCGAGCCGTCCGGGCCCGATCAGCGCCTGGGCCATGGGGCGTACGACGCGGTCGAGCAGTCCGCGCGTCGACCAGGTGGTGAAGCCGAGGATGCCGGCGCCGGCCACGGCGGTGATGAGAGCCTGAGGCCAGGTGTCGGGTTCGATGCCGAAGCCGAAGCCGATGCCGTAGTGGCCGTCCTCCTCGATGGCCCGCCACCACAAGGGGTAGGTGAGCGCGGCCAGGCCGTAGTACCTGCCCATCACCCACACCGCGAACAGGACGAGGCCGACGGGCGTGTACGCGACGGTGAAAGCAGCGGCTCGCCAGTCGTCACCGTCGGTCAGGGCGGAGCGCAACCCGCGCGGTCGCTGCCGCTCGGGCGGCGCGGGAATGTCCTCGCCGAGCATGCCGCGCAGCAGGGCGCGGTGCAGGGCGCCGATGGCGCGGGCGGCGGCGAGCGTGCCGATGAGCAGGACCAGGCCGATCTGGACGATCGCGGTGAGAAGGGACGTGGCGAGCAGCATCAGCAGGGCGAGGCCGCAGACGAGCCCGAGGGCGGGGACGAGCAGGGCGTACGCGGCCTCGCCGGGCGAGCCGAAGAGAAGGTTCGCTGCCCCCCTGAGGGAGCCGGGCAGCTTGCGGAGGTGGCGCATCAAGTCCTCGATGCCTGTCGGGTGGTAATAGCTGGGTTCGGCTGTGCCCGCCCCGCGTGTCCCGGTGCTGCCGTGGGCGGCGTGACCGCGATGCTCCGGGGCGGGCGCTTCGTGTCGAGGCACCGGCTTCGCTCTTCGGGCGGGCCGGGTGCCCACAGCCTTGAGATTCCCATCTGTTACGCGCTCCTGCGGGCAACCCCGTCGATCGGACGCACTCGGAACATTCGCCCCAGCGGCGCGGCGGACGCCGCCCACACCAGGACGGCCCCCGCGCCGAGGGTCGCCGCCCATGCCCACATCGGAAGAGCGGACAGCGGCGTGCCCGTCCTGGCTCCCAGCGGGGCCATCAGCGCGCAGGCGATCGCCGTGCCCGCACCGACTCCGGCAAGGGCCGTGATCGCCGACTCGGCAAGCACCACCGCGCGTATCTGGTGCTTCTCGGCGCCGATCGTGCGCAGCAGCGAGAACTCCCGCAGTCGCTCAAGCGTCAGCATCACCAGCGTGTTGGCGGCGACCAGGCCCGCGAAGGCGGCATACAGCAGGGTGCCGAACAGCGCTGTCGCGTCCACGTCCTCAGCTGCGGCCAGCGAGACGAACTGGGCCAGTGAGAAGGCCGTCACCATCGCGATCGGCGTGATCGCCGCGGAGAGGCGGCGGGCCCTGGCCCGGGATCCCGCCACCGCGAGCTCGCCCGCCACGCCCCCCACGGCGTACAGCACGGGCGCCGCCGCCCGGGTCGCAAACCGCCCGAGCCAGGGCCCCGCGACACCGGTGGCCACCAGATACGCGAGCAGCACCAGCGGGATCACGTCCCCGGCGTTCTCCGCCGACCCCACCGCGGCCACGACGGTGAGCGCCACCGCGCCCGCGAGGAACACCAGCGAGACGGTGCCCCGGACCCTGCCCGCCTGTTCACCGCCCGGGACCTGTGTCGCCGACAGCGCGGCCGACGGGCGGGTACGGGAGGCGCGCAGAGCTGCGATCAGGCCGCCGAGCTGCGAGGACACCACCAGCGTGCCGAGCGCGGCGAACAGCGGCCCGAGACCGATGTGCAGCGACATCCCGTCCGGGAGCATCCCGCCGGCATCGAGCGCGCCGAACCATCCCCACGCGACCAGCGCCCCGAGCCCGTAACCGACCGGCAGCGCGAGCAGCGCCGTGAACAGCGCCTCGGTCGCCACCATGCGCCGGATCTGCCACGGTCCAGCGCCGATCGCGCGCAGCAGCGCGCTCTCCCGGCCTCGCTGGCTCACGGCCAGGGACATCACCTGGCCGATGACGAAGACGGACATGTAGACGGTGACCAGGCTGAAGACGAGGCCCATTTCGTAGACCGCGTACTGCTCGGGGGAGGACGGCACCCGGGAGGCGGAGACCGCGACGGCCACGCTCGCGGTGACGACGGTCGCGCAGAACACCAGAGCGGCGAAGGTCCCCGCGAATGCGGAGGGGCGGGCCCTGACGGAGGCGGCGCCGAGGCCGTTGGGGGCGAGCACGCTCATGCCAGTGCCCCCACGGTGTCCGCCACGAGCCGCCCCTCAGCGAGCCGCAGCACCCGGTCGGCCCGCTCGGTCACCGCCGGGTCGTGGGTGACGACCGCGACGGTGGCCCCGTACGAGCTCACCGCCTCCCGCAGCAGCACCAGCACCCCGGCCGCGGTCTCCGCATCGAGGGAGCCGGTCGGCTCGTCGGCGAAGACCACGTCCGGCTCGGTGATCAGCGCGCGGGCGATGGCGACGCGCTGCTGCTGGCCGCCGGACAGCTGACCGGGCTTCGCGTCCGCGCGGCCGTCGAGGCCGACACGGGAGAGCATCTGCCGCGCTCTTGCGGGGTCCCTGCGCTTGCCGTCGAGGCGCAGCGGCAGCAGCACATTCTCCTCGGCGGTCAGCGTCGGCAGCAGGTTGAAGGACTGGAACACGAACCCGATGCGGGCCCGGCGCAGCCGGGTCAGCTGCCGCTCACCCATGCCGGAGATCTCCTGCCCGGCCAGCCGCACGCTCCCCGACGTCGGCTTGTCGAGCCCGGCCGCGCACTGCAGGAAGGTCGACTTCCCAGACCCGGAAGGGCCCGTGACGGCGGTGAGGGAGTGCGCGTACAGCCGCGCGTCGAGGTCGTGCAGCGCGTGCACGGTGTGCCGGCCGCGGCCGTAGGTCCGGCTGACCCGCTCGAGTTCGAGAATGGCTTCCATGCCGTCGACCGTACGAATCCGCTGGTCATCGACGCGATGGGGCAGGCACCCGAGTCCGGGGGTCGGAAATTCCGACCCCTTCGGACGCCCGCGGCGGCGCTTGGAACTCCTAACGAAATGATCTTCGAGATGGTTGGATCACTCCGGGATTGGTGATCTGGGGGTACGGATGGCTCGGCCGAAGGCGTGGGAAGTCGACGACGAGCGGTGGGCGGTGATCGAGCCGCTGCTGCCGAAGGCTGAGCGTCGGATCCGGCATCCTGGTCGTAAGCGGCATCCGGACCGGCTGGTGTTCCAGGGCATCCTGTTCGTGCTGCACACCGGGATCGCCTGGGAACACCTGCCGCAGGAACTCGGCTTCGGCTCGGGCATGACCTGCTGGCGCCGCTTGGCCGAATGGACCGGGGCCGGAGTGTGGCCCCGACGGCACGAAATCCTCCTCGCCAAGCTGCGCGGCGCGAACGCCCTCGACTTCTCCCGGGCGGCGGTCGACGGCTCCCACATCCGGGCGTTAAAGGGGGAGCCAAGACCGGACGAAGCCCCGTTGACCGGGGCAGGACGGGCAGCAAGCATCACCTGATCACCGATGCCACCGGCATTCCGCGAAGTCGCGGACGACGAGGTCGGGCCGGGACGCGGCGCGCGGATCGGGGATCGTCGTCAGCTGCCGTCGTCTGCGGTGTCGGCCCTGCAGCCCGGCGTTGCGCATCAGCCGGGCGATGCGGCGCCGTCCGTACTCCTCGTCCTGCCTATGCAGGACGGCATGGACTCGTGGGGCGCCGTAGGTCCCGCGGGAACGCTCGTGAACCTCGGTGATCTTCTCGGTCAGCTCGGCGTCACGGACCGCCCGCGGACCGGGCTTGCCGGTGCGGCGGGCGTAGAAGGCGGCTCGGGAGACCTGCAGCAGTTCACACGCGTGCTTGACGTTGTGACCGTTTCGCTTCTCCGCCTCGATGAACGGGTGCACCGTCACCGGGTCTCCTTCGCGAAGAAAGCCGTGGCCCGCTTGAGGATCTCCACGTCCTCCCGCAGCCGGCGGTTCTCCCGCCGCAGCGCGGCCGGCTCCTCGCGTTCGCTGCTGGTCAGCCCGTCCCGTTCACCCGCGTCGGTTTCGGCCTGGCTGACCCACAGCCGCACCGCGGTCTCGGTCAGGTCGAAGTCCTTGGCGACCTGACCCACCGAGCGGTCACCGCGTCGGCACAGCTCGACAATCTCGGCCTTGAACTCCGGCGTGAACGAACGGCGAGGCCGAGGCTTCTTCCCCATGCTCTCCATGATGGACATCCTCCCGGGGCAGAACCCCTGATCTCGGATGTCCGTCAAAGCGGATCAAGCCCACAAAGGGGCGCGCCGTCATCGACGGACTGCTTGCCGGTCGAGACTCCCCAGATTTTCCCCAGGGCTGACCGGAGGCGATGCCCCAGGTTGTGCCGCGCCGACCCTCTCCGTCGATTGCCAGGGAGCGAACCCGTATAGCCCGTATAGCCTGGGGAAATGCTGACAGAGGTCACAGCGGCCCGCTACGTCACGCCTCTGCGTGAGGGCGGTTCGCTCCCGGGCATCGTCGAGGCCGACGATCTCGGTACGTACGTCATGAAGTTCACCGGCGCGGGACAGGGCCGCAAGACCCTGGTCGCCGAGGTCATCTGCGGGCAGCTCGGGCGGCGGCTCGGGCTGCGGGTTCCGGAGCTCGTGCAGATACAGCTCGACCCGGTCATCGGTCTGTCCGAGCCCGACCAGGAGGTGCAGGAGCTGCTGAAGGCCAGTGGCGGCCTCAACCTCGGGATGGACTTCCTGCCCGGCTCGATCGGCTTCGACCCGCTCGCGTACGAGGTGGACGCCCGGGAGGCGGGCCGGGTCGTCTGGTTCGACGCGCTGATCAACAACGTCGACCGGTCCTGGCGCAACCCCAACATGCTCGTCTGGCACGGTGAGCTCTGGCTCATCGACCACGGCGCCACGATGATCTGGCACCACAACTGGCCGGGCGCGCGGGCATCCGCCGCCAAGCCGTACGACGCCTCCGACCACGCTCTCGCGCCCTTCGGCCCCGACATCACGGCCGCGGCGGCCGAGCTGGCCCCGCTGGTCACCGAGGAGTTGCTGACCGAGGCGGCCGCCGACGTGCCCGACGAGTGGCTGGTCGACGAGCCCGGCTTCGACTCCACCGCCGCTTTGCGCCGCGCCTATGTGGAGACCCTGCTGGCGCGGGCGGACGGCATCCACGAGCGGATCACTCTGAACGCGCCGTCCAGGCCGCGGCCCTCGGGGGCCCCCGGCTGGCTGACCGCCCACCTCACCCCCTGGCCGCACCCGACGAAGCAGAAGGAAGAGAACCGGTGAGCGGGCGCGACGTCTTCGAATACGCGGTGCTCCGCGTCGTCCCGCGCGTCGAGCGCGGCGAGTGCTTCAACGCGGGCGTGGTGGTCTACTGCCGCGCCAAGTCCTTCGTGGCCGCCCGGACGTATCTGGACGAGACGAAGCTGAAGGCCCTGGACCCCCGGGCGGACGTCCGGGGCGTACGGGCCGCGCTCCACGCGGTCGAGGGAATCTGCCGTGGCGGGGATGATGCCGGGCAGGCGGCGCACGACGATGCGGGACGGCGCTTCCGCTGGCTGATCGCTCCCCGCTCGACGGTCGTGCAGCCCGGTCCCGTGCACACCGGACTGACGGCCGACCCCGCGGCCGAGGTCGAGCATCTGCTGGATGTGCTGGTGCGCTGACCGGGGTACGGCGGGGCCTCGGAGGGATCCCGCCGTTGACACCGGGTGCCAGGGCTTCTAGCGTCTCGTCTGCTGAAGGTACTAAGCGGTCGCTCATTCATCATCCGGGCCGTACCGGGTGGCCGCATCCAACGGGATCCAAGGGCGAGGAGAGCCAACCATGTCCACCACCGAGCAGCGCGTTGCGATCGTGACCGGTGCCGCGCGCGGCATTGGCGCCGCCACCGCCGTGCGTCTGGCGGCCGAGGGCCGTGCCGTCGCCGTACTCGACCTCGACGAGGCGGCCTGCAAGGACACCGTCGAGAAGATCACCGCGGCCGGTGGCAAGGCCGTCGCGGTCGGCTGCGACGTCTCCGACTCCGCCCAGGTCGAGGCCGCCGTCGAGCGCGTCGCCGCCGAGCTCGGCGCGCCGGTGATCCTCGTCAACAACGCGGGCGTGCTCCGCGACAACCTGCTCTTCAAGATGAGCGAGTCCGACTGGGACACCGTGGTGAACGTGCATCTCAAGGGCGCGTTCCTGATGGCGAAGGCGTGCCAGAAGCACATGGTCGACGCGGGCTTCGGCCGGATCGTCTCGCTCTCCTCCAGCTCGGCGCTCGGCAACCGCGGCCAGGCCAACTACTCCGCCGTGAAGGCCGGTCTGCAGGGCTTCACCAAGACGCTCGCCAAGGAGCTCGGCAAGTTCGGCGTCACCGCCAACGCCGTGGCCCCCGGCTTCATCGTCACCGAGATGACCGCGCAGACGGCCGCGCGCGTGGGCATGGGCTTCGAGGAGTTCCAGGCCGCCGCCGCCACCCAGATCCCGGTGCAGCGAGTCGGCCGTCCCGAGGACGTCGCGAACGCCATCGCCTTCTTCACGGGCGACGACGCCGGATTCGTGTCCGGCCAGGTCATGTACGTCGCCGGCGGCCCGCTCAACTGAACCGGAGACGACAGAGATGACCACGAAGGAACTTCCCCCGCTGTCCGGCAAGGTCGCCCTCGTCACGGGCGCCAGCCGGGGCATCGGCTACGGCGTCGCCGAGGCGCTCGTCGCCCGAGGTGACCGCGTCTGCATCACCGGGCGCGGAGAGGACGCGCTCAAGGAGGCCGTCGAGCAGCTCGGCGCCGACCGGGTGATCGCCGTCGCCGGCAAGGCCCATGACGAGTCCCACCAGGCGGCCGCCGTCGAGCGGGTGATGGAGGCGTTCGGCCGCGTCGACTTCCTCGTCAACAACGCCGGCACCAACCCGGTCTTCGGCCCCATCGCCGAACTCGACCTGGGCGTCGCCCGCAAGGTCTACGAGACCAACGTGATCTCGGCGCTCGGCTTCGCCCAGCAGACCTGGAAGGCATGGCAGAAGGAGAACGGCGGTGCGATCGTGAACATCGCGTCGATCGCCGGAGTCTCCGCATCCCCCTTCATCGGGGCGTACGGCATGAGCAAGGCGGCCATGGTCAATCTGACCCTGCAGCTCGCGCATGAATTCGCCCCGCGGGTCCGGGTCAACGCCATCGCCCCCGCCGTGATCAAGACCAGGTTCGCGGAGGCGCTTTACGAGGGCAGGGAGGCGGAGGCCGCCGCTGCCTATCCGCTCGGCCGGCTCGGCGTTCCCGAGGACATCGGAGGCGCTGCGGCCTTTCTCACCTCCGACCAGTCGGACTGGATCACCGGACAGACGCTCGTCGTTGACGGCGGTATTTTCCTGAATGCCGGAGTGCACTGATCCGGTTTGTGCCCGAATGGCTGAGGATTGCCTCAAGTGCCCCGCCGGACCTCCCCGTTGATCCGGCGGGGCACTGCGGTATGGTTCGCCGACCCATGGCTGAACGAGGAGCGTGTGCACGTGTTCAACCGGACGATGCTGCGGGCGGCTGCAGCCCTTGCGTCCATATCCCTGGTGGCGGGATGCGGTCTGTTTTCGGATGATGACGCCGAGGGTGCCAAGCCAGTGGTTGTGGGCACGACGAGTGCGCCCAGCACACTCGATCCTGCTGCTGCGTGGGACGGCTCGTGGGAGCTGTACCGCAATGTGTTCCAGACACTTCTGAGTTTCCCGACAGGGAGTACGAGTCCGCAGCCCGATGCGGCCGAGAACTGCAAGTTCACCGACGCGACCAACACGGCATACCAGTGCAAGCTGCGGGAGAACCTCACCTTCTCCAACGGCCACAAGCTGGACGCCGCCGCCGTCAAGCACACCGTCGACCGGATCCTCAAGATCAATGTGAACGGCGGTCCCAGCGGACTGCTCGGCTCACTCAGCGGGGTCGAGACGCAAGGGGACCGGACGGTCACCTTCCGGCTCACCAAGGCCGACGCCACCTTCCCGTTCATCCTCGCCACGCCCGCGATGTCCCTCGTCGACCCCGCCGAGTACCCGCTCGACAAGCTCCGCGAGGACGGCAAGCTGACCGGCTCGGGCCCGTACACCCTGGAGTCGTACACCGAGGGCTCCGAGGCCCTCCTGAAGAAGAACGCGAGCTACAACGGCTTCGCCGACCGCAAGAACGACGCCGTCACCATCCGGTACTTCAAGGACTCCGAAGCGATGGTGAGCGCCCTCAAGAGCAAGACCATCGACGTCACCAACCGTGGTCTCACCGCGGAAGAGGTCACGGCGCTGCAGGAGAAGAAGTCCGGGAACGAGGGCCTCCAGGTCGTCGAGACCGTCGGCTCCGACATCCGCTACCTGGTCTTCAACCCCAAGGACCCGGCGGCCGCGAAGCTGCCGGTGCGCCGGGCGATCGCCCAGGTCGTGGACCGTGAGGCGCTGGTCTCGCAGGTCTATGCCGGCACCGCCGAGCCGCTGTACTCGATGATCCCCAAGGGCATCGCCAGCCACACGACCAGCTTCTTCGACACCTTCGGCGACCCGGACATCGACAAGGCGCGCGAGATCCTCCAGGACGCCGGCATCGACGAGCCGGTCGAGCTGACCTTCTGGTTCACCACGGACCGCTACGGCTCCGCCACCGCGCGGGAGTTCGCCGAGCTCAAGCGGCAGCTGGACGCCTCGAAGCTGTTCAAGATCACCCTGCAGGGCAAGCCCTGGAAGGACTTCCAGGAGGGCTACAAGAACGGCAAGTACCCGGTCTTCGGGCGTGGCTGGTTCCCCGACTTCCCGGACCCGGACAACTTCATCGCACCGTTCGTCGGCAAGAACAACGCGCTCGGCACCCCGTACGAGAGCACCGAGATCGCCGAGCAGCTCACCCTCTCGCGCCGCGAGACCGACCGGGGCGCGCTGGCGGTGTCCAAGCAGTTCGAGCGGGCCCAGGAGGTCCTCGTGGACGACGTCAGGCTGCTGCCGCTGTGGCAGGGCAAGCTGCACATCGCGGCCAGCGAGGAGATCGCCGGCTGCGAGCGCGCCATGGACCCGCAGACGATCATGCAGGTGTGGGAGCTCCATCGGAAGGCCAGCTGGTAGCGATCGTTCGCCGGCCACTGACGACGGCCGTCGCGGGGGACGGGCGGACCCGTCCCCGGCGGCGGCCGTTGTCAGTGGCCGCGGGTAGGTTCTGTGATCGAGAGCCGATCGAGAACCGATCGCATACCGGAGGTTGACGTGACCGACACCGACATGCTGCCCGAGTCCTGGCGCGGCGTCCTCGGCGAGGAGCTCCAGAAGCCGTACTTCAAGGAGCTCGTCGACTTCGTCGAGGACGAGCGCGCCAAGGGGCCGGTGTACCCGCCGCGCGACGAGGTCTTCGCGGCGCTGGACGCCACGCCCTTCGACCGGGTCAAGGTGCTGATCCTCGGCCAGGACCCGTATCACGGCGAAGGCCAGGGCCACGGCCTGTGCTTCTCGGTGCGCCCCGGCGTCAAGACCCCGCCCTCCCTGCGCAACATCTACAAGGAGATGCAGGAGGAGCTGGGCCACCCCGTGCCGGACAACGGATATCTGATGCCGTGGGCCCGGCAGGGCGTCCTGCTGCTGAACGCGGTGCTGACGGTGCGGGCGGGCGAGGCCAACTCCCACAAGGGCAAGGGCTGGGAGAAGTTCACCGACGCCGTGATCGGCGCGGTGGCCTCACGGCCCGACCCGGCGGTCTTCGTCCTCTGGGGCAACTACGCCCAGAAAAAGCTGCCGCTGATCGACGAGGAGCGCCATGTGGTGGTGAAGGGCGCCCACCCCTCGCCGCTCTCGGCGAAGAAGTTCTTCGGCTCCCGGCCCTTCACGCAGATCAACGAGGCCGTGGCCGCCCAGGACCATGAGCCGGTCGACTGGCGCATCCCCGATCTCGGCTGAGCGTTCGCGCACCCGGCTGACAGGCTCGGGCCCCCGTCCGAGCCTGTGCCGGATTGCCGCCGGCGACGGCTAGCGTCGTGCCCACGCGCACCGGAGCGACCAGGCGCGTCCAGGGCGATCAGGGCGATCAGGCGACCAAAGGGCTGGAGGCCGCGGTGACGGAGCAGCGGGAGACGTCGGACGACGCCGTCATGACGAGGATCGGGCAGGCGGTCATGCTGCTCCACGCGGGCGACCGGGAGGAGGCGCGCAACAGGTTCGGCCGGCTGTGGGAGCAGATCGGCGAGGACGGCGACCCGCTGCACCGCTGCACCCTCGCCCACTACATGGCGGACACCCAGGACGACCCCGGCGACGAACTCGCCTGGGACCTGCGGGCGCTGTCGGCGGCAGAGGTGCTCGGCGACGCGCGCCTGGCGCGGCATGACGCAGCGGTCGCGGTCCGCGGGATGTACCCCTCGCTGCTTCTGAACCTGGCCGCGGACTATGCGAAGCTGCACCGTCCGGAGGCCGCGCGCGCCCATCTGGAGCGCGCCCGTGCGGCGTCGGACACCCTCGGAGACGACGGGTACGGTGACGGCGTCCGGGCGGCGATCGCGCGGCTGGACCGGCAGCTGTCGCGGGAGTGACCCGCCGGCGCGGGGTATGACCGTCAGAAGCCCGTCACGCCGTCGATCCGCTCCCGGAGCAGGTCCGCGTGCCCGTTGTGCCGGGCGTACTCCTCGATCATGTGGACATAGATCCAGCGGAGGTTGAACGGCTCGCCGCTGGTGTTGGTGCCGGCCGTCCGGTCGTCCAGGGTGCGCGACGCGGCCAGCTCCCGGGCTCGTGCGATCTCCGCCAGCCAGGCTCCGTGCGCCGCTTCCCAGGTGTCCTCGCCGGTCGGGTGGAACTCGCCGTCCGGGTCCTCCTTGCCGTAGTACAGCGGAGGGGCGTCCTCCGCGGCCAGGACCCGGCGGAACCAGTTCCGCTCGACGTCCGCCATGTGCCGTACGAGACCGAGCAGCGAGAGCTCCGACGGCGGGACGGACCTCTCCCGCAGCTGCTCGTCGCCGAGCCCGGCGCACTTCACGGCGAGGGTCTCCCGGTGGAAGTCGAGCCAGGCCTCCAGCATCTCGCGCTCGCCGGCAATGGTGGGGACCATGGTGCGTTCAGTCGTCGTCATGGCTCGATCCTCTGCCACGCGCGCCCGTCCCCGCCAGGGAATTCACTCACCGAGCAGCTCCGGAGCAGCTCGCCGGACCCTTTCACAGCTCGGCCGGCCCGCCACGGCCGTCGAGGACGCGATCGTGCTCGCCCACCACGCCGGCGGCGGTGCCGGCCCCGCCCCGGACATCGGCCGGGGTCTCGCCGCGTACACCCGTGAACCTACTCCTGCGCACCTTCGACGGCATCGCCGACCGGCAGTCGCCCCGGCCCACGTATGCTGCGGGGACGGCGCCGTCCCGCGCCGGCACGCGAGGGAGGCAAAGGTGAAGGTCGGCTGCATCGGGCTCGGGGACATCGCGCAGAAGGCGTACCTGCCGGTGCTCACCACCCGGGCGGACGTCGAACTGCATCTGCACACCCGGACCCCCGCCACCCTCGACCGGATCGCCGCGGCCCACCACATCCCCGGCGACCGCTGCCGCACCACCCTGGACTCGCTCCTCGACCGGGGTCTGGACGCCGCCTTCGTCCACGCGCCCACCCCCGTGCACCCCGAGATCGTGGCGCGGCTCCTGGAGGCCGGCGTGCCGACGTACGTCGACAAGCCGCTCGCTTACGAACTCGCGGACTCGCAGCGGCTGGTGGAACTGTCCGAGCGCACCGGGACGACGCTCGCCGTCGGCTTCAACCGCCGCTTCGCGCCCGCCTACGCCCAGTGCGCCGAGCACCCGCGCGAGCTGATCCTGATGCGCAAGAACCGGGTCGGTCTGCCCGAGGACCCGCGCACGCTCGTCCTCGACGATTTCATCCACGTCGTCGACACCCTGCGCTTCCTGCTGCCCGGCCCCGTGGAGCACACCGACGTACGGGCCAGGATCCGCGACGGGCTGATGCACCACGTCGTCCTCCAGCTCTCCGGCGACGGATTCACCGCCATCGGCATGATGAACCGGCTGAACGGCTCCACCGAGGAGATCCTCGAAGTCGCCGGACAGGACACCAAGCGCGAGGTGGTCAACCTCGCGGAAGTCATCGACCACAAGGGCCAGCCGACCGTGCGGCGGCGCGGCGACTGGGTGCCGGTGGCGCGACAGCGGGGCATCGAGCAGTCCGTCCTCGCCTTCCTCGACGCCGTGCGCGCCGGGAAGTTCCTCAGCGCTCAGGACGCGCTGCTGACCCATGAGCTGTGCGAGCGGGTGGTCCGGGAGTCCCTGACCCAGGCTTCCTGAGGTCAGCGGGCGGACCGGGACGCCGCAGCGCCCGCAGGCCCTCGGCCGCGCACAGCGCCGCGAGCACCGCCAGCGTGCCGTACACGGGCCAGTCCCCGAACCGGACGTACGGCGTCGTGCCCCGGGCCAGCGGGATCTCGTACACGGCAGCGGTGCCGGCGTCCGTGCCCAGCCGGTCGCCCAGCGGCTCGCCGTCCGGCCCGTACACCGCCGAGACGCCCGTGAGCGTGGCGTGCACCATCGGCCGGCCCGTCTCGGCCGCCCGCAGCGCCGCCAGCGAGGCGTGCTGCGCCGGCGCCCAGCTCTCCTGGAACGTCGAGGTCGCGGACTGCGCCACCAGCAGCTGCGCGCCACCGCGCACCAGCCGGCGGCTCATGTCGGGGAACGCCGACTCGAAGCAGACCAGCGGCCCCACCCGCAGCCCGGAGCCGGACGCCCCGTCCGCCAGCTCCAGCACCACCTGGCGGCTGCCGCGCCTGCGGTCCTCACCCGCCGCCTCGCCCACGGACGTCACCCAGCCGAGCAGCGCCCGCGCCGGGACGTACTCGCCGAAGGGGACCAGCCGCATCTTGTCGTAGCGGTCACCGGTGGGGCCGCCCGGACCCACCAGCACGCTGCTCTTGAATATCCCGGGCCGATCCGAGCGCCGCGCGTCCACATTGACCAGCACCTCGGCTCCCACGGCACGGGACACGGCGGCGACACGCGCCGCGAAGTCCGGCCGCGCCGCCAGGTCCACGCCGACGCTGCTCTCGCCCCAGACCACCAGATCGAGCCGCTGCCCGGCGAGCGCACCGGTCAGCTCCTCGCTGCGGGCGAAGCGCCGCTCCGCTCCGCCTAGCCCGTTGATGACACCGGGCTGGACGACGGCGACCCGCGCCACGTCGCCCGGCCGCTCCGGCCGTGGCGCCCACAGCCACACCGCCCCCGCGGCCATCGCACACGCGCAGACACCCGCCACGGCTGGCACCCGCGCCACCGGCACCGTCAGCAGCACGACCACCGCCGTGTTCACCGCGACCACCAGCAGGCTCACCAGCCACACCCCGCCCACCGAGGCGAGTCGCAGCGCGGGCTCCACCTGCCACTGGCTCGCCCCGAGCAGACCCCAGGGTCCGCCGAGCCCCTCCCAGGACCGCACGAGCTCCACCGTCAGCCAGCCCGACGGCACGACGGCGATCGCGGCGGTGGCGCGGGCCGCCGACGGCGTCCCGCCGAGCATGGCGCGCACCAGCCATCCCCAGGGGGCCCACAGCAGCCCGAGCAGCGCCGCCAGCAGCAGGATGAACACATGCAGGTTCGGCACCAGCCAGTGGTGCACGGCCAGCAGGAAACCGATGCCGCCGAGCCAGCCGTCCAGGACTGCGCGCCGCCCCGTCGCCGCCGTACGGATCAGCAGGAGCCACGGGACGAGCGCGGCGTACGCGAACCACCACAGCCCCGGGGCAGGGAAGGCCAGCGCGGGCAGCGCGCCCGCCGCGAGCGCGGCCGCGCCACGCCCCCACGGCGACGACAACAGCCTCGTGAGCCGCTCCCGCCGGCCCGCCGGAATCCGCATGCAGCGCCTCCCCGAGAGCAGTGTCCGATTCCAGTGTGAGGGAGCGACGCGGCGCGGGACAGAGCCCGTGCCGATCAACGGCGGGCGGGGGCTCAGCCGACCGCCGGGACGGGGAAGGCGGCGTGCCGCCACTTCTCCCGCACGGTCACCGACCGCAGCCGCCAGCCACCGTCCGTCCGCTCCAGCGCGAACGCGTACCTGCCGCCGCAGACGAAGTCCTCGCCCGACTCCAGCCGCATCGGGTTCACGTAGTCGGCCTGCGCGTCCGCCCCGTCGCCCGGGTAGCCGCCGAGATCCTGGAGGCGCACCCGCCGGTTGACGATGAGGTGCTGCCGCACCGGGAACAGCCGCATCGTCTCGGCGAGCCACTGCGCGACGTCCGCGGCGGGGCCCTCGATGCCGCCCGCGCCGCGGTAGTCGGCGCGGCCTTCCGGGGTGAAGAGGGCCCGGTAACCGGACCAGTCACCGTCGTCCACGGCCACCGCGTACCCGGTGATCACCTCGTCGATGGCCAGCCGGTCCATCACCGTCGCGAGATCCACGCGCTGCGTCATCGGCACAGTCTCGGGCAGCGGACGCGCCACGCCAAGAGCCCACGCAGGATCGGGCGCTCCGGGCGCCCGGGGCACGAGCGGCCCCCCGGCGGGACGGCAGGTGGCACGGCACGGACTACGGCAGCGGACACGGCAACGAGTACGGCAGCGGACACGGCACCGGCTACGGCAGCGGACACGGCAACGGGTACGGCAGCGGACACGGCCGGGGCCTCAGGACTTCTGCCGGGGGAGCGGCTCGCCCCTGCGGACCGCACCGGGCGCGCGGGGCGCCGGGTGGTCGGCGTGCGCGGACGAACTCAGCTGCCAGGGAACGCTGGTGACCATCACCCCGGGGGTGAAGAGCAGCCTGCTCTTCAGCCACAGCGCGGACTGGTTGTGCAGCACGTTCTCCCACCAGTGCCCGACGACGTACTCCGGGATGAAGACGGCGACCACATCGCGCGGGCTCTCGCGCCTGACCGAGCGGACGTAGGCCAGGACCGAACTGGTGATCTCCCGGTACGGGGAGTCCAGCACCTTCAGCGGTACGTCGATGCGGTAGTCGTCCCACTGCCGTTGGAGCGCCGCCGCTCCGTCGCGGTCGACGGCGACGGTGAGGGCCTCCAGCCGGTCCGGCCGGAGGGCGCGGGCGTAGGCGAGGGCGCGCAGCGTCGGCTTGTGCAGGGTGGAGACCAGGACGATCCCCAGGACCCGGGAGGGCGGAGCCAGTTCGCTGCGCGGGTCCGTGACCGCCAGTTCGGCCGAGGTGGCGTCGTAGTGGCGGCGGATGGCCCGCATCATCACCCACAGCACGACCGCGGCGAGCACCGCGAGCCAGGCGCCCTGCGTGAACTTGGTGATCAGCACGATGATCAGGACCAGGCAGGTGACGACCGCTCCGGTCGCGTTGATGACCCGGGCGGTCTGGTGGCGCCGGCGCACGGCCGGGTCCCGCTCGGCGCGCAGCTCCCGGTTCCAGTGCAGGACCATGCCGGTCTGGGAGAGCGTGAAGGAGGTGAACACGCCCAGGATGTAGAGGTGGATGAGGCTGGTGACGTTCGCCTTGTACGCCCACAGGAGCAGCCCGGCCACGACCGCGAGCGCCAGGATGCCGTTGGAGAACGCCAGCCGGTCGCCGCGGTTGTGCAACTGGCGCGGCAGATAGCGGTGGTGGGCGAGGATCGAGGCGAGCAGCGGGAAGCCGTTGAAGGCGGTGTTCGCCGCGAGGATCAGCACAAGCGCGGTGGCGGCCTGGATGTAGTAGAAGCCGACGCTGTGCTCGCCGCCGAAGACCGCGGCCGCCAGCTGCGCGATGACCGTGCGCTGGGTGTAGTCCTCGCAGTCGGGCAGCCCGGTCAGCTGGCAGGCGTCCGCGGCGATGTGCACCTTCGCGACGATCGCGAGCGTCGTGACGCCGACGAACATCGTCACGGCGATGATCCCCATCGCGGCCATGGTGGCGGCGGCGTTGCTCGACTTCGGTTTGCGGAAGGCCGGTACGCCGTTGGAGATCGCCTCGACTCCCGTCAGCGCCGTGCAACCGCTGGAGAAGGCCCGCAGCACCAGCAGCAGCAGCGCGAGGCCGACCAGGTTCGCGTCGGCCGGGACGGGCGCGATGCCGTACGCGGCCGTGGCGGCGACCGGCGGGTCGCCGAGCAGATAGCGGAGCAGCCCGGTCGCGCACATGATGAGCACGCCTGCGACGAACAGGTACGTCGGGGCCGCGAACGCCCGTCCCGACTCGCGCACCCCGCGCAGGTTCATCGCGGTGAGCAGACCCACGAAGAGGAGCGCCATGAGCACCCGGTACTCGGCCAGCGTGGGGAACGCCGAGATGATGTTGTCCACGCCTGACGCCACCGACACGGCCACGGTCATCACGTAGTCGACCAGCAGGGCCGAGGCGACCACGAGGCCGGCGGAGGGGCCCAGGTTGGTGGAGGCCACCTCGTAGGAGCCGCCGCCGCTCGGATAGGCGTGCACGACCTGACGGTACGAGAGCACGACCACGGTCATGAGGGCCACGACCGCGGTCGCGATCCAGGGCGTGAAGTGCAGATAGGCCAGCCCGCCGAGCGTGAGCACCAGCAGGATCTCCTGCGTCGCGTACGCGACCGAGGAGAGCGGGTCCGAGGCGAAGATGGGCAGCGCCAGCCGCTTGGGCAGCAGGGTCTCGCCCAGTTCCTCGCTGCGCAGTGCGCGCCCGATGACCAGCCGTTTCAGGAGCGCCGTGACGTTGAACACGGCGCGAGCGTATGCGGCGGACCCTGTTCGGCTCCGCCCCGCCGCGCCGTGCTGCCCCGTTCCCGCCCGGTCTGCCGCGCCTGCGTCAGCCGGCCGACTCGCCCGCGTGCGGGCTGAGGGTGTCCGTCCCGACGAGGATGAAGAGCAGGATGCCGAGGAGGATCCGGTAGATGACGAACGGCATGAAGCTCTTGGTCGTGATGAACTTCATGAACCAGGCGATCACGGCATATCCGACGCCGAAGGCGATGATCGTCGCGAAGATCGTCGGCCCCCAGGACACATGTCCCTCGCCCGCGTCCTTCAGTTCGAAGAGCCCGGAGGCGAGCACGGCCGGGATGGCGAGCAGGAAGGAGTAGCGGGCCGCCGCCTCGCGCGTGTAGCCCATCAGCAGACCGCCGCTGATCGTGGCGCCCGAGCGGGAGACGCCCGGGATCAGGGCCATCGCCTGGCAGAGGCCGTAGATCAGGCCGTCCCGGACGGACAGCTCCTTGAGCGACTTGCGCTCCTTGATCGCGCGGTGCTTGCCGCCGGTCTCGTCCCGGGCCGCGAGGCGGTCCGCGATGCCGAGCACGACGCCCATGACGATCAGCGTCGTGGCGATCAGGCGCAGATCGCGGAAGGGGCCCTCGATCTGGTCCTTGAGCGTGATGCCCAGCACGCCGATCGGGATCGAGCCGACGATCACCAGCCAGCCCATCTGCGCGTCGTGGTCACCGCGCATCGACTTGTCCGTGAGGGAGCGGAACCAGGCGGAGACGATCCGTGCGATGTCCTTGCGGAAGTAGATCAGTACGGCGGTCTCCGTGCCGATCTGGGTGATCGCGGTGAAGGCGGCCCCCGGGTCGTGCCAGCCGGCGAACGCCGCCGTCAGGCGCAGATGCGCGCTGGACGAGATGGGCAGGAATTCCGTCAGCCCCTGGACGAGCCCGAGGATGAATGATTCGAACCACGACATGAAAGCTAAGCCATCCAAGTGCTGGTCAGGTCGGAACGTACGGGACGGGCCGCGATCTTGCGTCCGCCGCGTGGCAGCGTAGCGTCCGCGGTTTTCCGTTGCTCCGGCGGGCCGTTGTCAACGGGCCGCGCGGGCCCGGCGCGGACCTCCGCCCCTCGTCCCGGCAGCGCGGCTCCGCCGTCACCTGGGTCTGGCAGCGCCGCGCAGGCGGTGGCGTTTGCGCCAGGCCACGAACACCCCGACCAGGCCGGACAGCACGATGAAGCCCGTCGCCGCGAGGAACACCGGCGATGTCGGAGACGCGGCGGTGCTCCCCGCGATCACGTACGCCGCCGTGTTCGGCACCACCCCGATCCCCGTCGCCAGCAGGAAGGGCGCGTACCGCATCTGCGACAGCGCCCCGCAGTAGTTGGCCGCCGCGAACGGGATCCCGGGGAAGAGGCGCAGCGCGAGCATGGAGCGGAAGCCGTGCCGGCTCAGCAGGCCGTCGGCCGCCTTCAGCCACCGTCCGCGCAGCAGCGGGCGGAGCGCGTCCTGGCCGAGCACCCGGACGAGGACGAACGAGATGCCGGCGCCGATCACCGTCCCGGCGACCGCGGCGGTGAGCCCCGCCGCGGATCCGAAGAGCGCGCCCGCGGCCATGCTCATCAGCGGCCGCGGCACGAACGCCGCCGAGCACACGCCGTACGCGACGGCGAAGACGACCACCGCCACGCCGCCGCTCACCTGGGGCGGCCAGCCCGAGGCGAGCATCCGGTGGGGTTCGTACAGCACCATCGAGCCCGCCCCGGCTGCCAGCAGCAGCACAAGCAGTGCCAGCCGGGCCCACGGTGAGAGCAGGGCGCGGCCGCAGCGCAGAGCGAGGCCGCCGCGCGGCCCGGGGACGGGTTCGAGCATCCCGGGAGACTAACCGACGAATCCGAACGTCCGCCGTAATCTGGGCCTCATGCCGATGACGCGCTCCGGGACAGCATCCACCGCGCCCCCGGCGACCCCCCACAGCGCCCTCGCCGACACCGTGATGGAGCGGCTCACCAGCGCGTACGCCGCCGCGGCCGACCCGGTGCGCGCCGCCGAGGCCGCCGCGTACATGAAGGACGTCGCGCCGTTCCTCGGCATCCGCACACCCGAACGACGCGTGCTGTCCCGCACGGTCCTCCAGGGCACCGCCCGCCCCGGTGAGACCGACTGCGCGGCGGTCGCCCTGCGCTGCTGGCAGCTGCCCGAGCGCGAGTACCACTACTTCGCCGTCGACTATCTGCGGCGCCACACCGGACGCTGCTCCTCCGGCTTCCTGCCGGTCGTACGCCGCCTCGTCACCACCGTCTCCTGGTGGGACACCGTCGACGCGCTCGCCGCGCACGTCGTCGGCGGACTCGTCGCCGCCGATCCCGCGCTCGTCCCCGTCATGGACGAGTGGATCGAGGACGACGACCTGTGGGTCGCGCGCTCCGCACTGCTCCACCAGCTCCGCTACAAGCAGGCCACCGACGCGGAGCGGCTCTTCCGCCACTGCCTGCGCCAGGCCCCCCATCCCGACTTCTTCATCCGCAAGGCGATCGGCTGGAGCCTGCGCGAGTACGCGAAGACCGACCCGGACGCCGTACGGGACTTCGTCGACGGCGCCCGCGACCGGCTCGCACCGCTCTCCGTGCGGGAAGCGCTCAAGAACCTGTGACCGTCGCGGCCCGCGACCACCGAGGGGCGGAAAACCATTCGACGCGGCCCCGTTCGGGCGGCGACCATCGACGCATGTTCCGGCACGCCTTCCCCGCAGCGCCGTCCGCAGTCGCGGACGCGCCGAAGGCTGCCGTCCTCCTCACGGATGCTGCTGCGGCGCCCCTCGACGGCGCCCGAAGCTGACCCTCCCCGGATTGTCCGGCGGACCCCGCAGGGGGAGGGTCGGTCCGGCTCAGGGGTCCCCCTCCGCAGGGAGTTCACACGTCGAGTTCCGGGAAGGAACCGCGTCAGCCATGCCCAAGACGGCATACGTGCGCACCAAGCCGCACCTCAACATCGGCACCATGGGCCACGTCGACCACGGCAAGACCACCCTCACCGCCGCCATCACCAAGGTCCTCAGCGAGCGCGGCAGCGGCACCTTCGTGCCGTTCGACCGCATCGACCGCGCGCCGGAGGAGGCCGCCCGCGGCATCACCATCAACATCGCGCACGTCGAGTACGAGACGGGCACCCGCCACTACGCGCACGTCGACATGCCCGGCCACGCCGACTACGTCAAGAACATGGTCACCGGCGCCGCGCAGCTCGACGGGGCGATCCTCGTCGTCTCCGCGCTCGACGGGATCATGCCGCAGACCGCCGAGCACGTCCTGCTGGCCCGTCAGGTCGGCGTCGACCACATCGTGGTCGCCCTGAACAAGGCCGACGCCGTCGACGACGGTGAGGACGCCGTGCTCACCGACCTCGTCGAGCTGGAGGTCCGCGAGCTGCTCACCGCGCACGGCTACGGCGGCGACGCGGCGCCCGTCGTCCGGGTCTCCGGGCTCAAGGCCCTGGAGGGCGACCCTCGGTGGACGTCCTCGATCGAGGCGCTGCTCGACGCGGTGGACACCTATGTGCCGATGCCGGTGCGATACACGGACGCGCCGTTCCTGCTGCCGGTGGAGAACGTGCTCACCATCACCGGCCGCGGCACGGTCGTCACCGGCGCCGTCGAGCGCGGCACCGTGCGCGTCGGCGACCGGGTGGAGGTGCTCGGCGCCGATGTGACGACCGTGGTCACCGGCCTGGAGACCTTCGGCAAGCCGATGGACTCCGCCGAGGCCGGGGACAACGTGGCGCTGCTGCTGCGCGGTGTGCCGCGCGACGGCGTGCGCCGGGGGCAGGTCGTCGCGGCGCCGGGCAGCGTCACGCCGAGCCGCCGCTTCACCGCCCAGGTGTATGTGCTGTCCACCCGCGAGGGCGGCCGGTCGACGCCGATCGGCACCGGCTACCGGCCGCAGTTCTACATCCGGACTGCCGATGTCGTCGGGGACGTCGACCTCGGAGGGGCGGTGGTCGCCCGACCGGGTGACACGGTCACGATGACCGTCGAACTCGGCCGCGACATGCCGCTGGAGCCCGGGCTCGGCTTCGCCATCCGCGAGGGCGGGCGCACGGTCGGCGCCGGAACGGTGAACGAGTTGCTCTGAGCATCGCACCACGGGTCCGCCTCTTGCACGCGTGCGGGGGGCGGGCCCGACCCGTACACGTCACACTGCTGCCATGGCGGACAAGGACGACGCGAAACGGAACCGGACGGCACTGGTCCTCGGCGGGGGCGGTCTTGCCGGGATCGGCTGGGAGATCGGTGTGCTGCACGGGCTCGCCCGGGCCGGCGCCGATCCGTCCGGCGCGGATCTGATCGTCGGTACGTCGGCGGGCTCGGTCGTCGGCGTACAGCTCACCTCCGGGCGGGTCGGCCTGCCCGAGCTGTACGAACGTCAGCTCGCGGACCCCGAGGGGGAGGTGCCTGCGGGCATGGGGCCGGGCGTGCTGGCCCGCTATCTCTGGGGTGTGGTGCGGGCCCGCGACACCCAGGCGTACGGGGCGAGGATGGGCCGCCTCGCGCTGTCGACGCCCACCGAGCCGGAGGAGGTGCGGCGCGCCGTGTTCGCCGAGCGGCTGCTCGCGCACGAGTGGCCGCGGGCACGTCGGCTCGTCGTCACCGCGGTGGACGCGCTCACCGGCGAGTTCCGGGCCTTCGACCGGGAGAGCGGGGTGGAGCTGATCGACGCGGTCGGCGCGAGCTGCGCCGTGCCCGGCGTGTGGCCGCCCGTCACCATCGACGGGCGGCGCTTCATCGACGGCGGGGTGCGGTCCTCCACCAACGCGGACCTCGCGCTCGGTTACGGCACGGTCGTGGTCGTCGCGCCCATCGCGGTCGGCGGCGGGCCCGTGCTCTCGGCCCGGACCCTGGTCGCGCGGCTGACCGCGTCCGGGTCCCGCGTCGTCCTGATCACCCCGGACCGCGCGGCACGAAGGGCCTTCGGCCGCAACGTCCTGGACCCCTCCCGGCGCGCTCCCTCGGCCCGGGCCGGCCTCGCCCAGGCCCCGCTCCACGCGCCCGAGGTCCGCGCGATCTGGCCGGCCTGACGGCGCCGGTGGCCCGGCCCTGGCCCGGGCCCGGCGGTGCGGGGGCCGGGGAGGCCATCGCACGGGCGGGGCGCAGAATGGGCGGGTGGACAAGCGCATACCCGTCAGTCGCGAGGTCGATCACGGCGCCGCCAGGCTCATGCCCGACATCGACCGGGCGCAGGGGTGGCTGCTGACCGTGGACGGGGCGCCGCAGTCGTACGTCGATCTGGACGATCCGACGCACCTGGAGTTCGAGTACGCGGCGCGGCTCGGGCACGTGCTCGACTGCGTGGCCGAGGAGGGCGCCCCCCTCGACGTGCTGCACCTCGGCGGCGGGGCGCTCACCATGCCCCGGTACGTGGCGGCGACCCGTCCCGGCTCACGGCAGGACGTCGTGGAGGCGGACCACGGGCTGCTCGCGCTGGTGGCGGAGCGGTTGCCGCTGCCGCCCGGGGCGGGGATCGCGGTGCACGGCGCCGATGCCCGGCGCTGGCTGGAGCAGGCCACGCCCGGCTCGGCCGATGTGCTGATCGCGGATGTGTTCGGGGGGTCTCGGGTGCCCGCGCACCTCACGTCGCGCGAGTACGCGCGGGCCGCCGAGCGGGTCCTGCGCCCCGGCGGTGTCTACGCCGCCAACCTCGCCGACGGCGCCCCCTTCGCGTTCCTCCGCTCCCAGCTGGCCACCTTCGCCGAGCAGTTCGAGGAGCTCGCGCTCATCGCCGAGCCCGCGGTGCTGCGCGGCCGGCGCTTCGGCAACGCCGTACTGCTCGCCTCGCACGCCGCGATCGACACCTCGGCTCTCGCACGCCGCACCGCCGCCGACGCCTTCCCCGCCCGCGTCGAGCACGGCCGCCCACTGCGCCGCCTCATCGGGGACGCACAGCCGGTGCGGGACGCGGACGCCGTGGCGTCACCCGAGCCGCCCGACGGCGCCTTCGGTATCGGCTGAGCCGGCCGCCAGCGCCGCGGCGGCCTCGTGCCCGGTCACGCGCTTCGTCTCCGTGCGCCTGGTCAGATTCCGTACGTCCGGCACCAGCAGCACCAGCGCCGTCACCAGGACGATCAGCGCCGCGCAGCCCCACAGCGCCTGCTCCCTGCCGAACAGGCTCTCCGCAGGCCCGGCGAGCGCCGTGGAGAGCGGCAGCATCGCCGTGGAGCCGAACCAGTCGTACGCGGAGACACGGGACAGTTTCTCCTCCGGGATCTCCTGGTGCAGCGTGGTCATCCACGCGACACCGAACACCTCGATCGCGACCCCGCTGAGGAACATCATCACGGTCAGCGGAGCGAAGGACAGCGGTACGGCGAGCGCCGCCGACGGCAGCGCCAGCGGGAACACGCACAAGGTGCCGACGAGCAGCATCCGCCGCGGCTTCCAGCGCATCATCAGCAGCGCCCCGCCGAGCGTGCCCGCGCCGAACGCCGCGAGCGCCAGGCCCCATGGGCGCGCCCCGCCCAGCGACTCCTCGGCGACCAGCGGTCCGTACACGGAATCGGCCGCGCCGACCACGGCGACCACCACCGAGAACTGGGCGACGATCGACCACAGCCACGGCCGGCCGATGACCTCCTGCCAGCCGTCGCGCAGGTCCGCGAGAAGGCCGCCGCCCGGGGCGCGCTCGGGGATGTGGCCGACGTCGAGGAAGGCGCGCAGGGCACCCGCGACCGCGAAGGCGGCGGCGTCGATCGCGAGCACCCAGCCCGGCCCGATTGCGGCGATCATCGCGCCGCCGAGCGCGGCCCCCCCGATCCCGGCGCCGTGCATCGCCATCCGGAAGAGCGCGAAGGCCCGGCTGACCTGCTCGCCGCTGACGCTGGACATCAGCATGCCCTCGGCGGCCGGGTTGAAGAACGCCTGCCCGGTGCCGCAGAGGGCGGTGAGCACCATCATCTGCCACAGCTGCGGGTCCCCGGCGAGCACCAGTACGGCGAAGGCGGCCTGTGAGACGCAGTTGAGGGCGTTGGCGGCGACCATCACCCGGTGCCGCGGCAGCCGGTCGGCGATCGCCCCGCCGATCAGCAGGAACAGCACGAGCGGAAGGGTCCGCGCCGCCGCGACGAGCCCCACGTCGCCACCGTCCCCGCCGGACTCCAGCACGGCGAACGCCGCCGCGATCAGCGCACCGTGCGTGCCCAGGTTGGTGACGATCGCGGAGGCGGTCAGCAGCGTGTAGTTGCGCCCCGCCCACTCGGGGCGGTGCGGGCGGCGCGGGCGGAGCGAGCCGTGCTTCGTACGGCGTCCGGGGGAGGCGGCGGGACTGTTCACCCGGGGACTATCGCTGCCGCCACCCCTTCCTGCCAAACCGAATACGCGTCAGTTCTCTGGGATCTCCGCCAGCCGCACCGTGCTGAGGATCTGCTGGATGGTCGTGTCCGGCAGCTCGTCCGGCACGCCCTTGCGGGTGTAGAGCACCCAGGTGGCGAAGTCGTTCTTCGCGTTCTTGAACGTGAAGGCGATCGACTTGCCGTCGGTGTCGCACTTGCCGAGCTTCTTGATGTTGGTCGCGGTCGCCACGGCGACATGGCCCGACAAGCCGGACTTGGTGGTGTACGGCTTGGCCGGCGGGTAGGTGATCTTCTTCTTGTCGTCGTTCTGGGCGTACGCGGCCCAGACCCAGGTGGCGGCCTCGCTGCGGGCGGTGGAGGCCGTGTCCTTCGCGCCCTGGCCGCCCTTGGTGCCGGTGCCGCCGAGCGAGTGCTCGTCCTGCCGGCCGTCCTTGTCCGTGTCGTCCAGGCACCACTTGGACTTCAGGAAGGCGGGCGCGGTGAACATCACCACCGGCGAGCCGTCGCCCTTCTTGTCGTCCTCGAACCCGGCGGCCGTGTCGGTCGAGCTCAGCTCCCACTCCGGCGGCACCTCGAACTGCGTGCCGTGCTTGGGGTTGGTGACGACCTTCCAGCCGGGGATGGTCGCCTGCGCCGACCCCGAACCGTCGCGCGGATTGTCGGTCGGCGACGGGGCGGTCCCGGACGAACTCCCGGTCGGGGCGGGGTTCTTGTCGTCCGCCTGGGGCGACTTCCTGTCGTCGTCCTTCAGCACCACGACGCCGGTGATGACGGCGGCGGCGGCGACGGCCAGGGCCGCGACGACCGCGACGACGGCGGTCTTCTTCCGGTCCGACGACGGGCCGGGGCCACCCGGCTGCGGCGGTCCCGGCACCGAGTACTGCGGCGCGGTCTGCTGGTACGGGTTCACGTTCGGGTTCTGGTCCGGCTGCGGGTAACCCGGCTGCGCCTGCGGGTATCCGGGCTGCTGCTGGTATCCCGGCTGCGGCTGCTGATACCCGGGCTGCTGCTGGTATCCCGGCTGCGCGTACGGATTCGGCTGCTGGTACCCCGGCTGCGTGTACGGGTTCTGGTTCTGGTCCTGCGGGTTCTGCTCGCCCCCGGGCGGCTGCTGTCCTGGCCACATGGCCAGTAACCATAGAGGTGCCCGGCCCCGGTTGCCATGTCCACCCCCAAGGGATGGCCAAAGTCATTACCGACGGGTAACATCCGGGCGCATGACCGCAGATCAGAAGTCCGTCGGCGAGCTGCTCGCCGCCACGGTCCCCATGGCCAGGACCCTCAACCTCACGTTCGATGAGACCACCGCCGAGCGTGCCGTGGTCCGCCTCCCGGACCAGGCCGACTACCACAACCACGTCGGCGGACCGCACGCCGGAGCGATGTTCACGCTCGCCGAGTCCGCGAGCGGCGCGATCGTGCTCGCCGCCTTCGGCGACCAGCTGGGCCGGGCCGTGCCGCTCGCCGTCAAGGCCGAGATCGGCTACAGGAAGCTCGCGATGGGCGAGGTCACCGCCACCGCCACGCTCGGCCGCCCCGCCGCCGACGTCGTCGCGGAGCTGGACGCGGGCGAGCGCCCCGAGTTCCCCGTGAACGTCGCGATCACCCGCGCGGACGGCGCCGTGACCGGCGAGATGAGCATCGTCTGGACGCTGCGGCCCAACGGCTGAGCGGACGGGACCTCCGGGCGCCGCGCCGCGCCGGGCCCGGGTCGCGGGGCCGGCCGCGCGAGCGAGCCCGGGCGGGACCGCTCGCGCGACCAGGTAGGCTGCCCGGCGTGCGCCACAGGGCGCACGCCGGGCAGCTCGCGCGCACGCGGACGCCGGCGCGATCCGCACGAAGGGCCGGCCCGGCGACCGGGGCCCGGCCGACGACCACGGAGGAACCGGCGTTGCACGTCCAGGAGTGGCTCGAGACCGTTCCCGCGGTCAGCATCTACCTCCTGGTGGGGGTGGTCATCGGCCTCGAAAGCCTCGGCATCCCGCTGCCGGGCGAGATCGTCCTCGTCAGTTCCGCGCTCCTCGCCTCCCAGCACGGCGACATCGACCCCTGGGTGCTGGGCATCTGCGCCACCGCCGGCGCGATCATCGGCGACTCGATCGGCTACGCCATCGGACGCAAGGGCGGACGGCCGCTGCTCACCTGGTGCGGCGGGAAGTTCCCCAAGCACTTCAGCGAGGCCAACATCGCGATGGCCGAGCGGTCGTTCGAGAAGTGGGGCATGTGGGCCGTCTTCTTCGGCCGGTTCGTCGCCCTGCTGCGGATCTTCGCCGGGCCGCTCGCCGGTGTCCTGCGCATGCCGTACTGGAAGTTCCTCATCGCCAACGTCTTCGGCGGCATCCTCTGGGCGGGCGGCACGACCGCCGTCGTCTACTCGCTCGGCGTCGTCGCCGAGGCATGGCTCAAGCGCTTCTCCTGGCTCGGTCTGGTCATCGCCGTGCTGATCGGGATCACGTCGATGCTCGTCATCAAGAACCGCGCCAAGAAGGCCGCGGCGCGCGCCGGGAGCGAGCCGGACGGCGCCCCCGTCGCAACCGCCGACGAAGCATCGCCTACGGTGCACGCGGGCGCGGCGCGGAATTGACGCCGTGGCGGCCTGAAGACCTGGCGGCCTGAAGACCTGGCGGCCTGAATACGTGACGGCCTGAAGACGTGGCGATGTGACGAGGAGTCGGCGATGGCAGAGGGCGAGCGGGCACTGGTCTCGGGGATCGGCGGGAAGGAGCCGCAGATCGCTCCCGAGGCGTTCACCGCACCCACCTCCGTCGTGGTCGGCGACGTCACGATCGGCCCGGGCGCGAGTGTCTGGTACCACGCGGTGCTGCGCGCCGACTTCGGCCCGATCGTCCTCGGCGCCGACAGCAACATCCAGGACAACTGCACCGTGCACGTCGACCCCGGCTTCCCGGTGACCGTCGGTGCCCGGGTCTCGGTCGGCCACAACGCCGTGCTGCACGGCTGCACGGTCGAGGACGACGTCCTGGTCGGCATGGGCGCCACCGTCCTGAACGGCGCCCACATCGGCGCGGGCTCGCTGATCGCGGCGCAGGCGCTCGTCCCGCAGGGGATGCGGGTGCCGCCCGGCTCGCTGGTCGCGGGCGTACCCGCCAAGGTCAAGCGCGAGCTGACCGACGAGGAGCGCGAGGGCATCAAGCTCAACGCCGCCATGTACCTGGAGCTGGCGAAGGAGCACCGGGCGGCGCACGGCGGCTGACCGGAGCCCACCCGGGTGTGCGCCCACCGTCACCGATTGCGGACGCTGGGTGATGTGCGCAAGGTGGATACGCCAGTCCACCCCCCACAGTGAAGGGACCACCCTCATGGCGAAGGCAAAGGCCAAGGCGAAGCAGGCCAAGGGTCAGATGAAGGAAACCGCCGGCAAGGCGACGGGCGACAAGCGCATGCAGGCCGAGGGCCGCGGCGAGCAGATGACGGGCAAGGCCCAGGAGGCCATGGAGAACGCCGCCGAGCGGACGAAGCGGCAGGGCCGGTAACCACCCGGTCCTCACCCGTACGGCCGAGGCGGTCGTACCCGCGTGCGAGGCGGGTACGGCCGCCTCGGTGCGTACCGCTCCCGCAGTCCACTGCGGCAGCGGCAGCGGCAGACGAGGGCCCGTCAGCGGCTAGGGACCCGTCAGCGGTGCTCGCCGCCGCGCCGGAAGCTCCCGCGCACCCTGGTCCTCACGTCGTCGAGCCAGCGGCGGGCGGGCGGCGGCGCGCTGGAGTGCCGGTCGAGCTCCTCGATCAGTCGCTCGGAGCGCTTCTCGATGTCGAGCTCGTCCAGGATCCTGTCCGCCTCCGCGAGCAGCGCCCCGTGGAGCTGCCAGTGCTCCTTGTCCGCACGGAGACCGTCCAGCAGCAGCTTCTCGACCCGGTCCCGGCAGGCGCGCCCCGCGGCGAGCTCCTCGGCCAGGCGCGCCTCGGCCTCCTCGGCGTTCGCCGACACCTGGCTGGTGATGAGCTCGGCGAAGCTGCCGATGGCGGCGGAGAGGTGGCCGAAGAGCTCCTGCATCGCCGCGGTGACGTGGGGCGGGAAGAGCGTTCCCGAGCTGCGGGTCTTCGCCAGGTCGGTGAGCGTGCGGCAGGACACCCGGAGGATCACCGCGCAGATCTCCAGCGCGTCGAGACCCGTGCGCAGCACCAGGCGCGAGAGCACCGGCTCCTTGACCCGGGGGTTGAGCCGCAGACTGTCCTCGGCCTGCCGCAGGGCCGCGTCGACCTGCACGATGTCGTGGTCGAGACGGCGGGCCTCGTGGAGCCGGGCCGCCGCGAGCGCCACGGGGGTGTGCTCGCCGAGCTGACCGGAGATGTGCGCGAGCAGCGTCCGCATCCTCGTCGCGAGGTCGGTGATCGCCTCGCTCGCGTCGTTCACCCAGACGGGCGGCACGAACAGGAAATGGAACATCAGGCCCACCACGGCGCCGATCAACGTCTCCAGCACCCGGTCCCACGCCGTCGAGCCCACTTGTGTCACGCCCAGCACGAGCATCGCGCTGATCGCCACCTCGGGCACGTACTCGCCGACCTTGACGAACCGGCCGATCACCAGGGACGCCAGGATGATCAGCCCGAGGCTCCACCAGCTCAGGCCGACCCACACGCTGAAGGCGACGGCGATGAGGACGCCCGCCACGACCGCGTTCACCCGGCGGATGGAGTTGGTGAGCGTCGAGTAGAGCGTCACCTGCACGACCAGCAGGGCGGTGAGCGGCGCGGTCAGCGGCAGCTGCTCGCTGCTGAGCTGGAGGGCGACGACGTAGGCGATGACGGCGGCCGCCGTGGATCGCACCGTCTGGACGACGGCCGGTTCGCGGTGGCGCCGTACGAGTTCGCGGAGTGGTTCGGTGGCTGCGCTCACCCTCGTCCTTTTTCTGTCGGTACGTACGAGGTCCTCCACCCAGACTGCCCGGTGTGGGGCGAACATCACAGCGCACCGCTCTCATCGGCCATGTGTGCGCGGACTAGCGTGTCCGGGTGCCGGAAAACAGCAACACGTTCTCATCGCTGACCGTCTGGCGGCGCCGCCTCCTCTCCCGTGCCGTCCACCGCGGTTGGCGCTGGGTCCAGGAGCGGGGCGCCGTCACGGCACAGACGCCGGGGCCGCTGCGCTTCCGCAGGATCGGCACCGGCACCCGGCTCGCGTTCCCGCAGGGCACGGTGTTCGGCGAGCCGTGGATCGAGCTCGGCGACCACTGCATCATCGGCGAACAGGTCACGCTGACCGCGGGCATGATGCCCGATCTCGACCTGGGGCCCGACCCGATCCTGACCCTCGGCGACGGCGTCGTCCTCGGGCGTGGGAGTCATGTCATCGCCGACACGACGGTGACCATCGGCTCGGACACGTACTGCGGCCCGTACGTCTACATCACCTCGACCAACCACAGTTACGACGACCCGCACACGCCCGTCGGCAAGCAGTGGCCGCGGGCCGCACCCGTCGAGATCGGGCCCGGCTGCTGGCTCGGCACGGGCGCGGTGATCCTCCCCGGCGCCCGGATCGGCCGCAACGCGGTGGTCGCCGCGGGCGCGGTCGTACGGGGCGAGGTGCCCGACCGCGCGGTGGTGGCCGGGGCGCCCGCCAAGGTCGTACGCCGCTGGGACGCGCAGGAGGGCTGGCAGCCGCCGCTGCGCACACCCACGCCGGTGCCCCTCCCGGACGGGATCACCCCGGAAGCCCTCCGGGCCCTCGCCGCTCTGGAGCCGGACGAGGGCTGACGGCCCGCGGGGGCCGGACCGGGTCAGCCGCTCGCGAGCAGGACGGTGCCGATCAGGGCCAGGCCGGCGCCGGCCGACTGCACCGCCCGCAGCCGCTCCTTGAGCACGCCCCGCGCCGCCAGCGCCGTCACCACCGGATAGAGCGAGGCGAGCACCGCCGCCACGGTCACCGGGCCGTGCTGCGCGGCGATCGCGTACGTGCCGTTCGCCGCGACATCGGCGAGTCCGACGAAGCCGAGCGCGGGCAGCGACCGCAGCACGAGTCGCGCCCCGCCGTCCTCGGCCGCCGGCAGCGCCCGGCCGCCGCGCCGCACCGACACGTACAGCGCGCCGCCGCCCACCGCGACGTTGGTGACCCGCTGCACGAACAGCGCCAGGAAGAGCCCGGTCAGGTTCGTCGACGCCTCGGCGATCAGCGCCATCACGGATCCGAAACCGAAGGCGGCGATCAGCGTCAGCAGGATCGCCCGGCGCTGCACGGGCGCCCCGCGCAACTCGGGCCCGCCCGCCAGGAGCACACCGGCCACGGCCACACCGATGCCCGCGAACTGCAGCAGCCCCGGCCGGTCCCCGAGCAGCAGGCCCACCGAGACCGGTACGACCACGCCCAGCGAGCCGAGCGGCGACACCACGCCCATCGGGCCGAGCGCCAGGGCCTTGTAGAAGCTCAGCATGGCGACCGGGCCGACGACACCGGCCGCCACCGCGTACCAGAGCCGGGGGCCGGCCTCGGCGAACCCGCCGGTGGCGACCACGATCGCGCCCAGCACGACCACGGCGATCGACTGCGAGACCACGACCACGGTCAGCGCGGGCGTGCGCCGGGTGAGCAGGCCGCCGCCGAAGTCGGCCAGCCCCCACAGGAGGCTGGTGGCCAGGGCGAACAGCGCAGTCATGAGGGCCTCGCAGTACAGTTTGGTGAACGATGGGGTGCATCCCACCGTAGTGCACTCTGTTGAACTATGTCATCAAGAATATTGGACGGAATGTGTCGGACCTGGATCAGCTCACGCAGTCGCTCGCCCGCAACGTCAAGCGCTGGCGCGGTGAACGGGGCTTCACGCTCGACGCCCTCGCGGCCCGCTCCGGGGTCAGCCGCGGCATGATCATCCAGATCGAGCAGGCCCGTACCAACCCGAGCGTGGGCACGACGGTGAAGCTCGCCGACGCACTCGGCGTCAGCATCACCACGCTCCTCGACTACGAGCGCGGCCCGCAGGTCCAGCTCGTCCCCCGGGAGCAGGCCGTGCGCATGTGGTCGACCCCCGCCGGCAGCTCCACCACCCTGCTGGTGGGCACCGAGGCCCGCGGCCCCGTCGAACTGTGGTCGTGGACCCTCATGCCCGGTGACGAGAGCGCCTCCGACCCGCACCCCGACGGCACCGTCGAGCTGCTGCACGTCAGCGCGGGCGACCTCACGCTGGTCATCGAGGGGGAGTCGCACGCCGTGCCCGCCGGCACCTCCGCCACCTTCGAGGCCAACGTCCCGCACACCTACCGGAACGACGGCGCCGAGAAGGTCGAGATGACCATGGCGGTCGCCGTCCCGCCCGCACGCTGAGACGCCCGATCACCTCCCGGCCGGCGGCTGTTAGCGTGAGCCGTATGCGCGCACCCATCGGAGACTTCGACAACGCCAGGCCCGCCGCGGACTGCCTCGACGAGCTCACCGGGCCCGTCGCCGCCGCGGTACGCGCATGGAGCGGCGACATCCCGGTCGAGCAGCTGCTCTACGTCGACACCGACCCGGCGATCGCCGACACCGCGGCCTTCGTGGAGCACCACGGCGCCGACCTCCTCGACACCTCCGCCAACTGCGTGGTCGTGGCGGGCAAGCGCGGCGGCGAGCAGACCCTCGCCGCCTGCGTCGTCCTCTCCCGCACCCGGGCCGACGTCAACGGCGCCGTGCGCAGGCAACTCGGCGCCCGCAAAGTGTCGTTCGCGCCCATGGACACCGCCACCGGAGCGACGGGCATGGAGTACGGCGGCATCACGCCGATCGGACTGCCCGCCGACTGGCCGCTGCTGGTCGACTCGGCCGTCGTGGACACCGAGTGGGTCCTCGTCGGCAGCGGACGCCGGCGCGGCAAGCTGATCGTGCCCGGCAAGACCTTCGCCGGGCTCCCCGGCGCGGTGGTCCTGGAGGACCTCGGCACCGCCTGAGGCCCTGACGGGGGCTGCCTCAGGCGAGCAGCGGGATCTCGATCGCAGGGCAGCGGTCCATGACCATGTCGAGCCCGGCCTCGCGGGTCCTGTCGTACGCCGCCTCGTCGATGACGCCGAGCTGGAACCAGACCGCCTTCGCGCCCTTGGCGACGGCCTCGTCCGCGACCGCACCGGCAAGGTCGCTGTTGACGAACACGTCCACGACATCGACGGGGAAGGGGATCTCGGCGAGCGAGGGGTAGCCCGGCTCTCCGAGGACGGTCTCGGCCTTCGGATGGACGGGCACGATGCGCTTGCCGAACTTCTGAAGGACCCGGGCGACGCCGTGGGCCGCGCGCGACTCGTTGGTCGACAGGCCGACCACCGCCCAGGTGCCGCCCGTCTCGGTGAGGATCTTCCGGACCGTCTCCACGTCTGCGTACATGCCCCGCTCAACCCCGGGCCCGCGCCGATCATTCCCGCGATGCCGCATAGGCTGGCCGGATGCAGGAGCAGTACCGCACAGTGGCCCGCGAGGGTGTGCACGAGACCGAGGTCAACCGATCGCGCTTCATCTGCGCGCTCGCGCCCGCCGCGACCGAGCAGGAGGCCCAGGACTTCGTCGCCCGCATCCGCAAGGAGCACCCGACCGCCACCCACAACTGCTTCGCGTACGTCGTCGGTGCCGACGCGTCGGTCCAGAAGGCCGGAGACGACGGCGAGCCGGGCGGCACCGCGGGCGTGCCGATGCTCCAGATGCTCATGCGCCGCGACATCCGCTACGCCGTCGCCGTCGTCACCCGCTACTACGGTGGCGTCAAGCTGGGCGCGGGCGGTCTCATCCGCGCCTACGGAGGCGCCGTCGGCGAGGCCCTCGACGCGCTCGGCACCGTCACGCGGCAGCGCTTCCGCCTGGCCACCGTAGCCGTCGACCACCAGCGGGCGGGCAGGTTGGAGAACGATCTGCGCGCGACGGGACGGGCGGTGCGCGAGGTCCGCTACGGCGAGGCGGTGACCATCGAGATCGGGCTGCCGGAGGCCGATGTCGAGACGTTCGGGGCGTGGCTCGCGGACGTCAGCGCGGGGACCGCGCGACTGGAGCTCGGCGGGGAGGCGTACGGGGACGTCTGAGCGGCGGCCGCGGACGCGCACCGGGCACCGGGCACAGGCACCGGACGGCACAAGAGGTGCGGGACCCACGGGACGGTCCCGCAGGCGGGGACTGCGGGACCGTGGCCGTGCGGACGCGGCGTCAGATGCTGGTCAGAGCGGCCTGGCCGCGGTCGGCCCGCGCCGGTCCCGCGGGGGACGGGCGGACGTCGAAGTCGAACATCGCGGTCGGCACGTAGAGCGAACAGCACGCGTTCGGAATGTCGACGATGCCGCTGATCCGTCCCTCGATGGGAGAGGAGCCGAGCAGGAGGTACGCCTGCTCACCGCTGTAGCCGAACTTCTTGAAGTACTCGACGGCGTTCAGGCAGGCGCGGCGGTACGCCAGTGTCGCGTCCAGATAGAAGTTGGTGTCCGTGTCGTGGTCGACGGAGATCCCGATGAAGGTGAGGAACTCCGTGTAGCGCGGCTCGACGTTGCCCGGCATGAACACCGGGTTGGTCGAGATGCCGTACGTCTCCATGCCGCCCTTGATCAGGTCGACATGGAAGTCGATGAAGCCGCCCATCTCGATGGCGCCGCAGAAGGTGATCTCTCCGTCTCCCTGACTGAAGTGCAGGTCGCCGCCGGAGAGTTTGGCGTCCTTCACATGCACGGGGTAGAAGACCCGTGAACCGCGCGTGAAGTTCTTGATGTCGTGATTTCCTCCGTTCTCACGGGCCGGCACGGTGCGCGCGCCCTCCTCGGTGATGCGGCGGGCGAGATCCCCGGTGGCCGTCCCGGCGAGCGCGTGGGAGGGGTCCGGGGGTACGGCGAGCGGCGGGACCCGGTTCGGGTCGGTGTCGATGAGCGCCTGCTCACGGGCGTTCCACCGGGCCAGCAACTCGGCGGACGGAGCCGTTCCGAACAGCCCGGGGTGGGTGATCCCGGTGAAGCGGATGCCGGGAAGGTGGCGGGAGACCGCCTGCTGACCGTGGAAGTCCCATATCGCCTTGTAGGCGTCCGGGAAGTAGTCGGTCAGGAAGCCGCCGCCGTTGGCCTTGGCGAAGATGCCGGTGTAGCCCCAGCCCTGGCCCGCCGCGTCCCCGCTCTGCTGCGGTACGGGGCCGAGGTCGAGTATGTCGACGACGAGCAGGTCGCCGGGCTCGGCGCCCTCCACGCCTATCGGTCCGCTGAGCATATGGGGGATCGTCAGGTCGATGTCGCGTACGTCGTTGGCGGAGTCGTTGTTGCCGACCTGGCAGTCGGTCCAGTCGCGGCACTCCATCCGGAACTCGGCTCCCGGCTTGACCATGGCGGCGGTAGGGACGTCGGGGTGCCACCTGTTGTGCCCGGGGACATCCTGGTCACGCATCGACTTGCTGTGGTCCACATGGAAGACGATTTCGGGCATGACAGCCTCTCAGTTCAGATCCGTTCAGGACGGTGTGCCCGCACTTCCCGTCGAAGCGGCCGATCCGGCCGGGGCCGGTTGCCGCGACGTCCTGGTGAGCGGCCACAGCGCGCCGAACACCACCACCCCGAAGACACCGAGGGCGATCGCGATCTCGGTGGTGTGCTTCCAGTAGTCGCCGAGCAGCAGCGCCGCAGGGATCACACCGGTGACCCAGCCCTGGATCGCCGTCACCCAGCCCGTATAGGTGGTGAGCTCCGTCTTCTTGAGACCGAGCAGGAGGAAGAACAGGAACCACAGGAATGCCCAGTAGAGCCAGATGACTCCGAACGGGTAGTCCTTGAAACGGTGGAAATTGATGAACGAGAACCCCAGGGCGACAATCGCCACGAACAGGGAGTAGTAGCCGACTCCGCTGCTGTCGAGACCGGCGAGCAGACCGATGCCCACATAAAGGTAGGTGAATCCGAACAGGTAGAGCCCGGATGCCGCCAGGACCTTGGCCGGGTCGCCCCCGGAAGTAAAGATGAGATAGGTCGGTGTCAGTACCTGCAAAGCGCCGACGAACAGATTGAATACGGCCGCGGACCGGGCTTCGACCTTACCGAGAAGCAGCAGCCCGTTGATGAAGAGCACGGCACCGACGAAGAGCAGTCCCACGTTTCCCACGGGACGCACCTCCTAAGTCCGCGTGGGGGATGCCATCGCTGCGACAAACCTGCGCCGACCACCTCCCTCAGGGCCGTGGCAGTCGGGAGAGGGCCGGGTGCGGGCGCGGTGGCACCTTGCTGTGGGACGGCACCTCGGAGACCACTGCCGGAGCCTCACGGGCCTTTTCCTCCAGTGCATGGAGAGAGGCGGCCTCGTGCGAGGTCTTCGTCAGGGCGGGAGGCGAGTACACGCGTCTGGCCGTGCCCGCGCACGTGGGGCAGCCGTGAAGGCCGGGCGCCGTCCCTATCGCCAGCTTCACGTCGAAGGGCCCGCAGCGGCTGCAAAGGTATTCATAGGTTGCCATTAGTTCGCCTCCGGGTATCGGCGTACTCCGGACAACCCTTCCGTAATTCAAGGAGACGCCGCGGCAACCCTGTTGTCAAGGTCGAAGCGGACCGCTCGGACCTGCCGTGGGACGCGTCGGGCGGGCGGTCGGGGCGGGCGGCGGGGCGGGACTCGTGAGGGCCCGCCCGACGTATGCTCGAATACGAAGAGGTCTTTACCCGCTACGGCCCGATCGTTGGAGGACGGCCATGGCAAAGATCCTTTCGGTGCTGTATCCCGACCCCGTGAGCGGATATCCACCCGATTACGCCCGCGACGGGATTCCCACCATCACCGGCTATCCGGGGGGCCAGACCACGCCCACCCCCGAGGCCATCGACTTCACCCCGGGACAACTGCTCGGCTGCGTCTCGGGCGAACTGGGACTGCGCCGGTTCCTGGAGGACGCGGGCCACACCTACGTCGTCACCTCCGACAAGGAGGAGCCGGACTCCGTCCTGGACCGTGAACTCCCCGACACCGACGTGGTGATCTCCCAGCCCTTCTGGCCGGCCTACCTGACCCCCGAACGCATCGCCGCGGCTCCCCGGCTCAAACTGGCGATCACGGCGGGCATCGGCTCCGACCACGTCGACCTGCCGAGCGCCATCGCGCACGGGATGACCGTGGCGGAGGTGACCTTCAGCAACAGTATCAGCGTCTCCGAGCACGCCGTCATGCAGATCCTCACGCTGGTGCGCAACTACATGCCCTCCCACGAGTGGGTCACGGCGAAGAAGGGCTGGAACATCGCCGACGCCGTCTCCCGCAGCTACGACATCGAAGGCATGGACGTCGGCGTCCTCGGCTCCGGCCGCATCGGCCAGGCGGTGCTGCGGCGACTCAAGCCGTTCGACGTCCGCCTGCACTACTTCGATGTGCACCGGCTGCCGAAGGAGGTCGAGGAGGAGCTGGGGCTGACGTACCACCCCGATGTGCGGTCCCTGGTGTCCACGGTGGACGTGCTGTCGATCCATACGCCGCTCCACCCGCAGACACAGAACCTCTTCGACGACGAACTGCTCGGTGCGATGAGGCGTGGCGCCTACATCGTCAACACCGCCCGCGCGCTCATCGTGGACCGGGACGCCGTCGTACGGGCCCTCGACAGCGGTCAGCTCGCCGGGTACGCGGGCGACGTCTGGTACCCGCAGCCCCCGCCGCCCGACCACCCGTGGCGCACCATGCCCTACGAGGCGATGACACCGCACGTCTCCGGGTCGAGCCTCTCCGCACAGGCCCGGTACGCGGCAGGGGCCCGGGAGATCCTGGAGTGCTGGTTCGGCGAGCGCCCGATCCGTCCGGAGTACCTGATCGTCGACGGCGGCGGTCTGGCCGGGGCCGGAGCGCACTCGTACACCGTCGCGGGGTGATCACGTCACGGGAGCCGCTTCGCAGCGGGGCAGGTCGTCCGTGCCCCGGGCATCCCTGTGCCCGGCTGTGAGGCGGTTCACTGCGATTTTTCTGGACGAATACCTTAAACACCTTTAGCGTTCATATTTATCCCTATTTCTTTCGTGAATGCGGCCGGCGATGGTGCCGCGCATATCGGAGGACGCATCTCTTCGCGCAAAACCAGGTGAACGCCGGAAGGGTGGATCAGTGACCATGGACGCCGTGTGGGTCCGGGGCGTGAACGGCATTCAGTTGCACCACGTGACCGACCTCCAGGACGCCGGCCGCTTCTTGGGCAACGCGGCCATGGCGCTGCGGGCCGCCCACGTACGGACCGGGGCCGACCGCTACGCCGGTGTCGCCGCCGAGCTCAAGGCCCTGGTGACGCGGGTGCGGGAGCTGGAGGACGAGGCCAGGTCCGCCATGCACCAGCTGCACGCCACCGACCCGGAGCGGTTCGCCCGCTGCAGGGACGGTCACGAGCCGTGGCCCGGCGAGATCCAGGCGGGCTTCATCCCCCGCCACACCTGCCGGGACGAGTGCCTGTACCACGATCGCGGGGTACTCGAAGCGATCATGCAGTGCACCTGCGGCAGGCCGGCGTGCCAGGCCTGCGAGATCGGCGGCAAGCTCTGAGTCCCGTGCCCGCCGCGCGCTGACGCGGCGGGCACGTCAGGTGCGGCGGGTACGGCGGGCACGGCGAACGGACGCCCGGGGTCAGCTGCCCACGGCGCGCAGTTCGGGCGGGAAGCCCGTCCAGCGCAGCTCCGCCGGCAGATGGCCCATGTCGTTGGAGAACAGCACGGACGCGGGCCGGCCGGGCGCGTACCGGATCACGGTCAGCGCCGCGTTGCCCTGATCGAGGCCCATCCAGCGCCACCGCGGGGCGTCGAGCGCGGCCCTGACGAGCCAGCCGACGAGGAAGTTGTGCGTGACGACCAGCTCGTGCCGGGGCTCGTCACCGTCCACGGGCCCGGTGAACCGGGCGAGCGCCTCGCGCGCCAGCCCAGGTCCGCGCTCGCGCTCATGGGCGGGGAAACCGGCCAGGCGGGCGAGCAGGGCGTCGGCCGTGTCCGCGGGCAGCTCTTCCCGTCGCGGCACGTACGGGAGGTAGTCCCCGGCCGCCTCCGACGGCCGCAGTGGCACCCCGTCGAGCTGCTCGCCGATCAGCCGGGCGGTCTGCGCCGCGCGCGGCAGGGGGCCGTGGTGGATCCGCGCGAGCGGACTGTGCCGGAGCCGCTCGCCCAGCAGGACCGCCTGCCGCCGGCCGTTCTCCGTGAGTGTGCTCTCGTCAGGCGAAGCCTCGCCGTGCCGGGCGAGATAGAGATACCGCGTCGCCTGCCCCGTCATTGAGCGCCCTCCCCGGCTGCCATGCCGCCCTCCGCGGTGCGGTCGTGTATCTCGCATATCTCGTGTGTCTCGTACATCTCATGCATTTCACGTATCTCGCACATCTGCTGCGATCGATGCGGTGGTTGCGGCTGTCGTGATCTTGCAGCTGCCCGGATGGACGCCGCTCCGTACGGCCCGGTTCCACCGCCCGCCGACCACGGTGAAAAACTGTGGTCCGTGAGGGACCAGAGGCCGACCGGCGCTAGCGTGGTCGTTGCCAGTCGCGGGACCGCGCGCAGACGGGGCGCGGATGCCGCGGCAGGGAGGGGAGACATGCAGGTCGGAGCCGTCGCTTGAGGTTTCTGCACACATCGGACTGGCATCTGGGACGGTCGTTCCACCGGGTGGGGCTCCTCGACGCACAGGCCGTGTTCCTCGACCATCTGGTGGCGACGGCGCGCGAGCACGACGTGGACGCGGTGCTCGTCGCAGGGGACGTGTACGACCGCGCGGTACCGCCGCTCGCCGCCGTCGAGCTCTTCGACGACGTACTGCACCGGCTCGCCGAAGCCGGCGTGCCCACGGTGATGATCTCCGGGAACCACGACTCGGCCCGCCGGCTCGGGGTCGGCGCCGGGCTCATCGAGCTCGCGGGCATCCACCTGCGCACCGACCCGGCCGGCTGCGGCACGCCCGTCACACTCACCGACGCCCACGGCGACATCGCGGTCTACGGGCTTCCGTACCTCGAACCCGCGCTCGTGCGCGAGCAGCTGCGCGCGCCCGCCGCCGGACACGAAGCCGTACTCGCCGCGGCCATGGAGCGCGTACGGTCCGACCTCGCACGGCGTGCCCCGGGCACCCGGTCGATCGTCCTCGCGCACGCGTTCGTGGTCGGCGGAGAGCCCAGCGACAGCGAACGGGACATCACCGTCGGCGGCGTCGCGGCCGTCCCCGCCGGTGTGTTCGACGGCGTCGACTACACGGCGCTGGGACATCTGCACGGCTGCCAGACCATCAACGCACGCGTACGGTACTCGGGTTCACCGCTCGCGTACTCCTTCTCCGAAGCGGGCCACCGCAAGACGATGTGGCTCGTCGAGCTCGGACCGGCGGGCGAGATCGCGGCCGAGCGCATCGACTGCCCCGTGCCGCGGCCCATCGCCCGGATCCGGGGGCGGCTCGACGAGCTGCTGGCCGACCCCGCGCCGGCCCGCCACGAAGAGTCCTGGGTCGAGGCCACCCTCACCGACCCGGTGCGGCCCGCCGACCCCATGGCCCGGCTCACCGAACGCTTCCCGCACATCCTCAGCCTGGTCTTCGCCCCCGAACGGACCGACGAGGACCCGCTCGCCTCGTACGCGCAGCGGCTGCGCGACCGCGACGACCACCAGATCGCCGAGGACTTCGTGGCCCATGTGCGCGGCGGGGCGGGCCCCGACGAGCGCGAACGGACAGTGCTGCGCGGCGCCTTCGACGAGGTGCGGGTCGCCACGTCGGTGCGGGACGGCGAACCGAACCTTGGGCGGGGGGCGTCCGGATGAGGCTGCACCGGCTGGAGATGACCGCCTTCGGCCCCTTCGGCGGGCGGCAGGACGTCGACTTCGACGCGCTGTCCGCCGCCGGACTCTTTCTGCTGCACGGACCGACCGGCGCGGGCAAGACGTCCGTCCTGGACGCCGTCTGCTACGCGCTGTACGGAGCCGTGCCCGGCGCGAGGCAGAGCCCCGGCGCCTCGCTGCGCAGCGATCACGCCGCGGCGGGCACGCACACCGAGGTCCTGCTCGAACTCAGTGTCGCCGGACGGCGGTTGGAGATCACCCGGCGGCCCGCACAGCCGCGCCCCAAGAAGAAGGGCACCGGCTTCACGACCGAGAAGGCCCAGAGCCTGCTGCGGGAGTACGACGCGGAACGCGCCGAGTGGAAGGCGCTCAGCCGTTCCCACCAGGAGATCGGTGAGGAGCTCACCCAGCTCGTCGGGATGAGCAGGGAGCAGTTCTGCCAGGTCGTGCTGTTGCCGCAGGGCGACTTCGCACGCTTCCTGCGGGCGGACGCGGAGGCACGCGGCAAGCTGCTCGGCCGGCTCTTCGACACCCGGCGCTTCGCGCTCGTCGAGGAACGGCTCGCGGAGCTGCGGCGCGGTGCGGAACACCAGGTCAGGTCAGGGGACGAGCAACTGCTCGCCATCGCCCAGCGGACGGCCCAGGCGGCGGGCGGCGCGGCCGACGGCAGGCCGGCGCCCGACGCCAGGCCCGGCGACCCGGGGCTCGCCGAATCCGTCCTGGAATGGGCGGCCGTGGCCCGCTCCGGCGCACGGGAGGCCCTCGACATCACCGGCTGCGCGCTGTCCGCGGCGGAGAGCCGGCAGACGGCGGCGCGGCGCGCCCTGGACGAGGCGCGGGAGCTGGTGCGCCTTCAGCAGCGCCATGCCGAGGCGACGCGGCGCGCCGCGGAACTGGCCGCCCGCAGGCCCGCGCGGGACCGGGACCAGTCCCTGCTCGACCAGGACCGCAAGGCCGAACTCGTCGTCCCCGCACTGCGGTTGCGCGAGGACGCGGAACGCGCGCACCACGCGGCGAGCGCCGCCTGGGAACGGGCACGCAGGACGCTGCCGCCGCAGCTGGTGGACGCCGGTGCGGAGCAGCTCGCAGCGCTGGAGCGCGAGCTGCGCCAGGAGCTCGGCGGCCTCGGCGCGGCACGCCGTGCCGAACGCCGCAGCGCCGAACTCGCCCGGGAGCGCGCGGACCTGGAGCGCCAGGCGCGCGCCGACGAGGACCTCCTCCAGGACGCCCGCGACTGGCTTTCCGGCTGGGACTCCGTACGCCGCCGCCACCAGGACCGCATCGCCGCCGCCACCGATGCCGCGACGCGCGCCGAGCGCCTGGCCGGCCGCCTCGACCCGGCGCGCCGCCGGCTGGCCGCCGCCCGCGAGCGCGATGAGCTCGCGACCCGCGTCACCGCCGCGGAGGACGCCGTGCGCGACGCCCTCGACCACGCGAACGCACTGCGCGCCACCTGGCTCGACCTCAAGGAGCGCCGCCTGCGCGGCATCGCCGCCGAGCTCGCCGCGGGCCTTTCCCCCGGTACCCCCTGCGCCGTCTGCGGCTCGTCCGACCACCCCGCCCCGGCCACCACCACCGAGGACCATGTGGACCGCGCCCGGGAGGACGCGGCGTACGCCGGCTTCACGGCCGCCGACAGTGCCCGCGCCGACGCGGAGCGCGAACTCGCCGTCGCCCGCGAGTCGTTCGCCGCCGCCCGCCGCGCCGCCCGCGAACTGCACCGGACGGAAGCCGCGGTGCCCGCCCCGCCGGCATCGCCGCAGGCGGACCGCGCGACCGGCGGCACGCCGGGGACCATTCCGGTCCAGGCGGAGCCGGCGTCGGCGCTCGCTGCGGCGAGGGACAGCGGTACCGCGTCGGCGGACCCGCACGCCGAGGCCGACTCCCACCCGGCTCGGTCGGGGTCGGTTCACGGGACGGTCGGTGGCGCGGGGCTTGTTGCGGGTCGGATGCCACCGTCGGCCGTGGCCGCTGGGGCGCGGTTCGGCGGTGCTGCCGGGGCGGAGTCGTCCGACGGCGACGGCGCCGAGGGCCCGCGCGCCGACGGCATCCGCGACGCCGCCGGCGCGGAGCGGCACGCTTCCATCCCCGCGCAGTCCGACGGGGGCGGGCACGCCGAGGAGACGGCTGCCGACCCCGAGGTCGGAGAGCTGAGGAAGCTCGTCGAGGCGCTCGAGCGCGAGCACGGTGAGGCGCATGCGCTCGCCGCAGGGACGCACGGTGCGCGTGAGGCGCTGGAGCGGGCCGAGCGGGAGCATGCGGAGCGGCTCGCCGCCCGGCAGGAGGCCGAGCAGCGAGGGGCCGCGCGGACATCGCGGCGGGAGGTGCTGGACCGGGAGCAGGCCGCACTGGACGCCGAAGTGGACCGCGCGACCGGTGGCGCGGGCACCGTCGCCGACCGGACCGCGCTCCTGGAGCGCCGGATCGGGCTGCTCGCCACGGCCGCCGATACCGTACGCGCGGCCGAGGACACCGCCCAGCGGCTCAAGGAGGCCGACGACCGGCTCGCCGACGCCGCGTTCCGCGCCGGGTTCGACACGCCCGCCGCGGCGGCCGCCGCGCTGCTCGGCGGCGCCGGCCGGCGCGAGCTCCGGCAGCGGATCGACGCCTGGCAGCACGAGGCCGCCGCCGTCGCGGACCGGCTCGCCGAGCCCGACACCCTGGCGGCCGCCGAACGCCCGCCCGCCGACCCGCAGACCGCGCAGCAGGCGCACGACGCCGCCGACCGGGCCCTGCGCGACGCCTCGTCCGCGCTCGCCGCCGCCCGCCAGCGGTGCGCGGAACTCGCCCGTCTGTCCCGGCAGGCCGACGCCGAAGTACGCCGCCTCGGCCCGCTCCGCGAGGAGTACGACCGGATCGCCCGGCTCGCCGGCCTCACCGCGGGCACCTCGGCCGACAACGAGCTCCGGATGCGCCTGGAGTCGTACGTCCTCGCCGCCCGCCTCGAACAGGTCGCCGCCGCCGCGACCGTCCGGCTCCACCGCATGTCCTCCGGCCGCTACACACTCGTGCACTCCGACGCCCGCGCCGGGGGCAGACGCGCCGGCCTCGGCCTGCACGTCGTCGACGCCTGGACCGGCCGCGAGCGCGACACGGCGACGCTTTCCGGAGGCGAGACGTTCTTCGCCTCGCTCGCCCTCGCACTCGGCCTCGCGGACGTCGTCACCGACGAGGCCGGCGGCGTACGCCTGGACACCCTCTTCATCGACGAGGGCTTCGGCAGCCTCGACGACCAGACCCTCGACGAGGTGCTCGACGTCCTCGACTCGCTGCGGGAGCGCGATCGCAGCGTCGGCATCGTCAGCCACGTCCCCGACCTGCGCCGCCGGATCCCCGCGCAGCTGGAGGTCGTCAAGGACAGGAACGGCTCGGCGGTACGGCTGAGGACGGCCGCGTCCGGCGGGTGAAACCCCACCGCCCGCCGGTGGTGGTGGCCCCGCACGGACGTGCCCTGCGGCCGAAGAGGCCGCAGGGCACGTGATACCGGGAGGAGGTCAGCCGCGGTCGGCCGCGCGGCGCCTGCGGGTCACGACCAGGATGCCGCCACCGGCCAGGACCGCGACGACCGCGGCACCGGCGATCACCGGGGTCGCGCTGGATCCACCGGTCTCCGCGAGGTCACCCGGCGCCGGGGCGCTGGTCGACGGAGCGGGCGGCTCCGAGCTGGGCGGCTCGGTGCCCGGGGTGGTCTCCGAGGGCTCCGGAGTCCCGGAAGGCTCCGGCGTCTCGGCGGGCGGGGTGGTCTCGGCGGGCGGCGTGGTCTCGCAGACCGGCGAGGACTTGGTCTCGTCGCGCGAGAACCCGTCCCCGTCGCCCGCCTTCACGACGAGGCGCACCGGCACCTCGGTCTTGTGCTCGGGAAGCTTCAGCGTCTCGTGGAACTCGCGCCCGAACTCCTTGGCGGGCAGCAGGTCCTTGCCGTCGACGGTGATGGTCACCGTGTTGGTGACATCGTCGTTGTAGGCCGTGAGATCGACGGTGACCTCGGAGCACGTCACCGTCCACACGGGCGTGTGGGCCGCCACCGGAGTGGCACACAGGCCCACTCCGACGAAACCGACGGCCGCGCCCGTTATCAGAGCGCCCGAGCGCTGCCACGCACGGGTGAGTACCTTCATCTGTCCTCCACACACTCTGTACTTCTGAGGGGGGTTGATGCGAGCGGACACTACTCCCCCCTGCACCACGCCCCACACCCGCCCCTCGAACATGCGCCGGACAGCTGCCTGTTCCATGTGCGGAGGGCGATCAGGGGCGGTTCAGGCCCCATGTCTGCAGGGCGTAGGGCCGCCCCTTCTCCGCCCCCTCGATCAGCGGCACGTCGAGCAGACGGAAGCCCGCCTTGGTGGCCACGGCGACGCTCGCGGCGTTCTCGGCCTCGAGCTCCAATATCACGCGCTCCACGCCCAGCTGTTCGAAGGCATGGTCGGCCATCACCCGCACCGCCCGCGCCGCCAGGCCCTGGCCGCGGTGCGCCGGGCCGACCGCGTAGCCGATCTCTGTGCCCTCGGGGGAACGCCGCAGCATCACCTCGCCGAGCGGTGCCCCGCCGTCGACGGTGATGGCGAGGAGGACGGCCGTGCCCTCGGCCCGCAGCTGCCGGGCCCGCTCCAGCCGCGCGCGGGCGGCCGCGTCGTCGAAGGGGGAGACGATCGGCGTCCAGTACGCGATGTCGGGGTGGTCGAACAGCTCCGGCATGGCGGACGTGTCCGCCTCCGTCCAGTCGCGCAGGACGAGACCCTCCCCGACGAGCTCGATCCGCTCGGGAAAGGACGACGTGGTGCTGCTCATGCTGGGGGCCTCCCTGGTGGGTGCGGGACGAGGAAGGGTAACCAGCGGGAGGTTCACCGCACTCTCCGGGGCACTCTCACAGCCGGGCCGTGGCGGCGTACGGCGCTTGATCGCAGCGCCCTGATCACAGCATCCCGATCGCAGCGTCCCGAGCGCAGCACCCTGAGCGCAGCGCCGCGCCGCGCCCGGGTCTCAGCGGCTGATCGCCCGGCGCCGGAGCGGGGAAGAGTAGACGACGCTCGTCGTCACCGACCCGAGCGTGCCGATCCTTCCGGACACCTCTTCCAGGTGGCTCATCGACCGGGCGGCGACCTTGAGGACGAAGCAGTCGTCGCCCGTCACATGGTGTGCCTCCAGCACCTCGGGCGTCGCCGAGAGCAGGTCGTGGAACGGCTTGTAGTTGCCGTTCGGATACCGCAGCCGCACGAACGCGAGGATCGGCAGCCCGAGCCGCTCCTGGTCCACCACCGCCGTGTAGCCCGAGATCACCCCGGCCTCCTCCAGCCTGCGGACCCGCTCGGTCACCGCGCTCGGCGACATCGAGACCGCCCTGGCCAGCTCGGTGAAACTGGCGCGCCCCTGGCTCTGCAGGGCGTCGAGGATGCGCCAGTCCGTGGCGTCCGGTGAATATCCCGTCATACAGGAGGAATAGCAGGGGATTCCGCGGTCCATCAAGAGGAGTGCCGGGAATCCTCCCTTCATCGTGATGATCCCCGAACCTAGATTGGGGGTCATGAACCCCGTACTCCGTGTTCCCCCGGCCCCGTCCGCCACGGCCGCCGCCTACTTCTCGGCGAGCCTGGCCCTCCACGCCGACGTCTCGGACGTCGCCGCCGCGCTCGCCGCCGGCGGCGGTGACCCGGGGTTCGTCCTGCTCGACTCCCGTTCCACCGAGGCGTGGGACCAGGGCCACGTCCCGGGCGCGGTCCACCTGCCCACCGCCCTCGTCCCCGAGCAGGCGGCACACCTCCTGGACCCGTCCGTTCCGGTCGTCACCTACTGCTGGGGCCCCGGCTGCAACGGCGCCAGCCGCGCGGCGCTCGCCCTCGCCGAACTCGGCTACCGGGTCAAGGAGATGCTCGGCGGCTTCGAGTACTGGGTGCGGGAGGGCTTCGCGTACGAGACCTGGGAGGGCGAGCGGCGCGGCGCCCCCGACCCGCTCACCGCACCGGCCGGGGCTGGGGCCTGCGGCTGCTGAAGGGAGTCCGCCGCGCGGGAATTCGCGTGACACCGCGAGGAAGCCGCTCCAGGATGGGCTGCCATGCCCAGGTTCCCGCACCCCGGCACGGCCGAACTGCGCCGTGACCCCCTGCCGCTGCGCGGCCGTACCGCGCTGGTGACCGGCGCGAGCCGGCGCAGCGGCATCGGATACGCGATCGCCCGCCGGCTCGCCGCGTACGGCGCGAGCCTCTATCTGCACCACCATGTCCCGCACGACGCGACCCAGCCCTGGGGCGCCGAGCCCGGCGGCCCCGACGCGGTGGCGGACGGAGTGCGGGAGGCGCTCGGCGACCCGGAGGCGCGGGTCTGCCACGGCCCCGGCGATCTCACCGACCCCGACGCCCCGGCGGAGCTGATGGACCGGGCGGCCGGGGCGCTCGGCGGGCGGGTCGACATCCTCGTCGCCAACCACGCCCTGAGCGGCTCCGACGGCACGCTCGACACGATCGACGCGGTCATGCTCGACGCCCACTGGGCGACCGACACCCGATCCGTGATCCTGCTGGCCCAGGCGTACGCCCGGCTGCGTGCGGCCCTGCCGCCCCGCACGCCCGGCGGCCGGGTCGTCATGATGACCTCCGGCCAGGACCTCGCCGACGGGATGCCGCGCGAGGTTGCGTACGCCCTGGCCAAGGGCGCCTTGGCGTCGGCCACGCGTACGCTCGCCACCGCCCTCGGCGGCCTCGCGGTGACGGTCAACACCGTCAATCCGGGGCCCGTGGACACGGATTACCTTTCGGGCGAGGTGTACGACTCCGTCGCCGCCCGCTTCCCGGCCGGCCGCTGGGGGATGCCTGACGATCCGGCCCGGCTGATCGCCTGGCTCGCGACCGACGAGGCGGAATGGGTCACGGGCCAGGTCATCAACTCCGAGGGCGGCTTCAGTCGTTCGTGACCGGCGGGCCGTGCCTGACCGGAAGGCCGGGCCCGCGCATCCGCGCCGGCCCGGCCGCCGCGGATGCGCGGGCCCGGGCCGTCATGATGCCCACGGGGCTCGCGGCGCTCACGGAACCTGCGGGGCCCGCGGGGCCCCCGGGGCGCCGCCCGACGCCGTACGGCCGGGCGTCGGAGCGGTCGAAGGGCCCGCACACCGTCTGAGCGGTCCGAGCCGTCTGAACAGTGTCCGAGCCGTCCGAGCCGACCGAACTGTCAGAGCGGTGTCCGAGCCGTCCGGGCCGACCGAGCCGTCAGAGCTTCGCCAGCTCGTCGACGAGGTCGTCCAGGCCGAGCGGCCCCTGGGAGAGCGCGGCCATGTGCCACGCCTTGGCGTCGAACGCCTCGCCGCGCGCGGCACGTGCCCGCTCACGGCCCAGCAGCCACGCCCGCTCACCGAGCTTGTAGCCGATGGCCTGGGCCGGCATGGAGAGATAGCGGGTCAGCTCGCTCTCGACGAAGTCCGCAGGACGTCCGCTGTGGCGCCCGAAGAACTCCTGCGCCAGCTCCGGCGTCCAGCGCTCGCCCGGGTGGAACGGCGAATCGGCCGGGATCTCCAGCTCCAGGTGCATGCCGATGTCGACGATCACCCGGCAGGCCCGCATCATCTGCGCGTCCAGATAGCCGAGCCTGCGCTCGGCGTCGGGCAGGAAGCCGAGCTCGTCCATGAGGCGCTCCGCGTACAGCGCCCAGCCCTCGCAGTTGGCGCTGACCGATCCGACGGTGGCCTGGTAGCGCGAGAGCTGGTCGGCGACGTGCGCCCACTGCGCGATCTGGAGGTGGTGGCCGGGGACGCCCTCGTGGTACCAGGTGGAGACCAGGTCGTACACGGGGAAGCGTGTCTCGCCCATCGTCGGCAGCCAGGTCTGGCCGGGTCGCGAGAAGTCCTCCGAGGGGCCCGTGTAGTACGGCGCTGCCGCACTGCCGGCCGGTGCGATACGGGACTCGACCCGGCGCACCCGCTCCGCGAGCTCGAAATGCGTGCCGTCCAGCGCGTCGACGGCCTCGTCCATCAGCGACTGCAGCCAGGTCCGGACCTCGTCGACGCCCTCGATGTGGGTGCCGTGCTCGTCGAGGTGGGCGAGGGCCTCCCACGGGCCGGCGCCGGGCAGGATCTTGTCCGCCTCGGCCGTCATCTCGGCCATCAGCCGGTGGTATTCGGCCCAGCCGTACGCGTACGCCTCGTCGATGTCGAGCTCGGTGCCGTTGAAGAAGCGGGCCCAGCGCACGTACCGCTCACGGCCGACGGTGTCGGACGCCGACTCGACGGCGGGCGCGTAGACGTCGCGCATCCAGTCGCGCAGCCCGGTGACCGCGGCCGTCGCCGCCCGTGCGGCGCTGTCGAGTTCGGCGCGGAGCTCGGCCGGGCCCGGTGCGACGAACTCCTCGAACCAGCCCGGTGCTCGGCCCGCTCCCGACCACTCCGCCAGCTGTCCGATGAAGGCGGCCGTCGCCCGCGGCCCGGCAGGCAGCTTGCGTTCGAGCCCGAGGGCGAGCGACGCCCGGTAGCCCTCCAGCGCCTCGGGCACCGCCCGCAGCCGCTCCGCCACGGCCGACCAGTCGGCCTTCGTAGCGGTCGGCATGACGGTGAACACATTGCGCACCGCGTGCGCGGGGGAGCGGAGATTGCTGACGGTGCGCAGCCCCTCTTCGGCATCGTGGACGGCCAGTTCGGCCGTGAGGCGCTCGCGCAGCAGCCGTCCGCACCGCCGTTCGGTGTCCGTGCCGGCGCCGGGCAGCCGCTCGGCCTCGTCGAGCCGTTCGAGCGTCGCGCGGGCGAGGCCGGCCAGTGCGTCCTGGCCGGCCGGGGAGAAGTCGGGGAGGCGGCCTGCGCTCTCCGGAACTCCGAGGTAGGTACCGGTGATCGGGTCGAGGTCGATGAGTGCGTCGACGTAGGCGTCGGCGACCTGGCGGGGCAGCGCGCTGCTCGGTGTCTCTGGCATGGGCTCATCCTGATACGGGTGGGGTGCCCGCGTCATCATCGTTGGATCTCGGTCGGCTGACAAACGAGCCTGTCCCGCCGCGTTTGAGCGATACGGGGAAGGTGAGGGAAAAGCGCCGGAAAGGCATCGGAACGGACGCGGAGCGGTCGGGACCGGCCGCGGAACGGCCGGGGAACGCTCTCAGGCACCCGGCGGGAGCAGCGGTCCGCAGTCCCAGTGCTGGAAGATCAGCCGGGTCTCCACGCGGGCGACTTCGGGCCGCGAGGTGAACTCGTCGAGCACCAGCCGCTGGAGATCGGCCGTGTCGGAGACGGCCACGTGCACGAGATAGTCGTCGGGCCCGGTGAGATGGAAGAGCGCACGGGACTCCGGCAGCGCCCGGATCCGGTCCACGAAGGGCCCGATCAGCTCGCGCCTGTGGGGGCGTACCTGAACGGAGAGGAGCGCTTCAAGACCCCGGCCGAGTTTGGCCGGATCGAGTCGGAGCTGATGACCCAGGATGACCCCGGCGCGGCGCAACCGGGCCACCCGGTCGAGACAGGTCGAGGGCGCGACGCCCACCTCGGCGGCCACCTCCCGGTAGGTGGTCCGGGCGTCGTTCTGGAGAACGCGCAGTATGCGGAGATCCACCGGGTCCAGTTCGACGGATTCGGCCATGGCCCGAACGTAGCACGGAGTGATCGCACTACCGCCCGGTAATTGTTCAGGCTGCGCCCATGGACTACGCCGCTCCGGCCACCCCCGCCGCCACACCCACCGCGCGGGCGCTGGCCACCGAAGCCGTGCACGCCGGCCGCGAGGACCTCGTCGCCCTCGGCCTGCACGCCGCACCCATCGATCTGTCCACCACCTACCCCTCGCACGACGTGGCGGCGGAGGCGGCGCGGATCGACACCTTCGCCGCGACCGGCGCCCGGCTCGACGGCCCGCCGGTCTACGCCCGGCTCGACAACCCCACGACGGCCCGTTTCGAGACCGCGCTCGCCCGGCTGGAGGGCGCGGCCGACGCCGTCGCCTTCGCCAGCGGAATGGCCGCCCTCACCGCGGTCCTGCTGGTCAGGGCCTCCATGGGGCTGCGGCACGTGGTCGCCGTCCGGCCGCTCTACGGCTGCAGCGACCACCTCCTGGACGGCGGGCTGCTCGGCACCGAGGTGACCTGGACCGACCCGGCGGGCGTCGCCGACGCGATCCGGCCCGACACCGGCCTGGTGATGGTCGAGACCCCGGCGAACCCCACCCTCGCCGAGACCGACATCCGCGCTCTCGCCCATGTGTGCGGCTCGGTGCCGCTGCTGGTCGACAACACCTTCGCCACCCCCGTCCTCCAGCGCCCCGTGGAGCAGGGTGCCCGGGTCGTCCTGCACAGCGCGACCAAGTACCTGGGTGGGCACGGCGACGTCATGGGCGGGGTCGTGGCCTGCGACGAGGAGTTCGCGGCCGCCCTGCGGCAGGTGCGCTTCGCCACCGGAGGGGTGCTGCACCCGATGGCCGGCTATCTGCTGCTGCGCGGGCTGGCAACGCTTCCGGTGCGGATACGGGCGGCATCGGTCACCGCGGCCGATCTGGCCCGGCGACTCGCCGCCGACCCGCGCGTCGCCCGGGTCCACTACCCGGCGGTGGGCGGTGCGATGGTCTCGTTCGAGGTGTACGGCGAGGCGCGCGACGTGGTCGCGGGGGTCCGGCTGATCACGCCCGCGGTGAGCCTCGGCAGCGTCGACACGCTGATCCAGCACCCGGCCTCCATCAGCCACCGGATCGTGGCCGAGGGAGACCGGCGTGCCGCGGGCGTCAGCGACCGGCTGCTGCGCATGTCGGTCGGTCTCGAGGACGTCGAGGACCTCTGGGCGGACCTCTGCGAGGCGCTGAGCGCGACCCCTGTCCCGGTCGCCGCCCACGCCCGTTCCACTACCCCTGCTCGGCCCGCTCGTGCGGCAGTTCCGGCAGCAGCGGCGGGTGAGGCAGCCGGCTGAGTCCGGCGGACAGCTCGCGCGGGGTCCCGTACGAGGGGTGGGATCCCGCGCGCCCGGAGTCCAGCCGGGCGGTGATCACCAGCGTCCCCTCCTCTATCTGGTAGTCGAGGGGCAGTCCGAGCCCGCGCATCGCCGCGACCATGCCGGTGTTGGACGCCTGCGTCACGGCGTACACGCTCTCGCAGCGCGCCTCGACGGCCATCGTGACGAGCCTGCCGAGCAGTTCCGAGCCGATGCCGCGGTGCTGCCACTCGTCCTCGACGAGCAGGGCCACCTCGGTCTCGTCGCCGTCCCACAGCAGATGGCCGAGGGCGACGATCCGCCCTGAGGCCGCCTGGACGGCCAGGGTGCGGCCGAAGCGCGGGCTGAGCAGATGGTCGAGATAGCGGTCGGCGTCGCCGACGGGGCCGTGGTAGCGCAGGCTCAGGGTGCGTGCGGAGCAGCGGTCGTGCATGGCGCGGGCGGCCGCGAGATCGCCGCGGTCGGCGCGCCGCACCGTGATCTCGTTGCCCTCGGGGAGTGTCAGCACGTCCTGGCTGCGCGGGATGCGCGGGCCGAGGCGGGCGTCGAGCTCGACCAGTGCGCGTGCCCGCGCGAACTCGGTCGGCGTGAACGGCAGATACGGCCGCTCGACCGTGATCGTGCCGCCGTGCGGGTCGCGCAGCCGTATCACCGTCTCGTCCAGCACGCCCTCCTCGGGCGCCGGGTTCTCGGCCGGCCGGCCCCCGAGTGTGGTGGCGGGCAGCGAGTGGATGGTGCACCGGCCGAGGAGCTGGCGCAGCGCGAGCGGCAGTTCGGCCGCGTCCAGCGCGGTGCGGGTGGCGAGGCCCAGCAGCCTGGTGGGGGTGTCCACCAGGTCGTGGGCGTCGGCGCGCTCGATCCAGGTGCTCCGGCCGCCGGCGGCCGCGACCTCGCGGGTGATCTGCGGGGCCTGGAGCGCTGCGGGCGCCCGCAGCAGGAACTCGTCGACCGTGCCGTCCGCCAGGGGGTGCGTCTGGAGGGTGAGGATGTCCACCTGGTGCCGGGCGAGCGCGGTGCACAGTGCGGCGAGGCTGCCGGGCTGGTCCCGTACGGTCGTCCGCATCCGCCACAGCGTCGTCTCGTGCGGGCGCGTCGACTCGCCGTCGTCGGCGGGCGCGCCCGGCTCCGTGGTGGTGAAGGCGGGCCCGGTCCCGGAGCCCCTGGCTCCGGGACCGCCGGTATCGGTTGTCGGGGGTGCATGGCCGTGGCGGCGTGCCCACCATGTGTGGAACGCGGCCGTGGCGATGAGCGCGACGGCGGAGGCGACGAGCAGGTACGGGCCGTCGGGGCCGTGGGCGATCATGTTCGCCACCGCGTCGGCCACGGCGACGGCGGTGAACAGGGCGGCCAGCTCGACCATGTCCCGGCGCCAGTGGTGGTGGCGGCGGGCGCTGCGCTTCGCGGAAGTCACTTCAGTCATGCAATCACTGTGACTGAGCGGTGTTGCGTGATCACGAACGCTTTGTGACTGATGGGTTAAGGAGGGCTCTTGCATGCTATGGACCGGTTTCTGCCATTTCTGTCCTGAACTGATCGCAACCGTGGCGTACTGCGGTCAGCGGCCGGCAGAGAGGCCCGGGAGCGGGCCCTACTGGCCGACCCGCCCCGGCTGGAGCACCTTGCTGAACAGTACCGTTCCGCCCTCCGCCCGCAGCCGCACCGTCAACTCCCCGCTGCCGCCGTCGATGTCGACCTCGCCGAAGTACTGCGGCGACTCCATCGGCGACACATTGGCCCGCTCCGGAGCCCGTACGAACACCCGGTCCGGCCCGAACGTCGCGTCGAGCGCGTTCGCCGGGAAGCCTCCCGCCGCCAGCGGCCCGGAGACGAACTCCCAGAACGGCGCGAAGTCCGCGAACGCGGCCCGCTCCGGCGCGTAGTGCTGCGCCGACGTGTAGTGCACGTCCGCGGTCAGCCACACCGTGCCGGTGATCCGCCGGTGCTTGATGAACCGCAGCAGCTCGGCGATCTGCAGCTCGCGCCCGAGCGGCGCACCCGGATCGCCCTGCGCGACCGCCTCGAAGTTCACCGCACCGTCCGGGACGACCAGCCCGAGCGGCATGTCGGCCGCGAGCACCTTCCACACCGCACGGGACCGGGCCAGCTCGCGCTTGAGCCAGGCCAGTTGCTCCGCGCCGAGGATGCCGGTCGTGTCGTCGGCCTGCCGCCCGGGGGAGTTGGCGTTGCGGTGGGAGCGCATGTCGAGGACGAAGACGTCGAGCAGCGGGCCGTACCGCACCACCCGGTGCATCCGTCCCTCGCGGCCGCCCGTCCGGAGCGTGGAGACGGGGAAGTACTCGCCGAACGCCCGCAGCGCGCGCTCCGCCAGCACGTCCACGTCCTTCTCCGTGTAGCGCGCGTCGTCGAGGATCTGGCCCGGGTACCAGTTGTTGCGCACCTCGTGGTCGTCCCACTGCACCACCGTCGGCACCTGCGCGTTGAACCGGCGGACGTTCGCGTCGAGCAGGTTGTAGCGGAAGTTCCCGCGGTACTCGTCGAGCGTCTCCGCGACCTTGGACTTCTCCTCGGTGGTGACGTTCCGCCACACCCGTCCGTCCGGCAGCGTCACGCTGGGGACGAGCGGCCCGTCCGCGTACACCGTGTCCCCGCTGCACAGGAAGAAGTCCGGGTCGAGTCGCCGCATCTCCTCGTACGCGCGGAAGCCGCCGATGTCCGGGTTGATGCCCCAGCCCTGCCCGGCGATGTCGCCCGACCACAGGAAGCGCACACCGGAGCGGCGGTGTGCGGGCGCCGTGCGGAACGTGCCGAGCACGGGCTCGCCGCGGCGGCGCGGGTCCTCGGGGTCGGTGAGCGACACCCGGTAGTGGATCTGCTCGCCCGCCGGCAGCCCGCGGAGCGCCGTCGTGCCGGTGAAGTCCGTGCCGGGGCCCAGCAGGGGGCCGTGCCAGCTGTGCGCACGGCGGAACGACTCGGTCGCCGAGGTCTCCACGAGCATCCGGGCGGGCCGGTCGGACCGCACCCACACCGTCGCCGACGACGAGGTGACGTCGCCCGTCTGGACGCCCCAGCCGGCGCTCGGCCTGCCGCGCAGGACCTGGGCCGGGGCGGCGGCCCCGAGCGTGAGCGCCGCCGACGCGGCGAGCGAACTGCGCAGAACGGCACGGCGGTTGTACGGCATCGTACGGACCTCCAGGGAGGGGGTGGGGGAGGACTGCCGTGCCCATGCCTAGTGCGCCGTGACGGCCGGTACGCGAACCCCGCGTGAACAACCGGGCGTTGGGCCTGTCGTCGCCATGCGTCGCCATGCGTCGACCCGGTGGCCGGCGCGCCCCGGATCAGCGGCTGCCGTCGAGGATCACGCGTGCGACCAGCGCCGGATCGTCGTTCATCGGCACATGCCCGCAGCCGGGCAGCCGCACCAGCCGGGCGCCGGGGATCGCCTGCTTGGCACGGACGCCCTGGCGGCGCAGCAGCAGCCGGTCGCGCGTGCCCCAGGCCACGGTGACGGGCAGCCCGGGCAGGTCGTGGGTGAACAGCACCCCGCGCCCCGCGTCGAGCGTCCGGCGGAAGCCGGCGGCGTCACGGAGCGCGAGCGTCTCGGCGACGACCGCCTCGGGTGAACGGCGCCCGGGGCGGGCGTAGATGGTGCTGGTCAGCGCCGCACGCCCGGCGGGCGTGCGGGACAGCCGGTCGATCACCGGCAACGGCAGGATCCGCGCGCCGCGGCGCATCGCGAGGAGCGTCCCGAACGCGTACCGTCGCTCGCTCTCCGTCCAGAACCCGGCGGGGGAGATCGCCGTGACGGACCGTACGAGCTTCTCGCGCCCCAGCTCCAGTGCGAGCAGTCCGCCGAGCGAGTTGCCCACGACATGCGGCCGGTCGATGCCGAGCGCCGCGCAGAACGCCCCCAGTGCCGGGACCACGGCCGACAGGTCGTACGACACACCGTCGGGCAGCGCCGGGGAGGTGCCGAAGCCGGGCAGATCGACCGCGATGACGTCCCGCTCCGCCGCGAGGACGGGCAGCACCGGTTCCCATGCCTGCCAGTGGTGCCCGATGCCGTGGAGCAGCAGCAAGGGCTCCCCGTCGCCGCGGCGTTCGTACGCGACGGACAGCTCGTGGCCGCCGCCGGGGGTGTCGAGCGTGAACGAGACCTTCGAGACCATGCTGCCGCTCCTGATCGTTCCCCGGCCGTTCCGCGACCGTGACTTCGTAGACGTCCTGTCAGCAACAATTACCGCTCGGTAGCCGCCGGTTCAAGAGGGTGTCGGGCGCGCGGATCCGCCCACGGGCCGTTCGCTGGACATCGCGGGTGCCGTCGGCTGGGATGGGAACGTGGCGACCGACACCGTGACCGACGTCTTCGAGGCCCACCGCTCCCTGCTGACGGGAGTGGCGTACCGCATGCTCGGCAGGTTCGCCGACGCCGAGGACGTCGTCCAGGACGCCTGGCTGCGCTGGTCGGCCGAGGAGCGCGACGACGTCCGGGAGCCGCGCGGCTATCTCGTGCGGATCACCACACGGCTCGCCATCGACCGGCTCCGCCAGGCGCAGTCGCGCCGCGAGTCGTACGTCGGGCCCTGGCTGCCCGAGCCCATCGCCACCGACTTCGGCGACACCGCCCCCGACACCGCCGAACGCGCCGTGCTGACGGAGTCCGTGTCCCTCGCGGTCCTCGTCGTCCTCGAATCCCTCTCGCCGCTGGAGCGCGCGGTGTTCGTGCTCCGCGAGGCGTTCGGATTCCCGTACGGCGACATCGCCACGGCCCTCGACCGCAGCGAGGCCGCGGTGCGCCAGCTCGGCGGGCGGGCGCGCCGCCATGTCGAGGAGCGCAGGCCCCGGTACGACGTCGACCCGGCCGAACGCCGCGCGCTGACCGAGCGGTTCCTCGCCGCGGCCTCCGGCGGCGACCTGGACGAGCTGCTCGGACTGCTCGCCCCGGACGTCCGGCTGGTCAGCGACAGCGGCGGCAAGTCGAAGGCGCCGCGGCGCGTCATCGAGACCGCGGACAAGGTCGGGCGCTTCCTGTTCGCCGTCGCCAAGGACCCGGTGCCCGAGGGGGAGTTCCGCCTCACCGAGGTCAACGGAGCGCCGGGGCTGCTCGTGCTCTCCGGCGGCCGTCCGGACACCGTCTTCCAGGTCGAGGTCAGGGACGGGCGGATCCAGTGCATCTACCTGGTGCGCAATCCGGACAAGCTCGGCGGCCTCGCGGGGTAGCCGGCCGGCGTCGTCGTACCGGCGCCGCCCGTGGCCCGTGGGCCGCGACGCCACGGGCGAGGCGGAAGCGAAGCCACCGTTTTTCGCCACCGCACAAACGTTCTGTGAACAGCCCATGGCGCAGGGTGATTCCATGGCGCCTGCCCCGAGGATTGGTCTTGACCAAGTCTGTGGGCCGTCCTATGGTCGCAGAGTTAGTGCAGGAACCTTTAATAAACAAGGGCACGGAAAAGCCGCCGGGGACACGGCGATTGCGGAGGACAGGGTGGGGACCACGCAGCTCGACACGGTGCCGGAGCCGAAGTACTGGCACCTCAAGACGGTGATCGGCGAGGCGCTCGACTCCGACTTCGCGGTCGGCGAGATCCTGCCCAACGAGCGCGAGCTCGCCGCCCGGTTCGGCGTCGCCCGGGCCACCCTCCGGCAGGCGCTCGAGCAGCTGGAGCTGGAAGGCCGGCTGCAGCGCCGCCGCGGTGTCGGCACGACCGTCGCGCCGCCGCGCATGGGCGTCGACGTCTCCGCCTCCCCCCAGGACTGGCCGGGCTCCTCGACGGACGCCTGGCAGCCGGTCGGCTGCACGACCGCCCTGCCGCCCGCCGCCGTCGCCCGCGCACTCGACACGGACATCGACGAGGACGTCCACACGCTGCGCCGGATGCTGGTCACCCACGGTCAGCCGGTCGCCGCCGAACTGCTCTACGTCCCCTCCTCCTCCGTCCCCGAGCTCTCCGCCATAGACGCCCCCGCGGGCGCCGCCCGCGCCCGCGCCGTCCTGCGCGAACTCCAGCACCTCGCCCCGGCCGGCCTCGACCGGGCCGTCGAGCTCGGCTCCGCGCGCGCCGACGACGCCAAGGAACTGGACCGCCTACCCGGCGCCCCCGTCCTGGTCGTCACCACGCGCTACTTCACCGAAGGCCGTACGGCGGTCGTCTCGGTCGCGACCTATCGCGCGGACACCTGCCGCCTCACCTTCGGTGCCGCGGGCGACCTGGAGATCCGGCACGACGCAGCGCAGCGCCGCGCTTCCTGACAGCGGGCGCGAGGCGCTCCGACGGCGGGGGCAGGGAGGCGGGCGAGCCCCCTCTGTGCCCGCGCGCCGCGCCATCCCTGCCGCGCCGTGCCCGCCCCGCGGCGCCGCGCCCGCGCGCCCGCCGCGGGACCGTGCTCAGCACCGCGCCGACCGTGCTCAGCGGCGGGCCGTCACCGATCCCTCGACGGCGAAGAGCTGCTCCTCGACGTGGTCCAGGGCCAACCGCAACGCGCCCGTCGCCACCGCCGCCTCGCCGAGCAAGGACAGCGTCACCCGAGGCGGGCGCAGGCAGTAGCGGGACAGTTCGCCGCGCAGAGGATCGAGCACACCGTCCAGGCCGGCCGCCCAGCCGCCGACGACCACCAGCTCGGGGTCGAGCGCCAGCACCAGCGCGGCCACGTCGTGCACGAGCCGCTGGATGAACCGGTCGACCGCCGCCCGCGCCCGCTCGTCGCCCTGCCGGGCGTGTGTGAACACCTCGGCCACCGCCTGCTCGTCCAGGGGGTGCAGCGGCTCACCGGTCGTGGACAGCAGCGTCTCCGGCGTCACCTCGCGGCCCAGCAGGTGCAGCGCGCCGATCTCCCCGGCCGCGCCCCCGTACCCCCGGTGCAGCCGGCCGCCGATCAGCGAGCCCGCGCCGGGGCTCAGCCCCGCGAGGACGAAGACGATGTCGTCCGAATCCGTCGCGGCCCCCTTCCAGTGCTCGGCGACCGCGGCCGCGTTGGCGTCGTTCTCGACCAGCACCGGGCAGCGGAACGAACGCCGCAGTCGCTCGCCGAGCGCGAGCCCCGTCCAGCCGGGCAGCGCCGTACAGAGCCGTACGGTCCCGTCGGCCTCCACGATCCCCGGCGTGCCGACCCCGACCGCCCGCAGCGAGCTGCGGGGCACCCCGGACCTGCGCAGCACATCGGCCACGACCGTACGGACCCGCTCCAGCCGCTCCTCGACGGAAGCGGTCTCCGCCACCTCCCGAGACCCGGCGCCCGTGACCCGCCCGTCGAGCCCGGACAGCAGCGCCGCCACCCGGTGCGGACCGATCTCCACGCCCAGCAGATGCCCGGCCTCGGCCCGGAAGCGGAACCTCCGCGCCGGCCGGCCCTGCCGCCGGGCCTCGCCCTCGTCGGGCGCCGCCTCGGTCACCAGGCCGGACTCGATCAGCCCCTCGATCACGCCCTCGACGGTCGGCCGGGACAGCCCGGTGACCCGCGTCAGATCGGTGAGCGTGGGGGAGTCCGCGCCGCCCCGCAGCGCGTGCAGTACCACCGCGGAGTTGATCCGCCGCAGCAGGGACGGGTCCCCGCCGGTCAGCCGGCCCACCGTGTGTCCTTCCAGCTCGTGCGCGTGTCTGCGGATCGTACTCAATGGCGGCAGGGCCCCGCGAGCACTGTCCGCAGCCGCTCGTCACGCGTCGGCGGCCCCGCCCGCCGGGCCACCCCGCCGGCTGCCGCCCGTCCATCTGACGGACCGCCAAATGTCAGTGGAGGAAGGTTTACTGAAGCCATGACCCTTGCACGGCATGTGGCGATCATCGACCTGCTGCGCTCCCGCCCCTTTCCGGCGGAGCCCGGCAGATCGGATGTGGGCGCCTGCGGCCCCGGCTTCCATCTGGCGGAGCTCACCACGAGCGAGGGGTTCAGTGAGGACCGTTCGATGTGGGAGGTCGTCGAGGAGCAGTGCGCGGCGGAGCGCGAGGCCCTGGCCCTGCTGCTGAGCGAGCGCTGGGGCGAGGCCCAGGTGTTCAGCCTGGCCTCGTTGCTGGCCAGGTCGGTCGACGACGGCGAGGAGATACCCGAGCCCTGGGGGACGCTGAGCAACTCCGTGCCGGATGTGCACCTGTGGCGGGCGGACGGCCGCTGGATCGCGCTCGGTGTCTCGCAGTGGGACACCGAGCTGCCGTTCCAGCTGGTGGCCGCCGTCACGGACGCGGATCCTCCGTAGGCCGTGTCTGACACATCCCGCCCGGCCGCGCGAGGCCCGGCACGCCCTGCCCCGTAGCGGACCCTCCGCCGTGCGATGGCACGCACGGCAATACCGCGCGCGCCCGGCCCTGCGGCGGGGCGCCGCTATGTGCCGGACACGTCCCCGGCGTCCCCCGACATGGCCGCGGCTCGCAGCCGCGCGAACTCCTCGGCCATCGTCCGGACCGTCCAATGCGCGTTCAGCCCACTGGGGTTGGGCAGTACCCAGATGCGCGTGCCGCCGATCGTCCGCTCCTGCGGCCCTACCCGTGCCGTGCGGTCCCCGAAGGCCGTGCGGTACGCGGTGACCCCGGCCACCGCCAGCCAGCGGGGCCGCAGCCGCTCCACCTTCCCGGCGAGGATCCGGCCGCCCTCGCGGAACTCCTCCTCGCCGAGCTCGTCGGCGCGCGCGGTCGCCCGCGCCGCCACATTGGTGATGCCGAGTCCGTACGCCGGCAGCTCGTCCTGCTCGGACGGTTTCAACTGCCACGGGGTGAAGCCCGACAGATGGAGCACCGGCCAGAAGCGGTTGCCGGGGCGGGCGAAGTGGTGGCCCGTCGCGGCCGACATCAGACCGGGGTTGATGCCGCAGAAGAGGACGGCCAGACCGTCCGCGACCACATCGGGGACGAGGCGGTCGCGGGCGGCCTCCAGCTCGGCGGGCGTGAAGCGGGGCACGGGAAGATCCGGTTCAGGGGAGATGCGGTTCAGAGGATCGACCCGGGGGCGTACGCGGCCGCCTCCGGGTGCTGCTTCGCGATCTCCTCGATACGGGAGACCACCGAGGCCACCTGGTCGCCGGCGGCACCCGTGAAGGACAGCTTGTCGGCCATCAGGGCGTCGAGCTGGGCCCGGTCCAGCGGAATGCGTTCATCCGCGGCGAGCTTGTCCAGCAGCTCGTTGCGCTCGGCACCCTGCTCGCGCATCGCCAGCGCGGAGGCGACCGCGTTCTCCTTGATGGCCTCGTGGGCGACCTCGCGGCCGACCCCGGCGCGCACCGCGCCCATCAGCACCTTGGTGGTGGCGAGGAAGGGGAGATAGCGGTCGAGTTCGCGGGCGACGACCGCGGGGAACGCGCCGAACTCGTCCAGGACCGTGAGGAACGTCTCCAGCAGCCCGTCGAACGCGAAGAACGCGTCCGGCAGCGCGACCCGGCGCACCACCGAGCAGGAGACGTCGCCCTCGTTCCACTGGTCGCCCGCCAGCTCGCCCGTCATCGACGCGTAGCCGCGCAGGATCACCATGAGGCCGTTGACGCGCTCGCAGGAGCGGGTGTTCATCTTGTGCGGCATCGCGGACGAGCCGACCTGCCCGGGCTTGAAGCCCTCGGTGACCAGCTCGTGCCCGGCCATCAGGCGGATCGTCTTCGCCAGCGAGGACGGCGCGGCGGCAAGCTGCACCAGCGCCGTGACGACGTCGTAGTCGAGCGAGCGCGGATAGACCTGGCCCACGGAGGTGAAGGCGTGCGCGAAGCCGAGGTGGCCCGCGATCCGCTGCTCCAGCTCGGCGAGCTTCGCCGCGTCCCCGCCGAGCAGGTCCAGCATGTCCTGGGCGGTGCCCACCGGGCCCTTGATCCCGCGCAGCGGGTAGCGGCCGAGCAGCTCCTCAAGACGCCCGTACGCCACCAGCAGCTCGTCGGCGCCCGTGGCGAAACGCTTGCCGAGCGTCGTCGCCTGAGCCGCGACATTGTGCGAGCGGCCGGCCATGACCAGCTCCGCGTACTCCCCGGCCAGCCGGCCGAGGCGGGCGAGAACGGCGACCGTGCGGTCCCGCATCAGCTCCAGCGAGAGCCGGATCTGCAGCTGCTCCACGTTCTCCGTGAGATCGCGCGAGGTCATGCCCTTGTGTACGTGCTCGTGCCCGGCGAGGGCGTTGAACTCCTCGATTCGGGCCTTCACATCGTGCCGGGTGACCTTCTCGCGCTCCGCGATGGAGCCCAGGTCGACCTGGTCGAGCACGCGCTCGTAGTCGGCGAGCGCGGCGTCCGGCACCTCGATCCCGAGGTCCTTCTGCGCGCGCAGCACGGCGAGCCAGAGCTGACGCTCCAGCTTCACCTTCTGCTCGGGGGACCACAGGACGGCGAGCTCCGCGGAGGCGTAGCGGCCGGCCAGAACATTGGGGATGCGAGGCTTTGCAGTCACGTGAACGGAGTTTACCTTCCGTCCATCACTGCAACGAATCGTCCATAGCGGTGACAAAACCGCAGGTCAGGGGCGCCCGGGCCCGTCTCACGCCTCACGTCTGCGAGACGCGTGTCAGACGGCGGCGCCGCCCGGTGTGCAACCACCGAACGGCGCCTTGATCCGAAGGGCATCCACCCGTCCCGCGTCGGCCGGGACGGCAAGGGCTTCGCCCACCTCGAAGCGTGGGACGCGCGCCGCACGCTGGTACCGCGCGACGCCGGATGCCCGTCCGCGTTGACCAGCCCCTGTCGGACGATCTCGCAGTGCTCATGAGCACTGTCATGACCGCGTCGGACGCTGGCCGACACGCGGTCGCGTTCCTCGCGCACGGCTACCGCTGGATGCGGGACACGGGCCTGCACCCGCAGGCCGTTGCACCCTTCGAGCATGGCGCTCAAGGTCCCGCCGTATGACGCCCCGTCCGCCGCGTCGGACACGACCGGGGCAGGCGTCATACGCGCAGGCCAGACCCCGTAGACACACCCGTGGGGGTACCCCGAGCACACCCGATGGTCTCGTATCTGATCAGCGGCGGCACGGGCACGGGCAACCTCAAGGACGGGTTGTGAGCACCCCCCAGAGAGCTCGCCTTGGAGCGCGTTTCGCACGTCTGGCTCTCTGAACTGCACGTTGGCGTGGGTCCCCCCGGCCTCTTACCACTGCGGCGACACAACGAACAGCGTCCCGTCGACCAAGGTCATCCACCAGGTTCGCAACAACGTGACCGTGAGCATCAAGATCGATACGGCCACCATCTGATCGATACGGCCACCATCTGGTGGGGGTCCGAGGGGGAGGTCTACTTTCACTGCACCGTGGCCGACTGCAACAGGACGGACGTCGCGCCCGGTCAACTGATCGCCGCCACTCGACGAAGGCCGAGTCCTGTGCGGCACCAGGGCGGCCTGCTTGCGCTGGGCGACGCGCTGCGCTTGAGGTCGAACTGGTCCGGGTCGAGGCCGACATGGCGCATGAGATCGACGATGTCCCTCGGGCTGTGGGCGCGGCCGGCGATCAGGCCGTTGACGACGACCTCTCAGGACTGCTGCTGCAAGTGATCGCGCTTGCCCTGTTCTCTGTTCCTCAGATACCGGAAGACCTGAGATGTCCGGGCCTGGAGATGGTCTCCGGCGGTGAGCGATGCGTAGTGGGTGCCTTCGGGGCCAACGAATCGATCGAGCGGCTCCACCAGGATATTCCGGTCAAGGCTGAAGAAGTACGGGAAGGAATATCTGTCTTCGCGGATCCACCCCACTCTGTGGCGTGCGGCGAGGAGGGCACCGTTGGTAAGGATTTCGAGCATCTCCCCGGTGGTGACGACCAGCGTGTCCTGGCGGGGTGGGACCAGGATCCAGGCGCCGTCCGACCGTTCGACTTCGAGTCCCGGTCCGGTGGAGGCCAGCAGTGTGAAGCACTCGAAGTCTTTGTGGGTTCCGACTCCCTGGCGCGGGGTGGGGCTTGCCGGATAGTGCAGCAGGCGCAGCTGATTGGGCGGATTCTGAGAACGTTCGAGGAAGAACCGGTCAGGCATGCCTATGGCGTGGGCGACGACCACGGACAGGGCGTGCGCGATATCAGTCATGGCCGAGTGGTAGCTGTTCACTGTGGCCAGAAAACCGGGTACGGGAGGAGAGCAGCCCGGCGACGAGGTGGTGTGATCGTCGCGACCGGATCGGATCTCGAACAGGCCGGAGTCGTACCCTTCTTTGAGGTCGGGTATTCCATCAGCAGGTCCTTCTTCGCCAGGCGGGTAGTAGCCTCGGTGGCAGGCTGATCCGCTGATGTGGAACTTCATTTTCTCGCTGACCGGCATACGGAAGAATTCCTCCGCCACCGCCACCAGTTTTTCGAGGTCCACGTCGGCGACTTTGGATCCGGTGAGGTAGAAGTACCCTTCGTCGCGCAGGATTCCCCAGACTCTGCGTCCCTCCAGTTCGGGATCGGCGTCCAGGTCGATCACCGGGACCTTGGCCATCGATCATCCCATCGGCAGTTTTGTCAGCGGTCGGGGTGGCGTCCTTGCCGTGCTTTGCCGAAGAACCGCATCGGTATGATGCCCCGCATGGAATCTCCGGTCATCCTGCCGCATGAACACGTGTTCTCCCGGTTTCCGGGTGGCAGGGAGGCGTTGACCGCGGAGTTCCTGCGTGAGGAGCTGTCGCGCGCCGCACGCGCCGGGGTCACGGACATCGTTGACCTGACGGCTTACATCGATCCCCTCCGGTATGCGGATCTGATCAGCGACGTTCCCGTGCGCGTCCACGCCTGTGTGGGGTACTACCTTTCCCATTCGGTCAGTCGACCGGTCAGGGAGTTGTCGGCCACGCGGCTGGAACAACGGCTTCTGCGGAAGCGGGCCCGTCTGCGGGGACGTGTTCACGTGGCCGCTGTGAAGGTCGCGGCCCATCAAGGAACCCTGTCGGATTTCGAGGGCAACGCCTTCCGGGCTGTGGCGGCGGTTCACCGAAGCACCGGGCTGCCTATCGTCACCCACTCGCCGAGCGGAGCCCTTGAGCACCTGCGTCTTCTGCGCTCGCTGGGCGTGGAGCCGCACCGCGTGATGCTCAGCCACCCCGAACTGGAGCTGAAAGGGCGGCGACGAAAGCCCTTCGACGAGGTGCTGCGATCCATGCGAGCCTGCCTCGACGAGGGAGCTCTGCTCTGCGTCACGGACATCACGCCCCTGACGAGCACCGCCGACACGGCCCGGATGAACTTGGTGAAGGAGTTGGTCGAACTGGGCTACGGCGACAGGCTCGTTGTCTCCGGAGACCGGTCCTGGTCGGTACGCAGCGGCCGGGTGGTTTTTCGGGGTGCGACGGGGCCATCGGATCCGGGGTTCCTCCTCGCGCTCGACGCTCGGACGAAGCTGGCGGCCCTGGACGTCAAGGACGGTGACCTGAGGCGCGTCTTCCACGAGAACTCCGCCCGGTTCTTTGACCTCATTCATCATCGGTGCTCTCAGCCGTGAGCGGCGGCCTTGCTCGTGATCGGCGATCTCGGTCGTGAGCAGTGAAGTACTCGTCAAAGGCCCGCCTCGAGTCCGGTTCATCCCTCACCGAATCGAGGTCACCGCGCAGCAGACGGCGCATGGCAATCATCGGGACCGGTGATCTCATCGTCGCCAGCTCGGGCTGCACTCTGCTGCGCCGGCGGCGGTAGGGATGGAAGCAGCCGACCATGATCCCCGCCGCAATGCTTTCGCTCCGGATCGCCTGGAAGGCGGGTTCGATCACGGACCGGTGGGTGTGCGGCGGCGCCGACTCGATCACCCAGACCACAGCGGTCCGGTACGTGTCACCGGACTCCGCGATGATCCGGGCCGCTTCGGCCAGCGCCTGCCTGAACAGGACGGTCAGCGTGCGGGCCGGTGGCATCGCACCGCTCCCGACCGCGGCGTAGTCGACGGAGCCCCAGTACAGCTGCCGTCGCGCGAGAATGAAGGGGAGGTTGGGACAGATGGCCCCCGGACGGCCCAGCTGCGGGTGCGGTGCCGCTACGAAGTCCTCGATCCAGGTGCGAGCCGGCTCCGGAAGCGGATGCTCAGGGCAGTGCCGCGCTGCCGCCGCCCTGGGACTACCAACCGCCGCCGCCTCCACCACCGCCACCACCCCCGCCTCCTCCTCCCCCGCCACCGCCTCCACCACCGCCGCCGCCCCCACCACGCATGCTGATCGCGTACTTCTGCACCTGGCTCCAGTCGGCGTCGGCCTGCGGAGGGCCGCCGTCGAGTGGGGAGCCAAGCAGCCGCACGTGACGGCGGATGTCGGGCTCGGCTGCTTCCTCGTGCTCCGTAGCGGGCAGCGGCGTGAGAGTTCCTGCCATGATTCTGATCATGTCGACGATGTCCTCCCCAGTGTGAGCGTGAGGTCCTGCTTGCGTTGGGCGCTGATGCGCTTGCGTGGGGCCGGAGCCGGCCCCGCAAGGGCGTGCCAGCGTCGGGGAGCGGGTGCGAAGACGGGCAGGCTCACCGGGACGTCGTCGGTGGATGCCGTGACAACCGCGCCGATGGCCGAGAGCGCCCTGACGACCGCGCCCGTCTCCTCGGGCGTCAGCCCCGTCGCCTGGGCCGCTTCGGCGAGGGAGTGGGGCTCAGTGAGGAACTCCAACAGGCCGGCGGTGGGCCCGTCGCACTCGAAGGCATGATGGGTCTGCCAGACATAGCAGGCGTAGTGTTCCTCGGTGGCGTACGAGCTCTTCTTGAAAGGCCCCATGGCCACCAGCGAGGGGCTGGTCCGGATCTCCTGTGACAGGTCCGCGGACAGCGCCGGTTCACGCCATCGCCCGGTCGCCGCTCGCTGGGACTTCCACACCATCGTGGCACGGGAGGTCTCGGTCAGACGGTAGAAGATGTACGGGGGGATGCTGGCTGATGCGGGCATCCAAGGGTAGAGGACCTGCCGCATGAACTCGTTGCGTTCCTGGTCCAGCCGGCCGTAGTCGAAGGGCGTTTCGGCGCAGTCCCAATCGATCAGGTTCCCCAGGAAGTACTTCGTCGGCGTCGGCCACCTCAGGGTGGTGACGCCGAACTCCTCGTAGTCCTCGAAGAGTTTGCTGGCGACGTCGAAGCCGAGAATGTTCACGTTGAAGGTGACACTGGGGTACTGGGATACCAGGTGCTCGAGGAACTCGTACGTCTCACGGCGCTCTTCCGGAGTCTCGCCGGGGAACCCGACGATGGTGGGGAAATGCACCGAGACACCGGCGGCGTGAAAACGCGAGACGATCTTCTCGACCAGGTCGAGTGACCAACCCTCGGGGTACTTGCCCATCAGTGCCAGAACACGAGGACTCGCGGACTCGAATCCCAGCCGGATCTCCCGCAGACCAGACTTGCCGAGGTCTGTGCAGATCTCGGGCGAGAAGTTGCGGTCGATCTTGCTGCGGGTCTCCCAGACCAGCGGCGAGCCCAGGGCGATCAGCTCCTGGGCGAGGATCCCGAGGTTGACCGGGGGGATGGCCTCGTCAACGGACCACAGGTACGACGTCCCCTGCTCCGCGAGGCGCAGCATCAGCTCCGCCCGTTCGTGCTCCAGCGAGAAGCTATTGCGCGGAAGGGTGTTGTAACGGCGGTTGATCGCACAGAAGTTGCAGTTGTTCCAGTAGCACTGAGCGGCCGGCCACAGTCGTGTCTCCGCCACGGAGAGGCTCGGTGCCGTCATATCGGCGTACTCGTCGCGTGGCGGCGCACTGCGCAGGTCGGCGTCCAACGCCCGGTCGGCCACCACGTAGCCGGTCTGGTGGATGCGATCGCCCTCGCGGTACATCAGGTTGGGGACCGACTCCAGCGGGTCGCCACCTTCGAGGGCTTCGCGCAGCAGCCGGGGTGTGTTGTCGAAGTCGTCGAGGACGATGCTGTCGATCTCACTGAAGAGCTGGCTGTTGGTCCGGAGATACTTGGTGATCTTGTTGAGTGAGTAGTACTCGCTCGAGTGCCCCACCACGGACACGTGACAGGACGGATTGACTTCCTTGATCCTCATGGCCATGGCCATGGTCGACATCTTGATGCGGCCCACGATCCAGGCAATGTCCGGGGGGCTGTCCTCTATGACGGGGAAGACGAATTCCCTCAGGAACGGCAGATAGGGATTGGAGCCCGGGACGAGCGCCGACTGGACGAGCTCAAGCGAGGAGAGCTCGTTGACGACATAGCCTTCCTGAAGCGACAGCTCGAAGGGGCGGCCGATCGTGGCCGAGTGGATGTCCGTGTAGAGCTGAAGGGTCTCCAGCGCCCGGAACGCGGCCCGCGGTCCCGCCCCCAGATCCACCAGTGCCCGTGGCGCCCTGACGACTTCGTCCACGAACTTCTCGGGCGCCGCGACGATGGCCTCCCATGCGGCCGGATGCGCGTCGCCAGGACGCATCAGACGGTCGAGCATGCCCACGGCTGCGCGCACAGCCTCCGGCTCCAAAACATGCTGCCACCAGAGGTTGTTGACGTCGGCCAGCGCGCGTGGGTCGCCGGCAGTCGGCGGCACCGCGTCCCGGAGGGCCGCGTGGTCGACATCGTGGCACTCGTTGTAGAGGCCAGTGATCGGATACAGGAAGAGTTGTCTCACATTGCCTCTTGATGCTCGACGGTCCGACTCGCACTCTTGCCTTGCCCGCAGCCAACCCTTCCTCGTCGCCACGTAGTTGGCAGATCAGGATCAGGCAGCAATTGTTGTAGCGAATCGGACACTCCGTCAAGGCCGTCACATGCAAGGCATGCACCGATTTTTGCCGATCAACTGACATGTTACGGTGCCTACTTGGAAAGCCGCGAGCGTCGGTGGCAGACTCGCCGAATCTGCAGGCCCGACAGGGATTCGAGCTGGAGGAGCCAACCGAGCAGCGTGCCACGTTCGCCCACGCAGGCATTCGAAGAGCCAGTCGGTGCACGCAACTGCCTGCTGCGGAGGCCACGTCCTTGCTGCGTCATCACGACCCGCAGACCACCCCGGACCACCCCGGCAAAACTCCCCCGTCACGCAACGTCACCGTAGGGCGGGCTGCGATTGCCCCTGTGAGACATCGAGACCGCGCCTCGGCACGCCGGACAACTCTTCCACCGTCGTTGAACATGTCCGCACCCGCGTAGTCCAGGATGCGAAGGAAGGTCGCAGCCCGGGTCTGCGAGCTGTGCCGGGCCCGCAAGCTCGGACCGGCGTGCATCGCCCATCCTGGCCTGGCCGCTCCACCGTCCACCGCGTCCTGGCCGGGCAGGGCCTGAACCGCCTGGCCTGGTTCGACCGGCCCACCGGTGAACCCATCCGCCGCCACGAACGGGCCCGGTCCGGTGAGCTGGTCCACGTTGGCATCAAGGAACTGGGCAACATTCCCGACGGCGGCCGGCGCACGGTCGGCAGAGCGGCAGGCGAGCGCAACCGCCAGCACACCACCGACCAGCGCACGGGCTGCAAGCCAGTGATCGGCTACAGCTATATCCACTCCGCCGCCGCCGACCGCTCCCGCGTGGCCTACAGCGAGATCCTGCGCGACGGGCGCCAGTACGCCGCCGCCGCATACCGGCAGCGGGCCCAGGCCTTCCAACCACCACCGCTGCCACACCGCACTCGACGGCCAGCCACCCATCAGCCGTGTCAACAACCCTCCGGGCCAATACACCTAGGGCGTTTGAGGGTATCCCCGGAGTTGGCAGCGTTGCCCTGCTTCTGCTGGCGGTTTACGCAGGTCAGCGCCCCGCCCCGGTTGCTACGAGACCACGCTGTCGCCGTCCGGCAGCGCCGGCTCCACGGGCCCGAACGGCAGCAGCTCGGGGCGCTTGGCGGGTCTGCCGTCGCCCGATGAGCGGCCGGTGAGCCTGCGTCCGATCCAGGGGACCAGGTGCTCCCGGGCGAACCGCGCGTCCGCCGTCCGCCGCGCCGCCCAGCCGGGGCGCATGGCGGGCGGCAGCGGTGTCCGCCAGTCCTCCTCGGCCGCAAGCCCCAGCGTCTGCCACACCGCCTCGGCGACCCTGCGGTGCCCATCGGCGGTCAGATGCAGCCGGTCCACGTCCCACAGCCGCTGGTCGCCGAGCACCTCGGCGCCGTACAGGTCGACGACGAGGGCGCCGTGCCGCGCCGCGAGCGCGTCGATGTGGGCGAAGAGCTCCTCCATGCGCGGCCGGAAGCGCTCCATCACCGGGCCGTTGCGGCCCGGGCTGCGCATCAGCACCAGCTGTCCGCAGGACGGCGCGAGCCGCTCCACGGCCTCCTCCAGCAGCGCGCGCACCCGGACCATGTCGCACTTGGGGCGCAGCGTGTCGTTGAGGCCGCCCACCAGCGTCACCACATCGGCCCTCATCGCGGACGCGTTGTCCACCTGCTCCTCGACGATCTGCCCGATGAGCTTGCCGCGCACGGCGAGGTTCGCGTACCGGAAGCCGGGGGTACGGGCCGCGAGCCGGCTCGCGAGGAGATCGGCCCAACCGCGGTACGAGCCGTCCGGGAGCAGGTCGGACATGCCCTCGGTGAACGAGTCGCCGACCGCGACAAAACTGGTGTATGTGGCATTCATCTCCATGGCGGAGCGATACTACCGTGCGGTACGGCCGACGACGTGCCCCGTCCGACGCATCGTCGGACGGGGCAGCCGGAGCGGGGTGCTCAGAGGCCGCGGCCCGGCGGGCCCACCAGTTCCCGGAGCACGTCCTCCATGGTGACGAGCCCGGCGAGCGTGCCGTCCTCGTCGAGGACCGCCGCCAGGTGCGTACGGCTGCGACGCATCGCGGTGAGCACGTCGTCCAAGGGGGTCACGGCCCGCACCCGGGCGATCGGCCGCAGCGCCGTGACCGGGAACGGGCTGTCGCGCGGCGCCTCGTCCAGGGCGTCCTTCACATGGAGGTAGCCCAGGATCCGCTGAGCGGGGTCGAGGACCGGGAAGCGGGAGAAGCCCGATTCCGCCGACAGCCGCTCCAGCTCCTCGGGGGTGGTGCCGATGTGCGTGGCCACCACCCGCTCCACCGGCATCACCACATCGGCCACCGGCCGGCGCCCCAGCTCCAGTGCGTCGCGCAGCCGCTCGGCGGCCCGGTCGTCCAGCAGCCCCGCGTCACCGGAGTCCCTGACCATCCGCGCCAGCTCGTCGTCCGAGAAGGTCGCGGCCACCTCGTTCCTGGCCTCCACGCGCAACAGTTTCAGCAGGGCGTTCGCGAAGGCGTTGACCGTGAAGATCACCGGACGCAGCGCCCGGGCCATCGCCACCAGCGGCGGGCCGAGCGCCAGTGCCGTACGCGTCGGCTCGGCCAGCGCGATGTTCTTCGGCACCATCTCGCCCAGGAGCATGTGCAGATAGGTCGCCACGGCCAGCGCGATCACGAACGAGATCGGATGGATCAGCCCGTGCGGCACCCCGACGGCGTCGAAGACCGGCTCCAGCAGATGCGCGATGGCCGGCTCAGCGACGACACCGAGCACCAGCGTGCACAGCGTGATGCCGAGCTGGGCGGCGGCAAGCAGCGCCGAGACGTGCTCCAGCCCCCAGATGACACTCCGGGCGCGCCGGTTCCCGGCCTCCGCCTCCGGCTCGATCTGACTGCGGCGCACGGAGATCAGGGCGAATTCGGCGCCGACGAAGAAGGCATTGACGACCAGCGTCAGGAGCCCGATCAGCAGCTGAATCATGGTCATCGTCCGGCCCTCCCCTCGTCGGAGCGACCGGAGCGACCGGAGCGACGGGAGCGACGGGAGCGACGCGGGCCATGGGACCCACGGGACCCGCGAGAGCCCTGGGAATCCTGGGAATCCTGGGAATCCTGAGGGCTCCGGGATTCCTGGGAGGCTCCGGAATCGCCCGGTTCGTCAAAGCCGCTCGGGTCGTCGGAGCTGTCGGAGCTGTCGGAGCTGTCGGAATCGTCGGTGCCGCCGGACTCGCCGCCGCTTCCGCCGCTTCCGCCGCTTCCGCCGCTTCCGCCGCGGCCTCCGCGGCGGAAGCGCCCGGGAGCGGGCGCGGCGGCGTCGCCGTCCACGGCGTCGTCCCTCGACGCCTGCGGCGCGTGCAGCAGCACCCGCGCCGCGCGCCGGCCCGACGCGTCGATGACGTCGAGCTGCCAGCCGGTGAGTTCGATGGTGTCGCCGACGGCCGGGATCCGGCCGAGATCGCTCGCGATCAGGCCGGCGAGCGTCTCGTAGGGCCCCTCGGGGACCCGGAGGCCGATCGCCTCCAGCTGGTCGGTGCGGGCGGCGCCGTCGGCCGACCACAGGGCCCGGGCGTCGGCGTCCTCGCCCGCGCGCGCCAGGTCGGGTGTCTCGTGCGGGTCGTGTTCGTCGCGGACCTCGCCCACGACCTCCTCGACGATGTCCTCCAGCGTGACGACCCCGGCCGTCCCGCCGTACTCGTCGATCACGACCGCCATCGTCCGCTTGCCGGAGAGCCGGTCGAGCAGCCGGTCGACGGTCAGCGTCTCGGGCACCAGGAGCGGCTCCCGCATCAGCTCGGAGACCGGGCGCCGCGGGCGCAGGTCGGCCGGCACGGCCAGGACGTCCTTGATGTGCGCGATCCCGACGACGGCGTCGAGGGTGCCCTGGTAGACGGGGAAGCGCGAGAGCCCCGTGGCACGGGTGGCGTTGGCGACGTCCTCGGCGGTCGCCTGCGCGTCGAGGGCGGTGACCTGGACGCGGGGCGTCATCACATTCTCCGCGGTCAGCCCGGCCAGGCCGAGGGTACGGACGAACAGGTCGGCGGTGTCCGCCTCCAGCGCGCCCTCCCGGGCGGAGTGGCGGGCCAGCGCGACCAGCTCCTGCGGGCTGCGCGCGGACGCCAGCTCCTCTGTCGGCTCCAGGCCGAGACGGCGCAGGATGCGGTTGGCCGTGTTGTTCAGGTGCCCGATCAGCGGCCGGAAGGCCGCCGAGAACACGCGCTGCGGGGGCGCGACGACCTTCGCGACCGCGAGCGGCGACGAGATCGCCCAGTTCTTGGGGACCAGCTCGCCGATGACCATCAGTACGACGGTCGACAGGGCCGTGCCGATGACGAGCGCCAGCGACGAGGCCACCTGCGGGGACGCGCCGAGCGCCTCGACCGGCCCGCTGAGCAGTACGGCGATGGACGGCTCGGCGAGCATGCCGACGACGAGATTGGTGACGGTGATGCCGAGCTGCGCGCCGGAGAGCTGGAAGGTGAGCTCCCGGACGGCCTTCAGGGCGCTCGCGGCCCCGCGCTCGCCGCGCTCCGCCGCGCGCTCCAGATCGGTGCGCTCGACGGTGGTGAGCGAGAACTCCGCCGCGACGAACGCTCCACAGGCGAGGCAGAGCAGCACCGCCACCACGAGCAGGAGCACTTCGGTCATCGGTTCACCTCCGTCCCATGATCGGCCAGGGGGAGGAGGACTGCGCGATGTCGGCTGCCCGGTTGTCTGCTACTGGGAGGCTCGCCCATGGGCGGACGCTCACACCTTTCGTTCGTCGCTGAGGAGAACCTCCATGGTAAAGGACCGGCAAAAGACCCCGGCGCCCCTGTCGGGCTGGGCCGGCTGGGCCGGCTGGGCCGGGTGCGGTCAGGAGAGCGGCTTCACCCAGCGGCTCCACTCCGGCTGGGGTGCGTAGCCCGCGGCCCGCCACGCATGGTGCGCGAGGGCGTTCCGGTCCAGCACCATCGCGTCCCCGCGCCGCCCGCCCAGCCGTACGAAACGTTCCTCCGCGGCGGCGAGCAGCGCCCCGCCCACTCCGCGCCGCCGGTGCTCGGGGTGGACCGCGAGCCGGTAGAGGTGGCAGCGCCAGCCGTCGGAGCCGGCTATGACGGTTCCGGTGAGGAGGCCGTCGCGCTCTGCGAGGAGCAGTGCTTCGGGGTCTCGTGTGATGAGTCGGGTCACTCCGTCGTGGTCGTCGCTGATGCTCGTTCCTTCCGCGGCTTCGCGCCAGAACTGGAGCACGGTGTCGATGTCCGCGAGGGCGGCGTGGCGGATGTGGAGATCGCTCATGGGGCGAGCCAAGCAGAGCGCATACGTGCTGGGCGAACGGATTTTCGGACGGGGGAATCGGGAGGGAGCAAGCCGGGGCCTGGGGTTTCCGCAGGCCGCGAGCCCACCGGTCGAATCCCGTGCATTGCCCACGCAGGCGGATGTTGGTTGCGGCGCGGATCTGGTGGACGTCGAGCTGGTCGAACGTAAGGGTAGGCGTCCGGCCGTGTGGATCCTCGACCTGTTTCCGATGACGCACCATGTGGAGTGTGTCGCCATCCTTGAACCGGCCGCGAAGGGCTCCTGACCTGCGGCTTTGCCCGTGTGCATTATGTGCGGTGTGGGCGTTACGGGCGATATCTTGACGCTGAAATGACGCCCGTGACGCTCATATGACGCTCGTTCTGATGGGGTGTCAGGCAGGCTGGCGTGCTGCTCAGGCCGCTTGTGGCGGCCAAGATTGAGTGGAGTTCTCTCGGGAAAAGGGCCACGAGTCATCCTGGCGTTGGGATGAAGAGATCTTCTTGAAGCCATCGCCCTCAGGGTGCTCACCTGCGGAGGGCGCGCAGCGTGCGCACCCCTCCCCGGCTACGTCGGGTTTCGCAGCCCGCGATTGGCGCGGGCGCCGACCACGTCCAGGACAAACCGGCTTGAGCCACACTGAGTACAGAGCCCGTGTGTCTCCCCCCGTCGCACCGGCTAATCCGGCTCCACCAGGCCCACCGCCTGGTGGAGCCGTCGCCCATCAGGCCGGAGCGAGGTAGGCCAGGACCTTCATCCCGAGCGTCGAGGCGGAAATGAACAGCGTGATCGCACTCGCAACGGTCAGGGGGCCGCTGAGGCCAAGGCCGACCAGAACGAAGCTGACGACCAGCGTGATGATGACGGCGAGCAGAAAGACGATGACCGTGCCGAGGATCCGGCCGGACTGCGGGGTCGCGCTGGAAGACGTACTCATGGGCCCCTCCCAAGGGACAGAGGGGGTGCCGGACCTGAGCCTGTGAAGGCAGCTCGCAGTCCGACACCACCAGGACAGGTGTCGAAAGCGAGCCACTGCCGACACAGAAGCTCGAAGCGGCTGCCCTGTTGTACGTCGTCGCTCCGCAGGAACATCTGCGGCTGCCGACCAACCATCCCAGGTCGCGAAGCCGTTACCTCATCCACGCATGGGCCGGAGAGGAACGACACACAGCATACGCGGGGGTTCTGACAGGCTCGAATCGATTTCCGCCTACGGGTATGTCAACGCCCCAGGTACGGCAGGGCGAGGAGAGTCGGACGAGGCGCCGAGCGCGAACCGGCGCCTCCTCGCCAGACGGTGACCACCGGTCAGCGGGGCGGGGCCGATCCGCTCCCGCCGGAGCCCATCAGCAGGTACAGCAGCGTCACCACCCCCGCTCCGACGAGCAGGGCCACGCCCACGTCGGGGTGAAGGTAGGCGACGTACGCCGTGACCGCGCCGGCCATCATCAGAACCACGGCACGGAGATCGAGCGGGCCGCCCATCACTTGGCCACCGCCGAACTGACCGAGGGGACCATGATGACGCCGGCAGCGGCGAGTTCCTGGGCCCGGCGCCGGATACGGCCGAGGCGGCGCTCCACCGCCTTGCGTGTGGTGCCGAGCCGCTGCGCGATCTGTTCCTGCGTGGCACCGGTGGTCAGCATCAACATGCAGACAGCCCGTTCCTCCCACGAGGCGTCGGCCAGGATCGTGTCGATCGTGTCGCGGAACAGCATCTGCGCCGCGGGTTCCGGGGCGAGGCTGACCTTGGGGAACCCTCCGATGACGTCGGGGTGGAGGACTTCCGCAAGGCGGCGGCGGTACGGGCCGGCCCACTCCCGGTACGCGTCACGGAAGCAGGCGAGGCACAGGCCAATGAAGAAGGTGCGGATGGACGCGCCTCCCTCCGGGTTCCAGCGTCCCTGGGAGAGCAGACGCATGAACAGGGGAACGGCCTTCCCCAAGCAGAGCCCGGCGATGTCGACGCGGACCTCATCGCGCCGCATCATCTCCTCCACTTCCGTGTACGGGGCGAAGAAGTAGATGTCGCTCTCACGGCAGCGGGCGATGATCTCACCCTCCCGCATCCACCTCCGCAGGACGCGCCACCCGTACAGCCAAAGGTCTTCGCGGAGAAGCTCGAACCGCGGACCGGTAAAGCCGTCGGTCACCAGCTGCTCGTACAACTCGCGGTCGGCGGCCCGCTGCTCAGGGTTCCCCCGGTGCGCCTCGAGGTAGCCGGCGGACGACTTGTGGTTGGCAGACACGGACATCACTCCATCTTGTACAAGGAAGTTGTAGTGCTGCGCTCTTATGAAAGGAAGCCCGAGTCATCCCCCGCGAAAGTGCAGAGAACTCTTGCGATTCGTGGCAGGCACACGATTTGGCGTCTGCACGTTCCCGGAGACCTGCCCGCCGTGACCGAGTGGCCGGGCCGGTCGTTCAGCGGGAGAACCGCTCCGCGAGGTTCCGGCGCCGCGCTGGCGGAGCGGTGCATTTGTTCCCGCTTCAGCTGCTCCTGCGGAGGTGGAGAGCGTTGGCTGATACACGGAAAGGGCCGTTCACCCGCATACGGGTGAACGACCCCTTCGCTGTGCCGGGGCCCGCCGTGTGGACTCCGGCCGGCAGTGGCCGCACTGCGCCATCTGCCCGCCGAGCGGCGCGAGCACGAGGACGTGCCCGGCTGTCCCCGCCCGGGCGCCCCCGGGTATCAGGCCGGGGCGTGGTACACCAAGACCTTCCCCCAGAGTGCGGCCCGCGCCGCGAGCGTGACCAGAGTTAGCGCCCCCGGTGGCGCGGTCCAGGCCAAGGACGAACAGGCCGACGCCGGCCACCGCGGCGATCAGCGCGGAGCCCAGGATGACGTCGAAGGACCACGTCCAGAGCGTTGGTGCGGGGGCAGAGGGGGAGAATTGCGGACCCTCCCCAGTTGGCCTCCTGCGCGGCTATGTCTTTGCCGTCAGTCTCCATCGAGCGGGGCAGCGTCATGGGCCAACTCGTTCCTGAGCGCCAACAGCCGGTCGATGTTCTCGCTCAGGTGTGCCGCGTCAGTCCCCTCGAGAAGGGCAGCCGCGACCATGATCGCCTGAGTGCGTTGGGTTGCGTTCTGAGAGGAAGGCGGCGTCGCGGGACCCCGTCCCTCCTCGTCTAGTTGCCGAATGAGCGCAGTCCCCCAGTGTCGGGTGCGTCGAGCCTCGTCGAGGAGCTGGTCAGACTCCTCAGTGGAGGGTGTACGCTCCCGCAGTTCCTTTTCCAGGCGCCGGTTGACGTCGAGCAGTCGTTCCATCAGATTCAGCGCGTGCTGGAAGGCCACATTGCTCGATGGGGCGGCAGGCGCCGATCCAGCGCGATGGACCGGCTCACGGGGCTTATCGCCGGTGGGGCGATACATCGTTTGGGCAAGTTGTTGGAAGAGTGTGTGCGACTTGCTGCGTTCTGCCGGGCGATAGGTGATTGGTGAGCGCGGTGACCACGGCATCCAGCGTCCCGGCCGAGGGGACCACCTCGCCTGACATGACCCGGTGGATCGTCTGATGGCTCACACTCTGTCCCGCTCGGTTGGCGATCTCGCGCATGGAAGGCCGACCAGCTCGCTCGTGCAGGTCGTGAAGCGCCTTCACGAGGTAGTCAGTGCTTTCCTCCTCCGTTTTGCGAAGGTCGGCGCTGGCGTGCTCCCACAGTTGGAGCGTTGCGGCACGCTTTGACGGGGGAGCCTTTACGGCGTCGAGGAAGGCGGCGACGGCGGAACGGGACGGCAGTGCCCGACCGCTGGTTGCCCGTGCGAGGGTCGCCCGACCCACTGGGGACCGTTGGGCCAGCTGGTCATAGGTCAGACCGGGCCAGGGCAGCGAGTCCCAGGTATCCAGCAGTCGATGCAATGTTGCGAAAAGTGAACAAGCGGCGCCAGGTTCTCGGGGTGAGGAGAGCGGTTACTCCGTGTACCAGCACCACAAAGGTGGCCAAGGAGCGCCGACGCCCAGGCTTGCCTTCCACACAAGTGGCACCCTGAGAACAGTGGGCGCACCGCAGAGAAGGCATAGGGTCGGGAAGGGTTACCGCTCCGTCACAGAATGTGCGCAGGGCGCGCTCGGTAAGGGCACGCAGGGTGTCGGGTGCGGACTGGTGGGGTGGTCGTGCGTGGGAGCTGCCCTGCAGGTGACGCTGCGCCCCTACCGGATGAGGTCCGGTAGGGGCGCAGCGGTCGGTTGGGGTGTTTCAGCTGTCCTGGCGGATGAAGTGAGTCAGGGAGTAGGTCCAGCTGGTTGTGGTGGGGCTGGTCCAGCCAAACTTGACCGCGTCGAGGGTGTTGTCGGGCTTGGAGAGCCAGGTGAACATCTTGACGTTGCCGTCGCTGTAGCCGTACATGGCGCCGAGGTCGTCGCGGCCGTCGCCGTTGTAGTCGCCGGGCACGATCTGCATCGACTGGTAGGTCATGGTGCCGGCGGGGATGGTCATGGCTGCCTGGGGGGAGGTGAAGGTGCCGTCGGTGTTGCCCGCCAGGGTGTAGTAGACGGTGTCGCGGCCGTCGGGGTAGTCGAACCAGAGGGCCACGTCGTCGCGTCGGTCGCCGTTGAAGTCGCCGGCGTAGACGGCGGTGCGGGCCCAGTCACCCCAGCCGTCGTGGCTCCACGCCTGTACGGGGGCGTTGAAGCCTCCCGTGGGATTGGCGGTGAACGTCCACAGCTTGACGGCGCTGGCAGCGTAGTCATAGAGGATCGTGATGTCGTCGCGGCCGTCACCGTTGAAGTCGCCGGTGATGTACTTGGCCATGGAGGCGGACCAGTTGTTGGGTGCGGACCAGCTCTTTACGGGGGCGGCGAAGCCACCGCCGGGGTTGGCGACGAAGGTGAACAGGGCGTCCGAGCCGTCGGCGTAGTCGTACCAAGCGGCGATGTCGTCGCGGCCGTCGGCGTTGAAGTCACCGACATGGAGGGTGGAGCGGGTCGGGTCCCAGGTGCCTGCCGGGGAGGTCCAGGACGCGGTCGGCGACTGGACACCGCCGTCAGTCTTGCCGAGGAACGTCCACAACTTCGCTGTGTCGTCCGGGTAGTCGTAGATCATTGCGACATCTGCATGGCCGTCGCCGTTGAAGTCGCCCTGGACGCGCTGGGACAGGCTCATCGTCCAGTTGTTGCCCGTGCTCTTGTAGGCCTGGAACGGAGCGGCGAAGGTCCCGTCGGCGGTGCCGGCGAAGGTGTGGATGCCGTCCTTGCCGTCGGTGTACTCGTACCAGTCGGTCATGTCACTGAGCCCGTCGCCGTTGACGTCACGGCGCGGTGCGCTGTTGCTGGACCACTGGGATGCGTTCTGGGCATCGTGGATGACCAGGTTGCCGCGGTTCTGCAGGATGGCGTAGCCGCCGGTGGCGGTGGTCTTCGACTCCCACAGGGTGGCGGTGTCGGCCGCGTTGCGGACGACGAGATTGCCGTCGGTGCCGAGTTCGGCCGTGGCGCCGGGGTTGCCGCCGGTGCCTGTGGACCACAGGGTCTTGCCGCCAGGGTTGGTGATGGCGAGGTTGCCGTCCGGCTGCATGGTCAACCGGGTCACGGCGGAGACGAGGCTGTCACCCGAGAGCAGCTGCTGACCGGCGTTCAGGCGGTTGCCGAGGGTGATGTTGTCGACCCGGGTAGTTACGGCGTCGGTCCGGGTCTCCGTCGCGTCGGTGCCGAAGCAACCGCCCTGCCAGGAGTGGCTGCTGACAGCGACGACTTCCAGGGTGCCATTGTTGTCGCGCAGGAGCGGGGCGCCGGTGTCGCCGCTGCAGATGGCGTCGTTCGCGGTCTTGCCGGTGATGTTCAGCTCGGTGTCGGTGACCGCGTTGACCGCAAAACTGGCGGTGTGGAGCTTCTTTGGTGCCCATTCGGTCTTGGTGCGGCCGTAGCCGGCGACGGTGAGCGTGTCCCCGCCCGCGGCCGGGGTGGTGGCCATCTTGACCGGTGTGATACCGGTCGCCGGGGTGGCGAGGCGGGCCATGACCATGTCGCGACCGGCGCGGGGCACCAGGTCGACGACCTCGCTGACGTGGCCGCCAGTTCCGGTGATATCGGCCCGGCCGATCGTCGCGACCGTCTTCTCCGCCGGCTTGCCCGGCGTGAGCTCCGTGAGCCCACCGGTGAAGCAGGACGCGGCGGTCAGGACCCACTGGGCGTCGACGAGGGCACCGGAACAGGCACGGCGGGTGTCGTCGTTGTCGCCGATCTCGATGCGTGCGGTGAAGGCGTAGGTGCTGTCGGTGGCAGGGGTGCCGGTGACGGCGTGCGCAGGACCGGCGGTGATAGTGCCGGCAGCCGCTATGGCCGCGATGGCGCTCGCCACCACTGCGGCTAGAGGACGTCTCGAAGACATGATGGATTCCTTGGAAATACAGGCCAGACGGCGAAGAGGTGTCAGCTGGCCGAGGTGATGGTGGGCCACATCAGGCGGCCGGGGGCGATGGTTCCGGTGCCGTCGCCGGCGTATCCGTACAGGCCACCGGCGTTCACGCGGCCGATGACGTCGCCCTTGCCGTCGCCGTTGACGTCACCGGCCAGGACGGTCTTCATCCCCAGCCAGGTGGTGTCGGGCCATATCTGACGTGCGGCGCCGAGCCCGTGCTGGGCGGTGCCGGGGTAGAGGTGCAGCTTCCCGTCCGGTGCGACCGCGACCATGTCGTCGTAGCCGTCGCCGGTCAGGTCGCCCGCGGCGATGTGGCGCTTGGTCCACGACTTGTCGTGCCACAGGTTCAGCCGGGCACCGGTCAGAACGCCGTCAGTGTTGCTGGGGTAGCCGTAGAGCGCACCGTCGGCGGCCTGCACGGCCAGACCGTCACGGCCGGAGGAGTCGACCTTGAAGCGGGTGACCGGCCGGTCGCTGCTCCAGCTGTTGTCCGTCCACATGGGCCGGTTGTCGCCGAGCTTGCCGTCATGGCTCGTACCCGGGTAGAGCAGCAGCACCCCGGCGGCGGAGATGGCCGCGATGTCGGCCTTCCCGTCACCGTTGAAGTCACCACCGATGATCTTCTTGATGCTCTTCCAGCCCTTGTCGCGCCACAGGTCGCGGCCGTACTGGAGGGTGCCGTCCACGCGCCCGTAGAAGGCGTGCAGCGAACCGTCGGCGAGCACCGCGGCAACATCCTGACGACCGTCACCATTGAAATCGGCACTGGTCACCACGTCGGTGACCTGCTCGACCAGAGGCGCCAGACGCAGCTGCCCGATCCACGAGGCCACATCGTCCGCACGCGCCGACACGGCGTCGGTGCGGGTCTCGGCCGGGTCGGTGCCGAAGCAACCGCCCTGCCAGGAGCGGCTGTTGACGCCGACGAGTTCGGGGGTGCCGTTGTGGTCGCGTAGGAGCGGGGCTCCGGTGTCGCCCTTGCAGATCGCGTCGTTCGCGGTCTTGCCGGCGATGTTCACCTCGGTGTCGGTGACCGCGTTGACCGCAAAGGCGGCGGTGTGGAGCCTGAGCGGCGCCCACTCCGTCTTGGTACGGCCGTAACCGGCGACCGTGAGCGTGTCACCTTGCGTCGCCTGAATGGTGGCCACGGTCACCGGGGTGATACCGGTGGCGGGGGAGGCCAGGCGGGCCATCACCATGTCCCGGCCGGCACGCGGCACGAGATCGACGATCTCGCTGACGTGCCCGTCGGTGCCGGTCAGATCAGCGCGGCCGATCGTCGCGACCGTCTTCTCCGCCGGCCTGCCGGGGGCGAGTTCGGTGAGCCCGCCCGTGAAGCAGGACGCGGCGGTCAACACCCACTGGGCGTCGACAAGGGCGCCGGAACAGGCGCGCATCGTGTCCTCGTCGTCGCCGATCTGGAGACGTGCGGTGAACGCGTAAGCGTTATCCGCGACGGCCGTACCGGCGACGGCACTGGCGGGCGACGCGGTAAGCACACCGGAGGCGGTTACCGCCGCGATGACGCTCGCCACAACGGCAAAGCGTCGACGTATTTCAGGCACTTTCTGTTCCCTACGCATGTGGTTCAAGCGAGTCACCGAGCGGTCTTCCCGTGCGCTGTCGGCGCGAAAGGGACATCCATACGCGGTCAGTACCCGCTGCGACCTTTCGGCGTGCAGCAAGCTCAGGACCCTGTTGTCGATGCACCGACGTACCAGTGTTCGTTGGCTGCCACGTTGCCCGTTCGCCGCAGTCATTCGGAGGCAGGGGCACGTCAGGCGCAGGGCTCAACGGCATGAGCCGAAGACGGGGCGCTGCAGTCCATACATCGTTTGGCCTTGATGCCCCGCGAGCGCGGAATGTCTTTTCCTGGGGCTCGAGCGTAGAGCGGGCGGGGGCAGCTCTGGTCAGCCCTTGAGGCGGATTTCGACCAGGGCGGACTGCTTGCCGGTGTCGCCGGCGATGCCGACGGTGGTGAGCTCGTTCGCGGGGGCCTGGACGACAGTTTCCTCGCCCTCAGCGGTCAGGGTGGCCTGAATCGGCTGGTCTCCGGTCCAGAGGTTGAAGGTCTTGGGAAGCTCCATGGTCAGGTAGCCGGTCGTGGCGTTGGTCCTGAAGCAGAAGTTGCCGAGGAAGGACTCGACCAGGATGTTCGCGGGGTCCGCCCAGCACTCGTTCTTGTCGGTGATGTCGGTGAGGATGATGTGGCCGTCACCGCGCTTCAGCGTGATCTGACGCTCCTGGAGGAGCTTGTCGGCGCCGGGGTAGTTGAAGTCCTCGACAGCGAGCGGCATGTCACCAGCTGCACGGGGCGCGGCCGGAACAGTCTGCGGGGCAGCCAGGGCAGTGGCGCCGAGGCACGCCACGATCGCTGCGGTGAGCCCTGCCAGAAGCGTCTTCCGGGCACGGGGTATCGCCATGGGGGTCCTCTCAGGAAGTGAGCCGACTGAGAGCAAGGCGGAACGCTGCCCTCCAGTTGGCTGAAGTAAAGCATATGTAAGATCCACGTGAAGCCCTCTCCCCTGCTCATTCACACGAGAGGGCGGGGTGGCCGAGTGCACGCCAGTTCCCTTCGCAGTTGACAATAACCCGCCATGGTGCCGCATCGTCACGATGCAGGCCAAAGCGGACATTTGTTCCATGTAAGGATCTAGGCGGATAAATAGATGATCTCTTGAGTCAAAGAAGGGTAGTTGGGTGAAGCAGCGATTTCGTTCTATAGGTTCGAGGGGAACCTTCAGGCTTCGACACAGACCGGCATCCTGGGTTCTCGCGTCGCGGACGACATGTGCGACGGTGCTGTCCGCCGCGCTCGCGGCCGGGCTGCTGGGAGTGTCGCCGGCCTCAGCCGACGAACCGGCCTCGCCCCCCGATCGCGAACTGGTCGTCGACTACTGGATGACCGGCGGCGTGGGCATCCAGGAAGCGGCCGAGCAGGCGCTTCTCGGCACCGATGACGACATCCGTCAGTTCCTTGCGGATGCGCCTGCGATTCAGCAGATCGACGACCGGGTGGATGTCTCCCGAGTACTCAATGCTGGCGGTTTGGCGGTGCGGGAGGCGGCAAAGCAGGCGTTGCAGGGCACGCCCGCGGACGTGGAAGCGTTCCTGAAGGACGGGTGGAAGGCTCCGCATGAGCTGGACATGCGGGTGGAAACCTCGAGGGTTGTCAACTTCGGCGGCGTGGCGGTCAAGGACGCTGGTGAAGCGGCGCTGCAGGGGACGCCGGAGGATGTCAAGAAGTTCCTTCAGGTTGGTCAGTACAAGGCGCGGGAGACCGACGACCGGGTCGAGACCTCCAAGCTGTACAACAGTGGTGGGCCGAATGTGAAGGCGGCCGCCATGCTCGCGCTCAGGGGTACGCCGGCCGACGTAGTTGAGTTTCTTGAGGTGGGCCAGTTTGTCGCGCGGAACCGCGACCAGGAGCACGCCACCATTGCGCAGCTGACGGAGCAGGCTGAGAAGGCCGGCAAGCAGGCCGAGGATGCGACCAAGGCGGCTCAGGAGGCCTCCGGCAAGGCGATCGCTGCGGCGGAGTTGGCCAAGCAGGCGGCGCAGAAGGCTGCTGCGGAGACCGAGGCTGCCAAGGATGATGCCAAGCGTGCGTCGGTGAAGGCCAAGCAGGCTGCCGATGCCGCCCGGGCCGCGGCTGATGCGGCGCAGACGGCGATCGGTGCGGCTAATGCCGCCAACCGTTCGGCGCGGATCGCTGCGCTGGCTGCGGCGCAGACCGCGAGTGCGGCCGCGGCTGCGGCCGATGCGGCCACACGTGCCTCGAATGCGGCGATCGCCGCGGGCAAGGACGCGTCCCAGGCTCAGGCCGCCCGTGACCGGGCCAAGATCGCCCGGGATGCGGGAGCACTGGCCCGGAAGTCCGCGAAGGCTGCCGAGCAGGCCAGCAAGGCGTCGCTCGCGGCTGCCGAGGCGGCGGCGGCGTCCCGCAGTGCCAGTGGCAACGCGAACACCGCGGCCGATGCTGCCGACGAAGCAGCCGACTACGCGGATGCGGCCGGTGCTTCCTCGGCCGAGGCCCGGGCCGCAGCGGCGGAGACCCGTCGGCATGCGAACGAGGCCAACCGTGCGGCCAACGCTGCCGAGGCGTTGGCGCGCAAGTCGGCCACCGCCGCGAACGAGGCCCGTGATGCTGCCAACTCGGCTGCCACTCACGCTGAGAACGCCGCGGATGCCGCCGATGAAGCGGCTGAGCATGCCGGTGAGGCAGCCAATCATGCGGCGGAGGCGACGAAGCAGGCGAACGCTGCCAAGGTTGCCGCCGATGCGGCTGCGGCCGCGGTGGCGATGGCGAAGACGACCTTCGACATCGCGCGGGAGACCGAGGCCGAAGACCTCAACACCCGCACCGCCGCGGCCGTCGAGAGTGCCAAGTCACAGACGACGATCGCGAGCAGCTTCACCGTTGAGATCTCCAAGACGGTCGTGGAGGGTCAGGCGATCGAGGGCGACACCAAGGCCCTGGCCGCCGAGCTCGCCAAGCCGGACGCCGACCAGACGGCGATCGCCGACGAGGGCCGCGAGGTTGCCCTGCGGGCGTTGGAGTACTTCGGGTCTTGGCGCCAGGAAGCCGCTGCTCGGGCTCTGTCCGGCACCGACGCAGACGTCCTGGAGTACCTGCGCACCGGGTGGGACAAGGCTGTCCAGGACGAGATGCGCCAGCAGGTCGCCGACATCGCCTCCACCAGCCCCTACGAGGCCGTGCGCACCGCGGCCACCGAGGTGCTGGACGGCACCGACGAGCAGATCCGCAGCTTCTACACCACCGGCCGACACCAGGTCGCCGAGACCGACTACCGCGTCGAGGTCAGCAAGATCTACAACGACGGTGACACCGCGGTGAAGGAAGCAGCCAGGGCAGCGCTGGAGGACGGCAGCACTCAGGCCCTGCTCGGTTTCCTCAACAGCGGCCAGTACGCCACCCGCAACACCGACGAGCGGGTGACCGCCAGCAAGCTGTTCAACGACGGCGGGCCCGAGGTCAAAGCCGCGGCGAAGATCGCGCTGTCAGGACCGGCCGACCAGCTTCACACATTCGTCCAGGCCGGCCAGTACATGGCCGACCGCAAGGACCAGCTCGCCAACACCCACATCGCCCAGGTCCAGCGTCTGATCGCCGAAGGCGGCATCATCGCGGCCAAGGCCCAGCAGAACCGCTGGCTCGCCGCCAAGGCGGCCGCCGAGGCCAACCAGGCCGCGGCTGAAGCCGCGACGGCGGCCACCGAGGCCCAGAAGAGCGCCGACCAAGCAGCCCAGTACGCCACACAGGCCGACGCAGCAGCCGACGACGCCGAAACCAGCGCCGCCCAAGCAGCCACCTCCGCCACCACCGCCCGCAACGCCGCCAACCGCGCCGAACAAGACGCCATCGCCGCCGAAGAATCCGCAGCCCAAGCCGAATTCTCCGCACAATACGCACGTACTTCCGCAGAACTTGCTGGCGATGCCGCAGTGGATGCCCGCGTGTCTGCACTGGACGCAGGTAAGAGCGCCGAGGAAGCCAACAGCCTGGCCAACCAAGCCTGGAAGGACGTCGTCAAGAAGCGGCAGGCCGAAGAAGCCGAAGCACGCCGGCAGGCTGAGGAGCAGCGAAAGAAGGAAAGAGAGAGCAAGCCCACTTGCTACGCGTACATGGCCAAGGACCATCTTCCGGTCTGTGCACTCGCCGGCGAACCCATAGTCATGCCAAAACCATCAGCCGAGCTGGCCAGGCTGGTTATTGGCGAGGGGCTCGGCATCAACGACATCATCGAATGCGTTGACAACCCAACACTCGCACAATGTATCTGGGCAGCCGTGGGGGTGCTCCCAGTCGGAAAGGTGAAGCTTCTCAAAAAGGGATGGGATGCCCTAGAGGACGTCGCCGAGGGGACACGGGCAGCAAAGGCGATCCTATGCTTCCAATGCTTCCTGGCGGGAACTAAGGTGCTGATGGGCGACGGCTCCACGAAGAACATCGAGGCTGTCAACAGCGGCGATTCCGTGATTGCCGCCGACCCGGAGTCTGGCGAGCGGGGGCAGCGCACGGTCACCAATGTCATCGTCACCGAGCATGACAAGTCATTCAACACGCTCACAATCGCAACCTCTACGAGTCAGGAGCAGATCACAGCAACGAAGGAACATCCTTTCTGGTCACCATCAGAAAGGGCCTGGATCGAGGCTGGCGATCTTCGTCAGGGGATGACCCTTCAGTCTTTCGACGGAACCGCGGTCACGATTCAGAATAGCGAGCCCTTCGCGAAGAACGAGCGGACTTACACGCTGACCGTTGGCGATCTGCACACATTCTATGTACTGGCGGGAAGCACGCCCATCCTGGTGCACAATGCCAGCTGCCCCGTAGGATTCACAGACCTCGGCGGAGATCGTTTCAGGTCGCCAGCAGGGCTGATTTTCGGCCCTGGATCCGCCGAAGGCCATCGACTGACCCACGTCATGGCGCATGCTGTTCCGGATCCGTCCAAGCCCACACACGGTGTCTTTGCGGACCCTGACCAGGCGAAGATCCTTGCGCTGCTCGACGAGGCATGGACCAAGAGGGGCGCACCCGACCCATCAGATCCCGCCAAGTACGTTGTGAATCTGAACAGAGTGGTTGGTACAGCCGGCGAGAAAAAGATTCGCGTCGTAGTGGTGCCAGGCACCACTAGGATCATCACAGCTTTCCCGCAACTCTAGGAGAAAAGAATGATCTGGTGTCCCAGATGCGAGCAGGGATGGGTTGTCTCCCGCCGCGTTCGAGGAAGGCAGGATCAGTTCCTCGTATGCAAGGAATGCGACACCGTGTGGGACTCGGGAGAGCCCACGAACACCCCTCCTTTCGTATTCCTCGAAGAATACTTGTCCAGGTTCGGCCTGAGCGGTCTGTGGTCGCACCTGGAGAACGTCGAACCAGATCCCGATAACTGATTCGATCTAGGGCGGCCTGTCTTCTGTACCGACAGGCCGCCCTGACTGTCGTCACCTAAAGGATTTCCTTCTACCTCGGCCGTTTAGACGGCCGCGGCCGAAGGGCTCTGCTGTCGCTGCCGAGCGTTACTGACCTTCAAAGCGTGGTGTCGTAGAGGCTGACGTCTCGTGATCCCTGCGGTATCCGACTGCATGAGGTACGCGCAAGGGGGGCGGGTTGACCGACGAACGGCGGGCCTTCCGTGAGAGGTTGAGGATGGAGGCGGCCGGGTGGTTCGCCCTGGGCGAGGAGAACGCGGTCATCGCTCACGACCTGCGGGTCAGCGTCCGGTCGGTACAGCGTTGGCGCAAGGCCTGGTCGCAGGCCGGATCGAGAGCCCTGGCCTCGAAGGGCCCGGCATCGCTGCCGCTGCTCAGCGACGAACTGTTCGCCGTGTTGGAGCGGCAGCTGGCCAAGGGGCCAGTGGCACACGGCTGGCTGGACCAGACCTGGACCCTGTCACGGATCAAGACGCTGATCGGGCGTCGGTTCCACAAGAGCTACACCGTGCAAGGGGTGGCTGCCCTGCTCAAGCGGCACGGCTGGACCTGCCAGGTTCCCGCCCGGCGTGCGATCGAGCGGGACGAGAACGTGGTGGCCGGCTGGGTGGGGAGACCTGGCCCCAGGTGGAAGGACCGTGGCGGCGCTCGACGCCTGGCTCGTCTTCGAGGACGAAGCCAGATTCTCGATGACGCCGCCGACCACCCGCACCTGGTCCCGCTGCGGCCACACCCCTGTGGTCCACGTCCCGGGGCTATCTTGTGAGGACAGAAAATTCGACCCGTCGAAGCCCGCGATCACCGTGCCCGCCAGCTCACCGCCCCGTTCGGCGAGGATGAGCGCCTCGGGGTCGCGCGCGACCAGCCGCTCGACGCCTGCCCGGTCGTCACTGATGCTGGTGCCCTCCGCGGCCACCTTCCAGAAGGCGAGCACGGCGTCGAGATCGGCGGGCGTGGCGGCCCGTATCCGCAGATCGGTCATGGCCGCCATCCCACCACTGCCCGTGCGGCGCCGTCGACGCCGTTCCGGCATGCGGTACGCGCCGCAGGTCCGCTCCCGCCCGCACGCCCGCGCTGTGGCCCCGCCCGCACCCCCGCGCCGCCACCCCGCCCGCACGCCCGCGCCGCCACCCCGCCCGCTCGTGCTGTGGCCCCGCCTGCCCGCTCGCCCGTGCGCTCAGTGGCCGCGCAGCTCCTCGACCACCTGCCCGAACGCCTCCATGTACGGATCGAGCACCGTGATGTACGAGAAGCCGTACCGCTCCCGCTGCGCCCTCAGCTGGGCGGCGATCTCCTCCACCGTGCCGATCGTCAGCAGCGGCAGCTCCAGCAGCTGCTCCTCCGTCAGCTGCGGCAGCCGAGGCAGCAACTCCTTGGCCGCGGCCCGCCGGTCGTCGGTGACCACGGGTGCCTGGACCAGGAGATTCAGCTCGGCCGGAGTCCGCCGCCCGGACACTGCCTCGAACGAACGGTACGCCGCCACCCGCTCGTCCAGCTCCTCGGCAGTGAGCGGCAGCAGCGTGCCGTCCTTCGCCGTGCGGGCCCCGGTGAACGCGGTGATGTCCGCGTGCTCCGCCGCCAGCCGCAGCACCCGGTCGCCGTTCCCGCCGATCAGCAGCGGCGGCCGCGGCCGCTGCACCGCACGCGGCACGTGGTCCCCGTCCGCGAGCAGCCGGCCGACCTCCTCGACCGTACGCGTCAGCAGGTCCACCCGCCGGCCCGGCGGCAGGAACTCCAGCCCCGCCCGGTCGTGCTCCTCCCTCACATAGCCCGTGCCGAGCCCCACCTCCAGCCGGCCGCCCGTGAGCGCGTCCGTGGTGGCGATCTCCCGGGCGAGCAGCGCCGGGTTCCAGAAGGCGGCGTTGAGCACGAACGTGCCGAGCCGCGGTCGCTCGGTGGCCCCGGCCGCGGCGACCAGGGCGGGGAACGGCGCGACCATGCCCAGATGATCGGGCACCAGGATCACGTCGTAGCCGAGCGCCTCGGCCCGCCGGCACCGTGTGCGCCACTCCTCGCCCTCCGCGGGCGTCACCATGTTCACCGCGAACCGGAACGGCCTCACCGTCTCAACCCCTCGCTATTCGTGCGCGATCGCCGCCAGCACGTTCATCCGTGATGCCCGCAGCGCCGGAAGGACGGCCGCGACGAGCCCCACCACCACCGAGCCCACCACGACCGCGACGAGCGTCCCCCACGGCACGGCGAACTCGGTCATGCCCTCCAGCTCCAGCACCTGCTGCACCGCCACTCCCCACACCATCCCCAGCGCAAGACCGAGTACCGCGCCGAAGACCGCGATGACGACGGACTCCAGCCGGATCATGCGGCGCAGCTGCACACGTGAGAGGCCGATCGCCCGCAGCAGCCCGATCTCCCGGGTCCGCTCCACCACCGACAGGGCCAGCGTGTTCACCACGCCCAGCACGGCGATCACGATGGCCAGCCCCAGCAGCGCGTACACCAGATAGAGCAGCACGGCGATCTGCTGCCGCACCAGCTCCTTGTAGTCGGCCTGGTCCCGCACCTGCACCTGGGGATACGGATCCAGCGCCCGCTCCAGGCCGGTCCGCAGCTCGTCCGTGCCGGTGCCCGCCGCCGCGTTGACGTACAGCGCGCTCTCCTGACCGCCCGGCACCCGGCGCTCCAGCGTGGCCAGGCCCATGAACAGGCCGCCCCGCATCCCCGGTCCCGTGGCCTGGTCCATGTCCGTCAGCGCGCCGACCGTCAGCCGCGCCCGCCGCCCGCCGGGGAACTCCACGGGCAGGACCGTCCCGACCCGCACCCCGTGCTCCGAGGCGAAGTCCCGGTCCATGCCGAGCGCGTCCGCCGCCAGCGCCGCCCGGGTGTCGCCGCTCGTGTACGTGACGTTGGCGGCCTCGTCCAGCTCCGGGTCGTACCCGGCGGCGGTCGACTCGATCCGCTCCCCGTCCGGCAGCGTGAGCGCGAGCGGCGTGAACCGCTGCCGCACCACCGTCCCCGCGCCCGCCACACCCCGCACCTTCTCGGTGACCTCGGCCGGGAAGGGCTGGAAGTTGGTGTTCTGCACGACGAAGTCGGCGCCCAGCGTGCGGTCGATCTGCCGGTCGAAGGAGCGTGTCATCGAAGCGCTCGCCACCGACAGGCCGGCCACCAGCGCCAGCCCGATCATCAGGGCCGCGGCCGTCGCTCCCGTACGGCGCGGATTGCGCAGCGCGTTGCGCCGGCCCATCCGCCCGACCGCGCCGAACAGCCGGGGGAACGCCGCGCCCAGCACCCGGATCACCGGCCGCACCAGCAGCGGCCCCGACACGACGGCGGCGATCAGCGTCAGCACCACGCCCAGCCCGAGGAGCCAGGACGCGGTCGCAGTCCGCCCGCTCGCCGCACACCCCGCGAGCGCGGCGAGACCCGCGGCCCCGACCGGAGCGCCCGCGACCGCCCGCACGGTCAGCGGCCGACCCACGCCCGCGACCTCGGCGTCCACGAGCGCGGCCATCGGCGAGACGCGGGCCGCGCGCCTGGCCGGGAGGTAGGCGGCGACGAAGGTGACGCCGAGCCCGACGGTGTACGCCGCGACCGGGGTGGCCGCCCCGATCACCATCTCGGCGGCCCGCAGATTCATCCCGAACAGGCCCATCAGCTCGATCAGTCCGGCAGCCAGGCCGATGCCCGCGGCGAGTCCCGCTGTCGCCCCGGCCAGCCCGAGCAGCACCGCCTCGGTCAGCACCGAGCGCCGCACCTGGCGCCGGTCCGCGCCCAGCGCCCGCAACAGGCCCAGTTCACGGGTGCGCTGGGCGATCAGCATCGAGAAGGTGTTGACGATCAGGAAGATCCCGACCAGCACGGCGACCCCGGCGAAGCCGAGCATCACGTACTTGATCACATCGAGGAAGCCGCCCAGCTGCTCGATCTCCGACTCGGCCTGCTCGTCCGCGGTCCTCAGCTCGTACGCGTCCCCGAGCACGGCCGCGATCCGGCGCTTGAGCACCGCGTCGGGCACCCCGTCGGCCGCCTCGACCGAGATCGAGGTGGCCACGTCCGGCCGGCCCAGCAGTGCCCGCTGCGCGGTCGCGGTGTCCAGATGGAGCAGCGCGGCCCCGGGGTTGGTGGTGGTGAAGGTCTCGATGCCGACGATCCGCACGGTGAACGAGCCGGGCTGCGCGAGCACGGTCAGCCTGTCCCCGATGCCCAGGTGCCGCTCGGCGGCGGTGTCCGCGTCCAGGAGCGCCTCACCGGGGCCGCGCGGCGCGCGCCCGCTGGTGAGCTCCACCGGACTGCGCTCGGTGACGTACCAGTTGGCGGCGATGGTCGGCGCGCCGGTGGTCGGTCCGACCGGCTCGCCCCGCTCGTCGACGACGGTGATGTTCTGGACGGCCGCGTCGACGTGGGCGCGGGCGACCCCGTCGACCGCGGCGATCCGCCGCGCGAGCGACGCCGGGACCGTACGGACCGCGCCGGAGGGCACGTACTCGTCGAGCCCCGTCCTTCGGGACACCGTCACGTCCGCCGCCGTCAAGGCGAACAGCCGGTCGAAGGTACGGGCCACCGTGTCCGAGAAGATCAGCGAACCGCTGACGAACGCCACCGACAGCACCACTGCGAGGGCCGACAGCATCAGCCGGCCCTTGTGTGCGAAGAAGCTGCGCAGCGTCGCTCTCAGCATCGGGTTCTCAGCATGGGGTTCTCAGCATCGGCGCCTCGGCATCGGGGTCTCGTCATCGGGTCTCGTCATCGGGTCTCGGCAGCCGGGCGTCAGCTCCTGCGCAGCGAGTCGAAGCGCTTGAGCCGCTCCAGCACGGTCTCGGCGGTCGGTCCGTGCATCACGTCCACGATCCGTCCGTCGGCGAGGAACAGGACGAGGTCGGCGTGGGCGGCCGCCCCCGGGTCGTGAGTCACCATCACCACCGTCTGGTCCAGCCGGTCCACGGCCTCCCGCAGGAACGCGAGCACCTCCGCCCCCGACCGCGAGTCCAGATTGCCGGTCGGCTCGTCGGCGAAGATCAGATCCGGGCGGGAGGCGAGGGCGCGGGCGCAGGCGACGCGCTGCTGCTGTCCCCCGGAGAGCTGCGCGGGCCGGTGGGAGAGCCGGTCGCGCAGCCTCAGCGTGTCGATGACGCGGTCCACCCACTCCTGGTCGGGTCTGCGGCCCGCGATGTCCATCGGCAGGGTGATGTTCTCGGCGGCCGTCAGCGTCGGCAGCAGATTGAACGCCTGGAACACAAACCCGACTCGGTCCCGCCGCAGCCGGGTCAGCTCGCGCTCGCGCAGCCCGGTGATCTCGGTCGCGCCGAGCCAGACCTGCCCGGCGGAGACCGTGTCGAGACCGGCGAGGCTTGGGGTCTCCCCAGCGCAGCGAGGGGAAGCATCAGTGTGGACTTGCCGGAGCCGGACGGGCCCATCACGGCGGTGAACCGCCCGCGCGCGATGTCCACGTCCACGGAGTCCAGGGCGAGGACCGCCGTCTCGCCCGATCCGTACGCCTTGGTGAGGCCGCGGGCGCGTGCGGCGAGCGGGGGATCCGCGGGAAGGTCCTGGGCGGGTGCTGGGGCAGGGGTGGACAAGGCTGCCTCCCGGATCGTGGGCGTCGCCGTCGTGGGCGTCTCGGCTCCCGTACTCCGTGCTGCGTACCCCGAGCGTAAGGGCCCTACCCGCAGCTGGCGGTGCTAGCGGCACCGCGCTAGCGTGGCGGTGTGGCGAAGACTCAGCTGAACGTACGCGTGGACGAGACCACCGCGGAGGCGGCGCGGCGGCGGGCGCACCAGCGCGGGGTGAGCGTGAACCGGTACATCGAGGAGCTCGTCAAGCAGGACGCCGGCGAGGTGGGACGGACCTTCGTCGAGGCCGCGGCCGACTTCATGAAGCAGTACGAGTCGGTTTTCACGGAGGAGTTCGGCGCCGACGGCGCCGAGGCAGGTCCCCGGCCGGCGTCCGCCCCGAGCCCGGCGGCGGGCGTGGGCGCGGACACGGGGAACAAGCGGCGCAAGGGCGCGCTTTGAACCTGTCGATCGACCTCGCCTGGCTCCTCATGGTCGCCGAGCACAAGACGCCCGGCGACCCGCAGGTCACCGACTGGGGCGCGCTCGTCGCCGCCGTCAGCCGTCACGAGGCGGAGATCTTCGGCACCCCGGTCTACAGCGATCCGCACAGCCGCGCCGCGTCCCTGCTCCAGCTGCTGCTGCATGTGCCCGCGCTGGAGCGCTCGAACGCGATGTTCGCCTCCGCCGTCGCCTACGGCTTCCTCGTCGCCTCCGGGCTGAAGGTCGCCACCTCGCCCGAGCAGGTCCGCGACCTCGCCCGGCTGGTCAAGGAGGGCAAGGCGGACGTCCGCGCCATCGCGGACGAGCTGCGCCACTGGTGTCACTGACCGTCCTCGAACGGCCGGCGCGCCACCCCCAGCACGGCGAAGGACGTGGGAAGTCGGGGCCCCTTCTCCGGGATGCGCAGCCTGCGGTACTCACCGACGCCGAAGCCGGCCCGGTCCAGCGCCGCGATCGGGTCCCTGGCCGTGTGGCAGCCACCGAACAGGAACGGCCACACCGTGCGGTCCAGCACCCGCTGCGCCCGCGCCATCGCGCCTCCGCCGGGCGCCAGACCGTGCTCGAAGAAGCGCAGCTCACCGCCGGGGCGCAGCACCCGCCTGATCTCCGACAGCGCCCGCGGCAGGTCCCGCACCGTGCACAGCACCAGCGAGACGACGGCGGCGTCGAACGCCTCGCTCTTCACCGGCAGCGCCTCGGCGGCCGCCGGCACCACGTCCACGGGGACGTCTGCGTGCAGCGCGGCGGTCGCCGCCAACCGGCGCAGCGTGCGCTCCGGTTCGATGGCGACGACCTCGGAGACGGCGCGCGGGTAATGCGCGAAGTTCAGCCCGTTGCCCGCGCCGATCTCGATGACCCGGCCGGAGAGCCCGGAGAGCAGCTCCGCACGGTGGGCGGCGATTCCGCCCTTCGTGTCGGCGGCCACGCTCATCCGCGCGTAGAAGCGGGCGAAGACGGGGTGGTGGACGGCGTCCCGTGGGACTTTCGCAGGGCGCAGCGGCATCGTGGGCCTCCTCCGACGACCGGCACGACCGGACGGACCCGGTGGGCCGGATAGGGAAATTGTCCCCCGGGACGGCGCCCGTCAGCCCATCAATCGCCCACAAAACAGAACTCGTTGCCCTCCGGGTCCCGCACCACCTGAAAACGCCCGTAGTCGTCCATGACCACACCGCCGACCAGGGTCGCGCCGTACCGTGCGGCCTCGGCCGCCGCGGCCTCGACGTCACCCGCGGCCAGGTCCAGATGGAGCCGGTTCTTGGCGGCCTTGCCCTCCGGCACCCGCTGGAAGGCGACGCGTACGAACTCCGGCGGGTCGACGTACGCCCAGTCCGCGCTCCGCTCCACCGCCTCGCCGCCGAGCAGGGCGGACCAGAACCGGGCGAGGGGCAGGGGCTCGGCGCAGTCGAAGACGATCTCCTCGATACGTGCTCGCATGCAGGTCAGCTTACGGACGCGGCGAACGACTCCGCGTCCCAGCGGCCACCGAGCCGCGGGGCCAGCCAGCGCGCGGCGGCGGCGCGGAACGCGGCGGGCGGCAGCGAGCCCGAGCCCTCCGGCACCGCGCCCAGCAGCGGCGCGCCCGCCGCCTCCGGCAGGTCGGCGAGGTTGCAGCGGGCGGCGAGGTCCGGCCGGGCGGGCCAGCTGCCGACGACGACGCCGAGCGGCTCCAGCGAGCGGGCGCGCAGCGCCTCGGCGGTGAGCGCGGTCGTGTTCAGCGTGCCGAGCCCGGCGGGGGCGACGACGAGCACGGGGGCGCGCAGCAGGCGGGCGACATCGGCGAGCGTGCCGCCCCGGTCGTCGAAGCGTACGAGGAGGCCACCGGCGCCCTCGACGAGGACGAGATCGTGCTCGGCGGCGAGCTTCCGGGCCGCCTCGGCCACGTCCTGGGGCCGCACGGGGGGCAGGCCGGCGCGCCGCGCGGCCGTCGCGGGGGCCAGCGGTTCGGGAAAACGCGCGAGCTCGACGCTCGCCGCCCCGCTCCCGGCCAGCCGCGCGGCCTCCTGGGCGTCACCCGTCTCCCCGGCGGCGAGGCCGGTCTGGGCGGGCTTGAGCACCGCGACCGTCCGGCCGCGGGTGGTGGCGAGGGCGGCGACGGCGGCGGTGACGACGGTCTTGCCGATCTCGGTGCCGGTGCCGCTGACGACGAGGATGGTCATGTGTGCTGCTCCTGGTTGTACGGCTGTTGTCCGTCGAGCGGGGGCTCCGCCCCCGGACCCCCGCGCCTCAATCGCCGGCGATTTTCAGCCCGTCCGGCGATTGAGGACACGGCCGAAGGCCGTACGGGGGTCTGGGGGCTTGCCCCCAGTCACGGAAGGCCCCGACCGTCACCCCGCCGCCGCCGCCGCGGCGCGGACCGCGCGCGTGATGCGCGCCAGGTCCTCGTCGCCCGTCACGTACGGCGGCATCGTGTACACGAGGTCGCGGAACGGCCGCAGCCATACGCCCTCCCGCACCGCCGCCTCCGTCGCCGCAGCCATGTCCACGGGGTGGTCCAACTGCACGACGCCGATGGCGCCGAGGACGCGGACGTCGAGGACGCCCGGCAGCGTGGCCGCCTCCGCCAGGCCCTCGCGCAGGCCCGCCTCCAGGCGCTTGACCTCCTGGGACCAGTCCTGGCCGAGGAGCAGGTCGAGCGAGGCGCAGGCGACCGCGGACGCGAGCGGGTTGGCCATGAACGTGGGGCCGTGGGCGAGGACCGGGACCTCGCCCCGGGAGATGCCGTCGGCGATCCGGCTCGTGCACAGCGTCGCCGCCATCGTGAGGTAACCGCCGGTCAGCGCCTTGCCGAGGCACAGCACATCGGGCGAGACGCCCGCGTGCTCGGCGGCGAAGAGCCGGCCCGTGCGCCCGAAGCCCGTGGCGATCTCGTCGAGGACGAGGAGGACGCCGTGGGCGTCGCACGCCTCCCGCAGCACCCGCAGGTACTCGGGGGAGTGGAAGCGCATCCCGCCCGCGCCCTGCACCACCGGCTCCACGATCACGGCGGCCAGCTCGTCCGCGTGGCGCCCGATGAGCTCGCGCAGCCGGTCCCCGTACGACGGGTCGTACTCCTCGTACGTCCCGGGCGGGGCGTCCGCGAAGATCTGGCGCGGGAGCACGCCCGACCACAGGCCGTGCATCCCGCCCTCGGGGTCGCAGACCGACATGGGCTGCCAGGTGTCACCGTGGTACCCGCCGCGCCAGGTCAGCAGCCGCTGCTTGGCCGGGCGGCCGACCGAACGCCAGTACTGCAGGCACATCTTCACGGCGACCTCGACCGAGACCGAGCCCGAGTCGCAGAGGAAGACGTGCCGGAGCGGCTCGGGGGTGATCTCCACCAGCCGGGTGGCGAGCCGGACGGCGGGCTCGTGGGTGAGTCCCCCGAACATCACATGGCTCATCCGGTCCAGCTGGCCGCGCGCGGCCTCGTTGAGCACCGGGTGGTTGTAGCCGTGGATCGCCGACCACCAGGACGACATCCCGTCGACCAACTCCCGCTGCCCGTGGGCGGCTTCCGCGAGCCGCAGCCGTACCCCGTCGGCGGACTCCACGACGAGCGGGTCGGTACGGCCCGGCATCGGACCGTACGGGTGCCAGACGTGGGCGCGGTCCAGGGCCACCAGCTCCCGGGCGTTCAACGGCTCACGCATTGGGCGCGAGGTCCGTCCCTGCACCCCGGCGGCGGACCGCCACCAGATCCGTACGGGCGGCCGACGCCTCTTGCCCGGCCCCTCGCCCGGCCTCTTGCCCGGCCTCTTGCCCGGCCTCGGCCACGGCCTGGGATGCGCCGTCGCCGCACGGTGCGCAGCCACCGGAGTGCGAGCCGCACGCGCCGCCGGCCGCCGCGTCCGCCCGGTGCCCCGGCAGCGTCGTCGTCTCCGTTCCCTCCACCTCGAAGCCGGCGTCCGCGATCATCTCCAGGTCGGCCTTGCCGGCCTGGCCCTCGCTGGTGAGGTAGTCGCCGAGGAAGATCGAGTTGGCGAGGTGCAGCGCGAGCGGCTGCATCGCGCGCAGATGGACCTCACGCCCGCCCGCGATGCGCACCTCCACGTCCGGGCAGACGAACCGGACCATCGCGAGGATGCGCAGACAGCGCTGCGGCGTCAGGTTCCACTCCTTGGCGAGCGGGGTGCCCTCGAACGGGATGAGGAAGTTCACCGGCACCGAGTCCGGGTCCAGCTCGCGCAGCGCGAAGACGACGTCGACCAGGTCCTCGTCGCTCTCGCCCATGCCCGCGATCAGACCCGAGCAGGCCGACAGACCGGCGGCGTGGGCCTTCTGCACGGTGTCGACCCGGTCGGCGTACGTGTGGGTGGTCGTGATGTCCCCGTACGTCCCCTCGGACGTGTTGAGGTTGTGGTTGTACGCGTCCGCGCCCGCCTCGCGCAGCCGCTCCGCCTGGCCGTCCGAGAGCAGCCCGAGGCAGGCACACACCTCGACGCCCTCGTTCCGCTCCTTGATCGCCTCGATGGTCTGCGAGACCCGGTCGACGTCCCGGTCCGTCGGACCCCGGCCGCTCGCGACGAGGCAGACCCGCTTCGCGCCGCCCGCGACCCCCGCGGCAGCCGCCTGTGACGCCTCGTCCGGCTTCAGCCAGGTGTACTTGAGGATGTCGGCCTTGGAACCGAGCCGCTGGGAACAGTACGAGCAGTCCTCGGGACACAGCCCGGACTTCAGATTGACCAGGTAGTTGAGCTTCACCCGCCGCCCGAACCACTGGCGGCGCACCTTTCCGGCCGCGGCCACCACTTCGAGCAGTTCGTCGTCGGAGGTCGCCAGCACGGCGAGCGCTTCTTCGCGGGACGGCAGCTCACGCCGCAGCCCCTTGTCCACCAGCGTGTTCAGGAGGTCCATGGCGCTGATCCTCGCTTACCGGACACCCCCGGGCCAAGGAGGAACTCGACAACACGCGCCGAACAGGGTGTGTGCATGGCCACACTCTGACCTCAGCTGTCCCGGGCTAGTGTCTGTGCGCTGCCTACAAAAGGACCGGACCACCCTCATGTCGCAGTCCCAGCCCCAGGATCCCTTCGAGTGGACCGCCGAAGCGGCGCGCCTGCGCGCGGACGCCGGACTCGTACGCGCGCTGCGGCCCCGCCCCGCCGCCACGGCACTGCTCGATCTCGCGAGCAACGACTACCTCGGCCTCACCCGCCGGCCGGAGATCACGGCGGCCGCGGCGGAGGCCGCCCTGCGCTGGGGCGCGGGCGCCACCGGCTCCCGGCTCGTCACCGGCACCACCGAGCTGCACACCGAACTCGAAGGCGAACTCGCCGAGTTCTGCGGCTTCGAGGCCGCGCTGGTCTTCTCCTCCGGGTACGCCGCCAACCTCGCCGCCCTCACGGCGCTGAGCACCCATGGCTCCCTGATCGTCTCCGACGCGGGCAACCACGCGTCCATCGTCGACGGCTGCCGGCTCTCCCGCGCCGAGACGGCCGTCGTGCCGCACGCCGACCCCGAGGCCGTACGCAAGACGCTCGACGCCGATCCGGGACGGCGCGCCCTCGTCGTCAGCGACTCGGTCTTCTCGGTGGACGGCGACGCCGCTCCGCTCACGGACCTCGCCGACGTGTGCGGCGCCCATGGCGCCGCACTGGTCGTCGACGACGCGCACGGCTTCGGGGTGCTCGGCGACGGCGGCCGGGGCGCGCTGCACGCCGCGGGCCTCGCGGGCTCGACGGGTGTCGTGGCCACGCTCACCCTCTCCAAGTCCCTCGGCAGCCAGGGCGGTGCCGTCCTCGGCCCGGCGCGGGTCGTCGACCATCTCGTCAACGCCGCCCGCACGTTCATCTTCGACACCGGCCTCGCCCCGGCCGCCGCGGGCGCGGCACTCGCGAGTCTGCGGCTGCTGCGCCGGGAACCGGAGCTCGCCGGGCGGGCGCGCACCGTCGCCACCACGCTGTACGAGCGGCTGACGGACGCCGGGCTGACCGCGGCACGCCCGGACGCGGCGGTCGTCTCCGTACAGGCGCCGTCGCCCGAGGCGGCCGTGCGATGGGCCGCGGACTGCCGGGCCGGCGGGCTGGCCGTGGGCTGCTTCCGGCCCCCGTCCGTCCCGGACGGCATCTCCCGGATCCGGCTCACCGCGCGGGCCGACCTCACCGACCGGCAGATCGACGACGCCGTCGGCGTGATCCTTCGGGCCGCACCGCCCCGCTGAACCCGGTCGGGCCCCACCTCCACCAGCGAGTCCAAGGCCGCCGGAGGCGTCCCGTCCGGCGCCGAACGCGCCACCGCACGCGCGGAGTCGGCGCCCGGAGCAGCTCCGGCAGGGTCGAGCTGTCCGGCGTGCGCGCCGAACCCGCCCGTGCCGCCCGGCCGATGGAGTCCCCGCGCGAGCCGCGGCCCGCGCATGGCAGGGCAGCCCGGGGCAGGGCAGGGCGACCCGGGGCCACCGGGCGTGCGGCCAAATACGCTCTCGCGTCGCAGAGTTCACCGCTTCGAGCGACAGATCCCTGCATACCCGGGTGGATCGCCTCCAACGGCGGTGGCAAGGGTGGCAGTCTGGCGCCCAGCGCAATCCGAGGCCGCGCCGGCTCCTCATCCGCTGCGTGTCGCCACGTACCGGCAACCGGCCCCGGTGGGAAAGGGACAGCTCGCCATGGCAGACCTCCAGGAAGCCTCCGTCACTCTGCCGAGCGATCCCGCCTCGGTCTCCGCCGCGCGGAGGTACGTCAGCGGCGTCCTCGCCGAATGGGGCCTCCCCGGGGAGGCGGACACCGCGGACACCGTCCGGCTGATCGTCTCCGAACTCGCCACCAACGCGGTGCAGCACACCTTCGGCCAGTCGCCGACCTTCACCGTCGCCCTCCGCCTGGTACGCGACGAGCAGCTGCGCATCGGCGTCACCGACAGCCACCCCCGCTGGCCCCAGCGCCTCCCGGCCGCGGTCCAGCAGGACAACGGCCGCGGCATGGTCATCATCCGCTGGCTCACCGCGGAGTACGGCGGCCGCCTGTCGGTGACCCCGACCCCCGAGGGCGGCAAGACGGTGTGGATCGCCCTTCCGTGGACACCGTTCCCGGGGCCTTCCGGCGGTTGACGTACGGGGGCGGCGGCGCCTCAGGGGGCGGCGGCCCCGTATCCGAGGCGGTGGCCGCACATCTCGGGCGTGACCCCGCCCGCCCGTGTGCCGTGCGGCGTGTGCCGTGCGGCGTCAGCGGACGGACCCCGACCGCTCTCGGTCCGGCCCCGGTGACGGGTCCGCCGACCCTTTGAGCCTCCGCCGTATCATCGCGGGCAGGACTCCCCAGAGCACGGCGCAGACGAGCAGCGTCGCCACGGCGGTGACGATGCCTTCGGGCGTGCCGTGCACGACGTCGACGACCAGCAGCACCGCGGAGGCGAGCGCCGGCGCGAGGACCGCGAGGCCGGCAGCGGCCAGTCGCGAGGAGACCGTCACGATCTCCGGTTTGGCGCCCTGCCGGAACAGGCCGCGATGGACCGCGGCGGGCGCCGTGAACAGCACCGCGGCCAGCACGGACAGCAGCAGCGTGGTCACGTACGTGCCGCGCTGGAAGGAGTCGAGCCGGGGGAACGCGGCCGTGAAGGCGATGGTCAGCAGGAAGGCGAACAGGATCTGCACGCCCGTCTGGGTGACCCGCAGCTCCTGGAGCAGCTCGGCGAAGTTGCGGTCGGCCCGCTCGGGCTCGGTCTCGTCACGCTCGGTGCCGTCCGGGGGGAGCTCCCCGGTGCCGTCCGGAGGGGGATCGTTCCGCGGGGTACGGGGGTCGGTGTCGGGCATACCGTACGAGTTGCCCGTACCCCGCGGAACATGCCGGTCTCCTCGGCTTGCGGCTTGCGGCCTGCCGGCCGACCACGAGGGTCAGCGGACGCGGCCGTACCGGACGTTCTTGGCCCAGATCTTGCTCAGCTTCACGACGGAACCGGTCTTGGGGGAGTGCCACATCTTTCCGTGGCCGGCGTAGATCCCCACGTGGTACACGGCGCCGCCCCAGTGGAAGAACACCAGGTCGCCGACGCTGCGGCGGGAGGCGGGGATGTGGCGGGTGCGGTTGTACTGGGCCTGGGCCGTACGCGGCAGGCGCTTGCCGGCCCTCTTGAAGGCGTACTGCGTCAGCCCGGAGCAGTCGAACCGGTTCGGGCCCGTGGCGCCCCACCGGTACGGGGATCCCCTCTTCGACGCGGCCACCTTGAGGGCCTTCGCCGCGTGTCCCGAGGCGGCGTGGGCCTCCGCCGTGCCGCCCGGTACGAGCAAGGAGCCGCCGACGGCGGCGATGGTCAGAGCCGAAACGGCACCCGTCCGGGACAGCAGGGACGGAAGTTGTGTCTGCGCAGCCATGCGCAACCCTTCGTCAGCCGCCTGTGAAGGATGACCTGTCGGGTTCGGGCCTGCGAAGACGCCCGGCCGCGGAAGCGGCTTCACCCCGAGGACCGGTCGCGGGTGGCGGCCGGCCCGTACTGCATGGGTCCTCCACTCCTGCCGAAGCACTTCATGTCGACCAGGCATCCGGTGCGGCGGCAGGACTCGGCGTCCGCCCGGACCGCCCCGCCGTGGTGGCGGGGGCTTGTCGTCCCAGGGATCTTGACTCATTCCGTGCCGGATTTCTGGTTGGAAACGACGATATGTGAGGCTCCTCACGGCTGATCCGTTCGAGTGGAGACGGCCGTTCGGCCGAGGTCGAGTGGCGCGGGAACGAGCGCCGTACCAGCAACGGAACGGCCGACTCCACCGGATGGACCAACCTGCGGCGCAACTCGCAGCCACGCAAGCCGATGCCACGTCTGCCCCGGATGGGCGACACCCACTCGTACGCCTTGTGGCCCAGCGTGGCGCGCCGCCACGGCGCGTCGGGGTGCCGCGGCGTCAACTCGTGGACTCGGGCGGGAGGGTGATCCGCGCGGCGCGCCGCTCCCCGTCCAACACCCGCAGGGCACGGGCCAATGTGGGCGTGTGCAGCTCGTTCTCGCCCCGTGCGTGCATCAGAGCGAGCGAGTCGCGGAGTGCGGCCGCCCGAACGGCCAGCGCCTGTGCGGCGCGCAGCGCGCCGTAGGTGCGGGTGGCCCGGGCCGGATTGATCCGTCCCAGCTGGTCGACGACTTCGAGCCAGCAGTCGATGAACTCGCTTTCGGCGCGCGTCAGTGCGGGCAGCGGTGGAGGCTCCGGAGGCAGCACGGGCCGTCACCGCACCAGCGGCGAAGCGGCGGACGCCTTGCGGTTCTTGATGATGTGATCGATCAGACCGTAATCCCTGGCCGCTTGGGCATTGAACACCGTGTCGCGTTCGAGGTCGGCGGCGACACGCCCGGAGCTGTGACCCGTGTGGCGAGCGAGGATCGTGGTGATCTGATCGCGCAGCCGCAGCAACTCCCGCGCCTGGATGTCCAGATCGGTCGGCTGTCCCTGTACGGGCTCGGGCAGCGCGGGCTGCTGGACGACCACCCGGGCGCCGGGCAGGGCCATGCGCTTGCCGGGCGTGCCGGCCGCGAGCAGGACGGCGGCGGTGGAGGCGGCCTGGCCGAGGCAGGTCGTCGCGATGTCGCACCTCACCACCTGCATGGTGTCGTAGATCGACGTCATGGCGCTGACGCTGCCGCCAGGCGAGTTGATGTAGAGGCTGATGTCCTGGTCAGGGGCGTCGTACTCGAGGTACAGGAACTGGGCGATGAGGTCGTTGGCCGAGGTGTCGTCGACGGCGCTGCCGAGGAAGACGATCCGCTCCTGCAGGAGCTTCGAGTACGGGTCGAGCGAGCGGAAGCCGGAGCTGGTGCGCTCGGTCAGCTCGGGCAGGACGTAGCGGGCGGAAGGCCGGTTCATGGCGTACCTCTCCTCGGGGCGCGAGTCTCTGTAAAAAATGTACAGGACGTACAGATAATTATGGTGAGGGAGTTGCGCTGTGGGGTGGAGGGGGCAGGAAGCCCGGGGGAGTGGCGGCTGCGCGGCGTCGGGGCCGTCCTCCCCGCGCCTGCGGCTCTCGGGGTGTGGTCGGCTCAGCCGTGCAGGGCCTGGAAGGCCTGGTCCACCAGCGTGGGCAGGTCTTCGGTACCGTCGCTGTCCATTGCCGTTCAGGATTCCGGCTGCCGGCCGCGCGCCTGTGCCGCCTGATCTCGCCGAATCCCACCAGCAGCGTCGCGACGTTCAAAGGGAAGGCGATGGTCGCGGCGATCGCGGTGATTCCGGTGGCTCAACGGATGACCGCCACGACAACACGTTCAACCTCATCGGCCCAACAATTGGGATGGGGGGACACGCCCGGCCATCACGCAAGAATAGGCACCAAACGTGCAATGTGGTGCAATTTTTCGTATTTGATCTCTCTGTAGGAGGAAATGCCATGGCGGGCAAGCCCAGCATTGTCTTCGCCCACGGACTCTGGGCGGATGGGTCGTGCTTCAACAAGCTCATCCCCACGCTCCAGGCTGAAGGGCACGAGGTTTTCGCCTCACAGCACGGCCTCGACTCGCTCGAAAGCGACGTCGCGTGCGTCAACTTCACGCTCAACCACGTTCCCGGCCCGATCGTGCTGGTCGGTCACTCCTACGGTGGGACGCTGATCACCAAAGCGGGCACCCACGACCGCGTCGGCGCTCTGGTGTACATCGCCGCGCTCGCCCCGGACGAGGACGAGACGTCGCAGGAGCAGCTGGACAAATTCCCCCGCACGCCCATCTTCGAGCACGTGGACGTTGCTGACGGCCGCGTGTGGCTCAAGCCCTCGGGCGTCCCGCACTTCTGCGGCGACCTCCCGGAAGCGGAGCAGAAGCTCGTCCTGGCGACGGGCGCTGTGCCAGTGGCGGACCTGTTCAACCAGCAGGTTCCCGGCACCGCCTGGCGGACGAAGCCAAGCTGGTTCATCGTCGCCAACAACGACCGTACCGTGCACCCCGACCTGGAGCGGTCCGCCGCCGAGCGCATGGGCGCCAATGTCCGTCCCGTGGACAGCAGCCACGTTCCCATGCTCTCGCATCCTGACTTCGTCCTCGATGTGATCCGTGAAGCCGCGGAGTCCCTCGACGCGTAGGGCCTGTCCGATGGGTCGGCGAGCCTGCCGTGCCTGGCCAGTTGACTGCACTGACTCGGTTGACTGGCTCGACTCGGCGAAGGCCCATCAGGGGCGGCAGTCGTGTGCGAGACGGCTGAGGCGACAATCGGCGCTTCGTGGCCCGAGCCACGACAACGTAGGCCCGAGAAGTCGGTGTGCCCGCGCACCTTCGTGAACCGTCGGGTTGTGTGCCGCGTCCTCCTGATGCGCGGCCCGTGCCAGGCGGCGCTGTGCGAGGGAGAGCAGGGGACGGATGACGGGTGAACGGCCCGTCAGGTTCCGGCCACCGACGACGGCGACGGGGCTGGACCTCGGAACCCATGTGCCGGTCGCCTACCTGCCCGAAAGGCCGAAAAGCGCACGGGTGTTCACCTGGAAGTACCGCCTGCATGAGATCGTCGGCCTGTTCTTCGGAGCCGTGATCTTCCTCGGCGTCGCGGCTGGGTGCCTGCTCACGCGCTGAGCTTGTTCTCCCTCCTCGTTCTGACCGACGGATCCACCGCCAGACCCGTCACGGGACCCACCGGACACGCCCTTACGAACTCGTGCCTGGTTGCAGGTGGCACGTCGAAGGCTGCGGATTCGCCGCCGTGTTCACGCTCGCGCACCGCGGTGCATCATGGCGGTCTGCTGATGGGAGAGCAGTGCGGCGACGGCTTGGACGATGTCAGTGGCCGGCCAGCCTGAATATGCCTCCACGTTGGTTATCGTCGGTCTTGCTCACCCGACGGGCCTCTCTTCGGGCTCAAGCTGGACTGTGCCGTCGGCTTGCAGTTCACCGTCGCCAACTCCAGCCACCGCAACCACCCCGCGCAGCCCCGGGCACTTCACGCCTACCTGCGGTGGCGCGACGCGAACGCCCGCCACCCCGATGTGCTGACCTGGCAGGCCTCGAGATCGTCGCGAGCAATCCACGCTCCGGGCTGCCCTGCTGGGTACTGACCACACTCACGCGGGGAGCTTTTCCCAGGCGCCCGATCCACGCGGAACTGCATCACGACGGCAGCGTGGTCCTCGCGCTGACCTCTCCTGGAAGGCGTCGCGGGGATGGACCCCTGGAGGTCATGCGCAACCCGCTGTCCCGAAACGTGCCACGGTGGGGCAGCCTCACCGCGGGAGCAGGTCGATCCTGCGTTGCTGGACGATCATCGGTAGAGCGTTCGGGCGTGGGACTGATGCCAGGACTTCGCGGACCTGGTTTCCCGGCGCGGCGTGTAGCCGCCATCGCGAGGCGATGGCGGCAATGGTGATGGCGATTTCGGCTCGCGCGAAGCTCTCGCCGATGCATTTGTGGGGACCTGCGGCGAACGGCAGGAACATCGTGTGTGAGAGTGCTGGATCCTCGGTGTCCCACCTCTCGGGGACGAAGCGGTCCGGCTGGTCATGCAGTCGGGGATCGCGGTGGAGGACGTAAGGGCTGAAGGCGACTTCGGTGCCGGTAGGCAGGGTGACTCCGGCTATCCGGACCGGTTGTGTGGCTCGGCGCATGTTCAGCAGCGGGGAGTGCAGACGGAGGGTCTCGTTGATGATGTTGGCTGTGTAGGGCAGGCGGGCGAGGTCCTGGCCGCCTGGTTGCCTTCCGCCGAGGACTGTGTCGATCTCGTCGCTGAGCCGGTCCGCACAGTGTGGCGCTTGGGCGAGTTCATGGAATGCCCAGGCGACGATGTTCGCGGTGGCCTCCGTGCCGCCGAGCATGATCCCGATCAGCTCGTCGCAGAGTTGCTCCCTACTCATTGGCCGGCCCTGGTCATCGCGCGCTGTCCGCAGGAGGGAGAGCAGGTCGTGGCCGTCTCCGCCGTGGTTGTCGATGATCTCGATGATGATGGCTCTGAGTCTCTCGCTGGCCGCGGTGAAGCGGCGGTTGAGCGGGATGGGCAGGCGGTCGAATACCGGCGGGAGCGCTGATCGCATCATCACGCCCTTGGCGATGAGTGGGAGCGATCTGCGGACCTCGGCGACCGCGGCGGCTGCGGGGTCGGCGGAGAACATCGTCGAGGTGATGATGGTCAGCATGAGTTCGTGCAAGTGCTCATCGAGGGCGAGGGACTGCCCAGGGCGCCAGGCGCCCGCCATGGCGTCGGCGTGCTCGTTCATGGTCGTGATGTAGTGCTCGATCCTTGAGCGGTGGAAGGCTGGTTGCATGAGCAGCCTCTGCCGCCGGTGCAGGTCGCCGTCAGCGGTGACGATTCCGTTCCGGAAGACCACGCGCTGACGCTCGAGGATCCGGCCGAGTTCGAAGTCCACGGCGTCCGTGACCAGCACCTGCCAGACCAGCTCGGGTGTGGTCACGAAGTACACGGGCCAGGCACCGATGTGGACGCGGACGATGTCGCCCTGCCGGTGCAGCGAGGTCAGAAACGCGACCGGGTCGTGAAGAAGGGACAAGGCGTTTCCGACGAGGGGAATCCTCCGCCGGGCCGATGGCACAGCGCGCCGGTGATCGTTGACGGTCACTCAAACTCCCTTTGCAGCAGTGCCCGCAGTTCAGGGAACGGTGATTGCGGGGAGCGATACCGATTAGTGTCCATTTGCCAGTGGAAGCTCGCGTTCGCCTGGTCGTGCAGGCCGCAGAGATAGTGCCTGAGATCGGGCTCGGCCTTGACGAGTTCCACCAGCGCGGGGTGTTTCAGGTCAGCCAAGAACTTCCCGGAGACCTCGTTGACCATTGCGATGGCGCGTCGGAGGGCTGCGTTTTCGTCGCACCCTGCGTTTTCCATCAGGACGCAGACGAGGTTGAACGGTTGACCTTGGCGGACCTCTTTGTCGTAGGAGAAGATGTCGTTCATCAAGCCGCCGATGAGGATCAGCTCATCGCGGCATCTGGCGACCATCGGGTCGGCCCAGACCATGTCGGCCAGGGACATACCCTCGCTGAACTCGATCAAGTTGATGACAACGCCCATCCCGCAATCGTGCTTGCGGACTTGGATGTAGCGGTTCATGTCCATCCGGCGGCCGGTCGTGATCGAGGCCCTGGGGGTGAGGGTCGCTGCCAGGTGCCTTTCCAGCGAATCCGGCAACCGTTTCATGGCCGCCTCCGGTGCCATCTGAAGCATCACAGTCCGCAACCTGAGGAACGCGGCACCTAGGCGATCACCGGCGCGCGGTGTGTTATCTCCGCGGAAGACCCTGACGCACTGGCGGTAGGTGTGGAGCGCCTCGTTTCGTCGGTCGGTAGGGCTGTACCGCAGCGAGGAGAACATGTCGTCCACGTAGAAGAGAATGTTGTTCAGCAGGATGATCGCCATCAGCCGGTCCGCGGCAGCGTGGGGGAACAGGTAGGCCGACATCGTCGCGTACTCATGTGAATGCGGCAGATCGATTCCGAGGGCCGCACCCTCCTGATGCGCGACTGCCTCCGCGGCTTCGGCATGCGGATTTACCTGCTTGCCCCCCGGCACGATCAGGTCGTAGATCGAAACCACGCCGCCCTCCAGGTCGCTCACCCTGGCCCGGCACCATGCGGTCGATGCCCTTGAACCACGCTGCCAATGGCACGAACGTCCGAGACGGGCGATCCTCCCCATTGCAGCCCGACTGCCGGCACCGCGCCATCTTCCGGGACCACTGACGTGTTGAACGGGTTGCACGGACCCGTCCTCAACTCATTGAGCTGTTCAACCTGCCGTGGGGTGGAGGCCCGGTGAGGAGGCTTTCGTGAATTCGGGATACACCGGCCGGCCCGACCTGAGCTACTTCGAGCTCGTGCTGCCCTGGAACGTCCGCTGGCCGCGGAGCGCTTCCGGCTGGCGCCGCCCCCCCCGGACCGTGGTGCTGGTCGTGCCGCCGGGCACTGGCAAGACCACGTTCGCGCGGGCGGTGGCCTCCCGGCTGTGCTGGGCCTTCATCGAGGTGTTCCCCTGGCAGCTCGCCGCCGAGCCGCATGGAGTGGCGGCCGGTCTGCGGTGCAGCAGCTCTCCCGGGTCGACCACCTGCAACAGGTCGTGTTGTTCTTCGACGATGCGGAGGAGACCGCCTCCGAGCGGCGTTATCCGACCACACTGGCCCACTGCGTGACCAACGAGCTCCTCAAGCTCATCCGGCAGTTCCGACGCGGAGAGCGCAGACTGCTGATCTGCGCGACCAGCGCGGTCCGCAGTCTGGACCCGGCCTTCCTGCGGCCGGGCCGGTTCGACCGGCCCCGGCCCGGCTCACCACGACGACTGTCTGCAGGCGATCGCGCACACGCATACCTCGCTCACCGACGAGGACATCCGTGCCGTCGACCAGGACTTGCGGGCGGCGGCTCGGGTGTGAGCCATGGACGCGTCACCTGTGTCGGCCGGTCCACCCCTACGCCGCCGTAATCACTGGCTGTTGAAGTGGAACGAAACCTGTCGGAAACCTTTACGGGCCCATCTGGCTGCACTAGCTTGCAGCAACATTCTGCAATGCCTTGCAGGCTGTCGCTGTGATGCCCGGCGCGCCGGGCCATCCGCCCACTCTCGCAGTCAGGAGCCGCCGTGAGTGTGTCCCGCCCTGCCCGTATACGAAGAGCTCCCCGTCTCGGTGTACTTGCCGCGACGGCGGTCCTGGCCGCCACCTTCGCCGGGCCGGGGGCGCCCGGCGCCTTCGTCGTCCCTGCCGCCGCGGCCTCCGGCGGCCCTCTCGGGGCCCATTACGACACCGGTGGAGCCTCCATCGAGTTCCGGGTCCACTCGTCACGGGCCGGCCGGATCGACCTCTACCTCTACCGGACGGCATCCGGAAGCCAGGAAGCCGCCGCCGTCCCCCTCACCAAGGACGCCGCGACGAACGTCTGGTCGGTGTCCGTGCCGGTGGCGGCGATCCAAGGGCAGTACGGCATCAGCGGGGCTGTGTACTACGGATACCGGGCGTGGGGTCCCAACTGGCCCTACGATCCCGCCTGGACGAAGGGGTCGACCGCCGGGTTCATCGCCGACGTCGACGCCGCCGGCAATCGCTTCAACCCCAACAAGCTCCTGACCGACCCGTACGCGCCGGAACTGAGCCATGACCCGATCACCCCGGGCGGCGCCGACGGGGCGGTCTACGGGACGGGCCCACAGCACCGCGGCGCGGACAGCGGGACCCAGGCCCCCAAGGGCGTCGTCCTTGCCGACGGAGCCACGAGCACCGGCACCAAGCCGACCAGAGCGCTGAAGGACGACATCGTCTACGAGGTGCATGTCCGCGGGCTCACCAAGAACGATCCCTCCGTGCCGGCGGCCTATCGGGGCACGTACAAGGGCGCGGCGCTCAAGGCCGCCGATCTCGCGGCGCTCGGTGTCACGGCGGTGGAGTTCCTGCCCGTCCAGGAGACGCAGAACGACGCGAACGACGTCGACCCGACCGGCACCGCCGGCGACAACTACTGGGGCTACTCGACGCTCAACTACTTCGCGCCGGACCGCCGTTACTCCTCCGACAAGTCGCCCGGTGGGCCGACCAGCGAGTTCAAGGAGATGGTCAGGGCTTACCACGACGCAGGCATCAAGGTCTTCACGGACGTGGTCTACAACCACACGGGCGAGGGCGGGCCCTGGAACGCGAACGACAAGAACACCTACAGCCTGCTGTCCCTGCGGGGCCTCGACAACCCCGCCTATTACTCCCTCACCAGTGACATGCAGAGCCCGTGGGACAACACGGGCGTCGGCGGCAACGTCAACACGTACCACCCCGTCACCCGGAACCTGATCACCGATTCCCTCGCCTACTGGAAGGACACCCTCGGCGTCGACGGCTTCCGCTTCGACCTCGCGCCGGTCCTCGGCAACACCTGCCAGCACGGCTGCTTCCAGTACAGCCGTACCGATCCGGGCACCGCCCTCAACCGGATCACCGCCCTGATGCCTGCCCGTCCCGCCACCGGGGGAACCGGCACCGACTGGATAGCCGAGCCGTGGGCCCTGGGCAGCGGTACCTACCAGGTCGGCAACTTCCCCGCCGGCTGGTCCGAATGGAACGACAAGTTCCGCGACACGGTACGCCGCGACCAGAACACCATGGGCGTCGAGAACGTCACTCCGAGCGAACTCGCCACCCGCTTCGCCGGCTCATCGGACCTGTACCAGGACGACGGCCGGGCCCCGTACAACTCCGTCAACTTCGCCGTCGCCCACGACGGGTTCACCCTCGCCGATCTGTACATGTGCAATTCCAAGAACAACAGCCGGCCCTGGCCCTACGGCCCTTCCGACGGAGGGTCCGACTACAACCTCTCCTGGGACCAGGCCGGCAACGCGGCCGACCAGCGAAAGGCCGCACGCAACGGCTTCGCCCTGCTCATGCTCTCCGCGGGGACACCGATGACGACCGGCGGCGACGAATACCTGCGCTCCGTCCGGTGCAACAACAACCCCTACAATCTGGACTCCTCCGCCAACTGGCTCACCACCTCCTGGAGTGGCGACCAGAGCACGTTCCGCACCTACGTCCAGCGGATGATCGCGTTTCGCAAGGCCCACTCCGCGCTGCGTCCGACCGGCTTCTACACCGCGGCCGACACCAACGCCAACGGCATGGGGCAGTTGAACTGGTTCACACCTGCCGGAAGCGCCCCGGACGGTACGTACTGGTCCAACCCGAACAACCACGCCCTGGGCTGGCGTATCGACGGCACGGAGCTCGGTGACTCCAGCAGCGCCCTGTACGTGGGCTACAACGGCTGGTCGGGCGATGTCGACTTCACCCTCCCGTCCCCAGGGGCGGGCAAGAACTGGTACCGCGCCACCGACACGTCCACCTGGGCGGAAGGCGTCGACCAGGTCGCCCAGCCCGGCTCCGAAGCCTTCATCGGCGGCGCGGGAACCGTCTACCGCCTGCACGGCCGCGCGACCCTGCTGCTGATCGCCAAGTAGCCCCGCACCTCCCACCGACCCGTCACCGATCGAGGAGCCGCACCGTGTACCGCACTGTCCACGCGCCGCCACCCGTCCGGCGGCGCAGCCCTCTCCGGCCATGGGGGCTTGTGCTCGCCGCGCTCACAGCTCTCCTGGCCACCCTGCTGCCCGCCATGACCGTCAGCGCGGCTCCCACTGCGTCCGACGGCAGCGAGTCCGCCGCCGCGAACTCGGCGACGGTCTACTACCACACCGCGTCCAGGAACTGGTCCGCGTACCACCTCCACTGGGCTCCCACCGGCGGAAGCTGGACCACCGTGCCCGGAACGACGATGGCCGCCGCCTGCACCGACTGGGTCAAACTGACCGTCGACCTGGGGGCGGCGACCACCTGGCAGGCCACGTTCAACAACGGCTCGGGTACGTGGGACAACAACGGCGGCGCCAACTACCAGCTCGGCACCGGAACGATCACCGTACGGGACGGCGCCGTGGCCCACAGCGACCCCTGCGGCACGACTGAGCCACCGACCGGAAACACGGCGACCGTCTGGTACTCCACCACCACCGTGGGCTGGCCCACGGTCAACCTGCACTGGGCCCCCGCCGGCGGCTCCTGGACCACCGTCCCCGGCACCGGCATGGAGGCGGCCTGCACGGGATGGGTGCGGAAGACCGTCGACCTGGGGGCGGCGACCACCTGGCAGGCCACCTTCAACAACGGCAACGGCGTCTGGGACAACAACAACGGTGCCAACTACCAGCTCGGCGACGGCAACACCACCGTGCGGGACCACGTGGCGACCGCGGACGCAAGCGATCCGTGCGAGGCCGTCACGCCCGACACCACAGCGCCCACCGTCCCGACGGCGGTCACCGCGAACGCCACCGGCACGGCCGTCGTGCTCACCTGGAACGCATCCACCGACAACGTGACCGTCACCGGCTACCAGATCACCCGCACCGGCGGCACTCACGGCACCTCGGTCACCAACACCTCCTCCACCGTCCACTCCGAAAGCGGACTGGAGGAGAACACGTCCTACTGCTACACCGTCAAGGCCCTGGACGCAGCGGGCAATCTCTCCGCGGCGAGCGCCGAGGACTGCGCCACCACCGGCACCGCCCCGCCGCCCGCAGCCCCCGGCACCCCGCTCGGCGGCGACCCCCGCAAGGACCCCGTCTACTTCGTCCTCACCGCCCGCTTCAACGACGGCGACACGTCCAACAACCGGGGCGGCAGCCAGCACGTGAAGTCGGGCAACGCCGCCAACAACGACCCCATGTTCCGTGGAGACTTCAAGGGACTCATCCAGAAGCTCGACTACATCAAGGGTCTCGGCTTCTCGGCGATCTGGATCAGCCCGGTCGTGCTCAACCGGTCCGACTACGACTACCACGGCTACCACGGCTTCGACTTCTACAAGGTCGACGCCCGGCTGGAATCCGCCGGCGCCTCGTACCAGGACCTGATCAACGCCACCCACGCCAAGGGCATGAAGATCTACCAGGACGTGGTCTACAACCACAGCTCCCGCTGGGGCGCCAAGGGTCTGTTCACCCCGACCGTGTACGGCGTCCGCGACGCGCAATGGAGCTGGTACTACGACGAGAAGAACGAGGGCTTCACCTACGACGGCCTGACGATCGACCCGGTCTCCGGGAAGTCGTACTACAACGGCGACCTGTGGTCGACCGCCGAGCCGCCCGGCAACACCTGCCTCAACTGGGGCACGCCCACGGGCGCGAAGAGCCCCGAAGGCTACACCCTCTACAACTGCCAGTGGCCCGACCCGACCAAGAAGATGTTCCCGAGCACGCTCTACCACCAGTGCTGGATCGGCAACTGGGAGGGCGAGGACTCGCGCTCCTGCTGGATCCACGAGGACCTGGCCGACTTCAACACCGAGAACCCGGCGGTCCAGCAGTACCTGATCGGCGCGTACAACAAGTACATCGGCATGGGCGTCGACGGTTTCCGGGTCGACACCGCCGTACACATCCCCCGCGTCACCTGGAACCGACGCTTCCTGCCCGCCATCCAAGAGGAGGCCACCCGGAGGTTCGGGGCCGCCAAGGCGGCCGACTTCTTCGTCTTCGGCGAGGTGGGGGCCTTCGTCAACGACAAGTGGAACCGCGGCTCGGTCAACCACTCCGCGCAGTTCTTCACCTGGAAGGAACGCAAGGAGTACGCCGCCGACGACGTGCAGGCGGCGCTGGAGCAGTACACCTACGAGAACGACCTGGGCACCGGCAACCAGCCCACGTCAACCAATGCCTTCCTCAACGGGAACAGCTATCACGCTCCCGACCACAGCCGGTTCAGCGGCATGAACATCATCGACATGCGCATGCACATGAACTTCGGCTACGCCTCCAACGCCTTCCACAACGGCAAGGACTCCGACGACTCGGTCAACGACGCCACCTACAACGTCGTCTACGTCGACAGCCACGACTACGGCCCCAACAAATCCAAGGAGCGCTACACGGGAGGCACCGACGCCTGGGCCGAGAACATGGCCCTGATGTGGACCTTCCGCGGCATCCCCACGCTCTACTACGGCTCGGAGACGGAGTTCCAGGCGGGCAAGCAGATCGACTGCGGACCCACCTGCCCGCTCGCCACCACCGGACGGGCCTACTACGGAGACCAGATCGCGGGGGAGGTCACGGCCAGTGACTTCTCCGTCGTCTCCTCCGCTTCCGGAGCCGTCGCCACCACACTGTCGAAGCCCCTGGTCAAGCATGTGCAGAGGCTGAACATGATCCGCCGGACCATCCCCGCCCTGCAGATGGGCCAGTACTCGACCGAGGGCATCAGCGGGACCATGGCCTTCAAGCGCCGGTACACGAACACCACCACCGGCGTCGACAGCTTCGCCCTGGTGACCGTCACCGACGGTGCGACGTTCACCGGGATCCCCAACGGAACGTACAAGGACGCCGTCACCGGCGACGTGAGGACCGTCTCCAACGGCACCCTCGGCGTCGCAGGTCCCGGCAAGGGCAATCTGAGGGTGTACGTCCTCGACCTCGGAGGCTCCAACGCCGCACCCGGCAAGATCGGCGCGGACGGCCCCTACCTGAGATAGCCGCGCTCGTTCCGAGCCGGCAGCGCACATGGCCGGTGGCTCCTCGTCCCCGCAGGGACGAGGAGCCACCGCGCCCGTTCGCGCCGAGCCACTTCTCACGTCGGGCCCGTCGTACCGGGACGTCATGCGGGCGACCGGGCCGAGCACCGTGATCCATCCGGGCGTTGTTTGACGGCTACGTGTTCGCCCTCCATGGCCGTACTTCTGCGGCGGCTAGCGTGGATGGACTGTCCAGATGTGGGAGTACCTCACGCACCCCAGAACGTCCGTTCGGGCGTCTAGGTGGTTGTCCGACGGGCGAGCAACGGAAGGGTCCACCATGTCCAACCACTTCACCGGCCTCAGCCTTGGGCCACCACTCGGCGACCAGCGCCTCGATCTGTGCGACCTGTACGCCTTCGGGGCACCCGGCGATCCGAGCAGGACCGTTCTCATCCTCAACGCCAATCCCCAGGCAGATGCCATGCACCCCGACGCCGTGTACCGCCTGAACATCGACAATGACGGCGATTACCTGACCGACGCCGCCTTCAGCTGGGTCTTCAGCCCGCCGGCATCCGACGGTTCGCAGACCTACAGCGTCTTCATGGCAACCGGAGCGGAGTCCCGAAGGCCCGACGCGGTCGGCACCGAGATCGTGTCGAACGCCGCCGTCTCCTTCGGCTCCCAGGCCAACGTGGTCGGCAGCGGCGCCTACAAGGTGGCCGCCGGTAGCCGCAGTGATGCCTTCTTCTTCGACTTCGACGGGATCAAGAACCTGTTCGACACCAGCGGCAAGAGGAATTTCACCGCGCCGCATCTGGGCGGAAAGTCCCCCTGGACCGGTGTCGACTCCAACAGCACGGCCAACGTCTTCTCCATGGCCATCGAACTGCCGACCGCGGAGCTGGCCCCCGATCCCGAGTTGCACATCTGGGGCCGGTGCAGCGTCCTGCGCGACGGCGAACTCGTCCACGCGGACCGGGCCGGGCACCCCTCGATGAGCAGCTTCTTCAACACCGACGACACGAAGGAGGAGTACAACGCCAGCGAGCCGGTCAACGACCGGGCCAGATGGACGGAGCAGTTCGTCCACCTGCTGGGCCACACCGGCGGCTACTCGCGTGAGGAGGCGATCACCGCGCTCGACGAGCACGGCCTCCTGCCGGACGTGCTGCACTTCGACCCGTCCAAGCCCGCCGCGTACCCGAACGGCCGCACATTCACGGAAGACGTCATCGACACCCGCGTCGCCTTCCTCACCAAGAACGAGGCGCCGCCCACCGGTCTGACGCCGCACACCGACACCCTGGACCGGTTCCCGTACCTCGGCGACCCGCACCCGGCAACCACCTCCTGACGGATCCCGGCAGATGCCGGCCGACTGCTACCTGCGGGTTTCGGGGAGGACCGCACTGCCCAGATGAGCACCGATGCTGTCCCCCCCTGCTCCCTGCACCCCGCAGGGAAGAGCCACGGACGTGGGCGACGACGATCGCCCCCAACTGCTCCCCTGCGCCCGCGAGGATGGTCTCCGCCTGGGGCGACTTGCCAACGGCCGTGCCGTGCTCCCCGACCCGGGGGATGCTCCAAGGAAGTAGGCGCCGTCGACGAAGAGGACCGACTCTGCCCTGCGGCTGCGGGGATGCTCCCGATCAAGACGCGGCGATCGGCCACCTGCGGCGTTGCTCCCGCGCCCGGGAGGATGGATCCACCCGAACCGCCAGGTTGTCCAGCCCCGGCGACTGCTCCCCACCACGCGGCAACTCCGCTCGGAATGACGAGCGTGGACCGCGGGGTGGACACCGGCTCATCCCTGGCGGTGGTGCCAGGGCCGGGTACCGTCCGTCACGGTCGGCCTCCTCCGTCTCGCACAGGTCTCACAGACGTGTTGTGTGCGACTGGTCTCGGAGTCTCTGACCTGGACTTTCTCCGTTCTCTACGGATCGTGTGGACATGATGGACGCCCCGTAAGCTGGGGAACATGGCCTATGAGATTCCGGTGACGCAAGCACGGGCGGAGCTCGCCGAGCTGATCAACCGCGTGGTGTACGGAGGCGAGCGGGTGGTCGTCACCCGCCACGGAAAGCCCCTCGTGGCTCTGGTTTCCGCCGCTGACCTGGAGCGACTCGACGGACTCGACGCCGCCGCGCAGACGGACGACGAGTCCGTGGTCACCTCGGTCTCGACGCTGCGCACCTCGGCGCCGTCCGCTCCGGGCGAACGGGGCCGCTTCGGCATCGCGGCGGAACACCGGCCCCCGGGCGCCGGCGCCTGACGGAGGCCGCGTTGCGACCGGTCGGGCGGTTGCGGCTGCCCTGGCCGCCTCCAGGGGTGCCGCCTGGCGGGGGCCTCCGGTGCGCGGCGCCACGCCACGGCGGCACGGCGCCGTATACGACGCCCTCCGCCGCGCTCCGGGCGGCGGCCCCGACGTCGTAGCGGTGCACGCGGAACGCGCCGCGACGACGGGCTGCGCGGGCTGACGTCCCTGCACGTGCCAAAGATCAGTTAACGCGCCGGAAAAACTTCCGCCCTACCGTTCAAGCGTCGGTCATGCGGAGCTCGTATCGCGGTCAACACCATGTCGAAACGGGTTACGGTCGCGCTTGCCCGTACTGGCCCCCGCCGGTCGATCTGTGAGGTGGAAGCGTGCAACTGACCCCGCACGAGCAGGAACGGCTGCTCATCCATGTCGCGGCGGACGTCGCCGCCAAGCGCCGGGCCCGCGGAGTGAAGCTCAACCACCCCGAGGCGGTCGCCCTCATCACCTCGCACATCCTGGAGGGTGCCAGGGACGGGCGCACCGTGGCCGAACTGATGGCCTCGGGACGCAAGGTCCTCACCCGCGACGACGTCATGACGGGCATCGCGGAGATGATCCACGACGTCCAGGTCGAGGCGACCTTCCCGGACGGCACCAAGCTCGTCACCGTCCACGACCCAATCGTCTGAAGGGGTGGCGGCAGCGATGATCCCCGGAGAGATCCTGTACGCGGACGAGCCCGTCACGCTCAACGCGGGCCGTGACGTCACCCGGCTGACCGTGCTCAACGCCGCCGACCGGCCCGTCCAGGTCGGCTCCCACTACCACTTCGCCGAGGCCAACCCGGGCCTCGCATTCGACCGTGTCGCGGCCCGCGGCCGGCGGCTCAACATCGCCGCAGGCACCGCCGTGCGCTTCGAGCCCGGCGTCCCCGTCGAGGTCGGACTCGTGCCGCTCGCCGGCCGCCGCATCGTGCACGGGCTGCGAGGCGAGACCGGCGGCCCGCTCGACGTGAGTGTCATGAGCGGCGTGAGCGGCGCACGCGAGCCCGCCGCGGCAGCGCTGGGGGAGAACGGAGAAGCGGGTGCCTGAGCTGACACGTGCCGTGTACGCGGACCTCTTCGGCCCCACGACCGGTGACCGGATCCGGCTCGCCGACACCGACCTGCTCGTCGAGATCGAGGAGGACCGCTCCGGCGGTCCCGGACGCGCCGGCGACGAAGCCGTGTTCGGCGGCGGCAAGGTGATCCGCGAGTCGATGGGCCAGTCGCGGGTGACCCGCGCCGAGGGCGCGCCGGACACGGTCGTCACCGGCGCGGTGGTCATCGACCACTGGGGGATCGTCAAGGCGGACATCGGCATCCGAGACGGCCGGATCACCGCGGTCGGCAAGGCGGGCAACCCCGACACGATGGACGGTGTCCACCCGGACCTCGTCATCGGCCCCGAGACCGAGATCATCGCCGGCAACGGGAAGATCGTCACCGCGGGCGCGATCGACGCCCATGTCCACTTCATCTCGCCGACCGTCGTCGACCAGGCGCTGTCCTCCGGCATCACGACGCTCGTGGGCGGCGGCACCGGACCCGCCGAAGGCACCAAGGCTACGACCATCACACCGGGCTCCTGGCACCTCGCCCGGATGTTCGAAGCGCTGGAGCACTACCCCGTCAACATCGGTCTGCTCGGCAAGGGCAACACCACGTCCCGCGAGGCGATGCACGCCCAACTGCGCGGCGGCGCCGTCGGGTTCAAGATCCACGAGGACTGGGGGGCCACCCCGGCCGCCATCGACGCCTGCCTCGGCGTCTGCGAGGAGACCGGCGCCCAGCTCGCGGTGCACACGGACACCCTGAACGAGGCCGGGTTCGTCGGCGACACCCTCGCCGCGATCGCGGGGCGCACGATCCACGCGTACCACACCGAGGGCGCGGGAGGCGGGCACGCCCCCGACATCATCACCGTCGTCTCGGAGCCGTACGTCCTGCCGAGCTCCACCAATCCGACCCGCCCGCACACCGTCAACACCATCGAGGAACACCTCGACATGCTGATGGTCTGCCACCACCTCAACCCGGCAGTCCCCGAGGACCTCGCCTTCGCCGAGTCCCGGATCCGGCCGTCCACGATGGCCGCGGAGGACGTGCTGCACGACCTGGGCGCGATCTCCATCATCTCCTCGGACTCGCAGGCCATGGGGCGGATCGGCGAGGTGATCATGCGTACCTGGCAGACCGCGCACGCCATGAAGCGGCGCCGTGGGGCGCTGCCCGGCGACGGCCGCGCCGACAATCTCCGGGCACGTCGCTATGTCGCCAAGTACACGATCAACCCGGCCGTCGCCCAGGGCATGGACCACGAGGTCGGCTCGGTCGAACCCGGCAAGCTGGCGGACCTGGTCCTGTGGGAGCCGGCGTTCTTCGGCGTCAAACCGCACCTGGTCGTCAAGGGCGGCCAGATCGCCTATGCCCAGATGGGCGACGCGAACGCCTCCATCCCCACGCCCCAGCCGGTCATGCCCCGGCCCATGTTCGGCGCGATCGGCCGGGCCCCGGCCGGTAACTCCCTCAACTTCGCCACCGCCGAGGCGATCGAGGCCGACCTTCCCGAACGCCTTGCGCTCGCCAAGCGCTTCGCCCCGATCCACAGCACCAGGGGGGTGACCAAGGCGGACATGAGGGAGAACGACGCCCTGCCGCGCGTCGAGGTCGACGCCGACACCTTCACGGTGACCATCGACGGGGAACCCGTCGAACCGGCACCGGCGGAGGAACTGCCCATGGCCCAGCGCTACTTCCTCTTCTGACCATGGACGCGACCACTGCCGCCGGCCGTACGACGGGCGGGCGGGCCGCGCTGCTCATCCTCGCCGACGGACGGTTTCCCGCCGGCGGACACGCCCACTCCGGTGGGGTCGAGGCCGCCGTGAAGGCGGGACGGGTCCGGGACGCCGGAGGGCTTGCCGGGTTCTGCCGGGGGCGGCTGCACACCGCGGGGCTGACCGCGGCCGGGCTCGCCGCGGCGGCGGCGCTCGGGCTCGACCCCGTCGAGCTCGACGAGGCCGCCGACGCCCGTACGCCGTCGCCCGCGCTGCGCGCCACCGGGCGCAGGCTCGGCCGGCAGCTCATGCGGGCTGCCCGCGCCACCTGGCCGTCGGCCGAACTCGACGCACTGGCAAGCGCGTTGCCCAAGGGCGCCCACCAGCCCGTCGTTCTCGGCCTCGCCGCACGCGCCGCCGGCCTCGGGCCCGAGGACGCCGCGCACTGTGCGGCGTACGAGAGCGTCGGCGGCCCCGCGACCGCCGCCGTACGGCTGCTCGGCCTCGACCCCTTCCAGGCCACGGCCGTTCTCGCCCGCCTCGCCCCGGAACTGGACCAGGTCGCGGGCCGCGCCGCCGAAGCGGCCCGCCGGGCGGCCGGGGCCGGGCTCGACGCCCTGCCCGCCGCGTCGGCCCCGCTGCTCGACATCACCGCCGAGCAGCACGCCGCCTGGCCCGTCCGCCTCTTCGCCTCCTGACCCACGTACCTCCTGACCCACGTACCTCCTGACCCACGTACCTCCTGACCCACGTAGGACACCGCGCTAGGAGCCGCCATGCACCTCGACCACGACCACCACCCCGGCCCGGCCGCCGTCGGCGCCGACGCCGTACGCCCCGACGGCACCCGGCGCGCCCTGCGTATCGGCCTCGGCGGCCCCGTCGGCTCGGGCAAGACCGCGACCGTGGCCGCCCTCTGCCGAGACCTGCGCGACCAGCTCTCCATCGCCGTCGTCACCAACGACATCTACACGCGCGAGGACGCCGAGTTCCTGCTGCGCAACGCCGTCCTGCCGCCCGAGCGGATCCAGGCGGTCGAGACCGGCGCCTGCCCGCACACCGCCATCCGCGACGACATCTCCGCCAACCTCGAAGCCGTCGAGGACCTGGAGGACACGGTCGGACCGCTCGACCTGATCCTCGTCGAGTCCGGCGGCGACAACCTCACCGCCACCTTCTCCAAGGGCCTCGTCGACGCCCAGATCTTCGTCATCGACGTGGCCGGCGGCGACGACATCCCCCGCAAGGGCGGCCCGGGCGTCACCACCGCCGACCTCCTCGTCGTGAACAAGACCGACCTCGCCCCCTACGTCGGCTCCGACCTCCAGCGCATGGCCCGCGACGCCAAGGAGCAGCGCGGCGAGCTCCCCGTCGCCTTCACCTCGCTCACCGGCGAGGACGGAGTCCGGCCGGTCGCCGACTGGGTACGCGCACAACTGCTCGCCTGGGCCGCATGAGAGCCCGTACGAGCCTCGCCGCCACCGCCCGTGTCGTCGCCACCGGCGACGGCCGCCTGCCCGTCCTGGAGAGCGACGGTCCGCTCGCGCTGCGCCGTACCCGCGCGGCCGGACCGTACACCCGCGTCACCGTCGTCGGCGCCATGAGCGCACCGCTCGGCGGCGACCGGCTCGCCATCGAGGCGGACGTGTGCGACGGGGCCCGGCTGCACGTGGACGCGTCCGCCGCGACCGTCGCGCTGCCCGGCCGCACCCCGGCACCGGCCACGTACGACGTCACGCTCACCGTGGGCGAGGGGGCCGAACTCCGCTGGCTGCCCGAACAGCTCATCACCGCCCGCGGCAGCGAGCTGCACATGCGCACCCGCGTCGACCTCGCCGCCACCGCACGGCTGGTGCTGCGCGAGGAGCAGATCCTGGGCCGGTACGGCGAGGAGACGGGCAGTCTCACCGCCCGCCTGACCGTCCGCCGTGCGGGACGCCCCCTGCTCGACCAGGAGCTCTGCTACGGTCCCGCCGCCCCGGCAGGCTGGAGCGGCCCGGCCGTCCTCGGCGGCCACGGCGCGGTGGGGCAACTCCTCGTCGTGGACCCCCGGTTCGAAAGGTCTCCCGTCCCGCCCCGCCGGCTCGGCGCCACCGCCGTCCTCACCCCGCTCGCGGGCCCCGCGGTGCTGGTCACCGCGGTGGCCCCGGACGCACTCGTCCTGCGCCGGGTGCTCGACGCCGCGTCCACCGCCCTGCTTGCGCCCGCGGAGGCACCGGCAGACATGAGCGAGCCCGGCACCGTACGGGCCGCACCACGGGCGGCCCAGGCCGTCCCCGGCTGAGCCCGGACGGCGCCGGTTGCCGAGACGTCTCGATGTTCCAGCACTGCCGGGCCGGATCCTGGGTACGAGAAATCCCGGATCCCGGGACAGATCCAGGGACGAGGGACGGCAGGCTGAACGAGATGACCAGCGGATGACTTCGAACGGGGACGACCAGGGCGCGGCCACCGGCCGGGCCGGGCGCGTGTGGGCCGGCGCCGTGTACGACGGCGGTCCCGAGTGCATCGCACAGGCCCGCCGCTTCGCCACGCACTTCCTGGTGGACGGACACGGCTTCGCTCCCGCGTCACGGGTCGTGGGTGCCGTCCAGCTGATCGTGTCGGAGCTGGTGACCAACGCCCGCAAGTACGCCTTCGGGCCGTGCGCGCTGGACCTGGAGCGGATTCCGTCCGGCGTGGAGGTCACGGTGTGGGACAGCAGCACCACCCTGCCCGTGGCCAGGGCCGCCGATCCGGAGCGCGTGGGCCAGCACGGTCTGGAGATCGTGCTGGCCCTGTGCGACCGCTTCGCCGTGGAGCGGAAACCGGTCGGGAAGCGCATCACGGTTCGTGTCACCTGCCCGTGACGACGCCACGACCCGTGGCATCCGACGCTTCGATCCGCCCGCCGCCGCCCGCCGCCCGTCGCCCGCCGCTGTCCGGCGCCGTGCAGCGCCGTGCAGTGCCGCTCGGTGGCGTTCAGCCGGTGGTGTCGAGCAGCCCCTCGCGCAGCCGGGCGATGATCCGGGCCAGCAGGCGTGAGACGTGCATCTGGGAGATGCCCAGTCGCTCACCGATCTCGGCCTGGGTGCGTTCCTCGACGAAGCGCAGATGCAGGATCTGCCGGTCACGGTCGTCCAGTTGGGCGATGAGCGGAGCGAGGGAGTGGAAGTCCTCGATGAGTTCGAGGGCCGGCTCCTCCTCGCCGATGAAGTCGGCGAGAGCCGTTTCGTTCTCCTGCGAGGGTTCACCGGTGAGTGCGGCGTCCAGCGAGGCGGAGTTGTAGGCGTTGGACGCCTTTCGGGCCTCGATCACCTCGTCCTCGGACAAGGACATCAGCTCGGACAGCTCCCGCACGGTGGGCGTGCGCCCCAGGCGGCTGCGCAGCTCCTCGGTGGCCTTGGCCAGCTCCACGCGGGCCTCCTGGAGCCGGCGGGGGACATGCACGGCCCAGCTGGTGTCGCGGAAGAAGCGCTTGATCTCTCCGACGATGCACGGAACGGCGAAAGTGGTGAACTCCGCCTCTCGGGACAGGTCGAAGCGGTCGATGGCCTTGATGAGGCCGATCGTGCCGACCTGCACGATGTCCTCCATCTCGTCCGCGCCCCGGCTGCGGAAGCGGCCGGCCGCGTACCTGACGAGCGACAGGTTCATCTCGATGAGCGTGTTGCGCACGTACTGGTGGTCGTGTGTGCCCTCCTCCAGCTCCGCCAGACGGGCGAAGAACCGCCGGGAGAGATCACGCGCGTCACGGGGAGCCACCTTGGACGGCTCCGGAATCGGTGCGAGTCCTGCCACCCCGGTTGCTTCGGTCGTCTGCTGTGCCACGGTTGCTGCCGTCACGGCTGCCACGTGTTCCACCTCTGTCGTCCGATCGGTCTCCTGGGTGGGGTTCGCATACCCGGGATCGCCCGCCGCACTCCCCAGGTATGCGCATCCGGCCGCCGGGTAACCGTCGGGAACACCGGACGAGTTGGTTAGGGGCGACGATGGTACGGACCGGATCCGACGACACGGCGACACCCATGACACCCGTGCTGAGGGCAGCGGCCGTGCTGCTGGCCTTCATCGCGACAGCGGCCTTCAGCGTCGTTCTCGCCCGGCTGACCCTGGAGCCCTCGGCGGCCTCCGAGCCGCTGACGCACAGCAACCTGCGCCCGGGGGACTCCATCCGTGACTACCTGTCCCAGCCCGCGTTCCGCGACACCGTGAAGCAGCTCGGCGGCAACCTCCTGCTCGGCGTACCCTTCGGCGTCCTGCTGCCCGTCCTGCTGCCCCGCACCCGCGGGCTGCTGCGGGTGGCCGTCGTGACCGGCGCGGTGATGACGCTGGTCGAGCTCGTGCAGGGATCGCTGGTGACCGGCCGCGCCTTCGACATCGACGACGTCATCCTGAACACGACCGGTGCGCTGCTCGGCTATCTCGTCCTCGGCAGGCGCCTCGGCCGCGCCGTCCATCCGCGCCGCCGCCACAGGTGGCACCGCTGGACCGGGAGCGGCAGGAGCACGGGCTGACGCGGGACGTCAGTCCGCGGCCGGCCGGTACACGGTCAGTGCCTCGTCGAGCTTGTCGATCACGAACGCCGAGGGTGCGCGCCGGGTCTCGCCGTCGAAGGCCATCTGCGTACCCTCCGGCAGCTCCGAGATGACGAGCCGCCGGGGCCGTGCCGCCGCGTACAGGCCCGTCCTCGCGGATCCGCCGGCGAGAGCCGTGGCCAGCAGGCGGGTACGCGCCAAGGGGCCTCCGTGCCCGATGCGGACGTCGAGGAGTCCGTCGGCGAGGTCGTGACGGCGTGTCGGGGCCACCCCGAGGCTGCGGTACGCGCCGTTGCCCGCGAACAGCAGCCAGACCGCGCGGCGTCGGCCGTTCACACGGGCCCGCAGAGGGCGTGTCGTGCGCAGCACCTGCACCAGGGCGAGCAGCGTGGCGGGAGGACCGCCGATGCGCGGCGACCACCGCTCACGGATCCTGACCAGCTCCGGGTAGACGCCGATGCTGAAGGTGTTGAGGAAGTACGAGGGCTCCGCGGCCGGGGGCCCGAGGACGTGACGGTCGGGGAACTGCCCGCCGGCGTGCACCAGCGGCCTGATCCTTCCGACGTCGACCCGCACCGCGCTGCCGGCCTCCACGGCGGCACACGCGTCCGCGACGGTGTCGGTCCCCAGATCGACGGCGAAGTGGTTGAACGTACCGCCGGGCAGGACCGCGAGCGGCACGTCGAAGCGCAGGGCGGCCGCCGCCCCCGCGTTGACCGTGCCGTCGCCGCCGCACACCCCGAGGGCGCCACCGGATCGGGCGGCGTTCCTTGCCGCCTCGGCGAGCACGTCCGCCAGAGGCCCTGAATCCGGCTCGTGGACCACGATCTCGGCCCGCGGCAGCGCGTTCCTCAGCTGCTGGACCGGACTGACCAGTTGGGGCTGGGCTCCGGAGGACGGGTTGACCACGACCGTCAGGCCCTTGCCCTCGACCAGCGCGGGGGCGTCGGCCACCGGCCGGGCCGGGGGAAAGAGCTGGGTCCGCGACGGCACGAGTCCCCGGACCGCGAAGGCCGCTCCTATGCCGAGCGCCGCCCCGACGACCACATCACGGGAGCGGTGGTCGCCGGTGCGGACACCGGAGAGCGCCACCCCGGCGGCCACCGGCGCCAGGACCGCACCCACGCCGCGGGCCTCCATGGCCACACCGGCGGCGAAGGCCGCGGCCGAGGCGGCGTGCCCGGACGGGAAGGAGCCGGTACGCGGCGGACGCCGCAGCGCCGTGCCCGATTCCGGTGCCGGGCGGGTCGCCCGACGCACCGTGCCGCCCCCGATCGTGGTGACCGCCGCCGACGAGAGGAGGAGGGAGGCGGCCCCGCGCACGGCGGCCCGACGCCCCCGTGCCCCGCCGAACGCCCAGATCCCGGCACCGACGGCGAACCACAGCAGTCCGCGGTCGGCGCTGCGGCCCAGCAGGGAAGGGACGAGCCCGCCCCTTGCCCGGCGCGGTGAGTCGACCGGGCCGGACCCGGCGTGGTCCTGTGCACGGAGGAGCTGTCTGACGCGTCGGGCCCGGGAATGACTCATGTGCTCTCTATACCCCTGCGGTTTCCTTCCATTGGCCGCCGTCACCACGACCTTGCGCGGAAGGCCGACGTACCCTGGAAAGCACCGGTGACCATCATGAACGGCGAGGCGACGCGGCAGGCGCGCTGTCTGGTGACCGGCGCCACGGGCTACATCGGCGGCCGGCTGGTGCCGGAGCTGCTCGACGCGGGTCACCGGGTCCGGTGCATGGCCCGGACCCCGGAGAAGCTGCGCGACCACCCGTGGGCGGGGCGTGTGGAAGCGGTGCGCGGGGACGTGACCGACGCGGATTCGCTCGGCGCCGCCCTGCGCGACATCGACGTCGCCTACTACCTCGTGCACGCGCTCCGCGGCGGACCGGGGTTCGAGGAGACCGACCGGCACGCCGCCCGGGAGTTCGCCGAGCGGGCACGCGCCGCCGGCGTACGGCGCATCGTCTACCTCGGCGGGCTCACCCCGGCCGGGGCGTCCGCGAGCGAACTGTCGCCGCACCTGCGCTCCCGGGCCGAGGTCGGCGACATCTTCCTGCGCGGCGGCGTTCCCGCGACGGTGCTGCGCGCCGCGGTCATCATCGGCTCCGGTTCGGCGTCGTTCGAGATGCTGCGCTACCTCACCGAGCGGCTGCCGGTCATGGTCACACCGAGCTGGGTCGGCACCCGCATCCAGCCCATCGCCGTCCGGGACGTGCTGCGCTATCTGGTGGGCTGCGCGCGGATGCCCGACGACGTGAACCGCGCCTTCGACATCGGCGGGCCCGACGTGATGACGTACGAGCAGATGATGCACCGCTACGCGGCGGTGGCCGGGCTGCCGCACCGCCTCGTCCTGCGGGTCCCGATGCTCACCCCCCGCCTCTCCGGCTACTGGATCGGCCTGGTCACGCCCGTGCCGCCCGCCCTCGCCCGGCCGCTGGCCGAGTCACTGCGGCACGAGGTCGTCTGCCGCGAGCACGACATCGCCCGGTACGTGCCCGATCCACCCGGCGCCCCCATCGGCTTCGACCAGGCCCTCACCCTCGCGCTCCAGCGCGTACGCGAGGCCCGGGTGACCACGCGCTGGTCCTCCGCCGCACTGCCCGGCGCCCCCAGCGACCCGATGCCCACGGACCCCGACTGGGCCGGCGGCAGCCTCTACACCGACCGGCGAGCCCTCGCGGTCGACGCCTCGCCGGAGGCGCTGTGGCGGGTGATCGAGGGGATCGGCGGCGACAACGGCTGGTACTCCTTCCCCCTCGCCTGGGCCGTACGCGGCTGGCTGGACCGGCTCGCCGGCGGCGTGGGCCTGCGCCGTGGCCGCCGCGACGCGGCCCGGCTGCGGGTCGGCGACTCGCTCGACTTCTGGCGCGTGGAGGAGATCGAACCGGGCCGGCTGCTGCGGTTGCGCGCCGAGATGCGGCTGCCGGGGCTCGCCTGGCTGGAGATGTACGCCGACACGGCCGGGGACGGCCGGGCCCGCTACCGCCAGCGGGCCCTGTTCCACCCGCGCGGACTGCTCGGGCACCTCTACTGGTGGAGCGTGTCGCCGTTCCACGCCGTCGTGTTCGGCGGCATGGCCCGCAACATCGCCCGGGCCGCCGAGAAGACCGACGCCTCCCCTCATGGCGACGCGGACACCGGAGTGCGCCCATGACCACCGCGGTCGTCCTCTTCACCGCCGATCTGCGCCTGCACGACCACCCGCCGCTGCGTGCGGCGCTGGGCGCGAGCGAGGAGGTCGTGCCGCTGTTCGTCCGCGACGACCGCATCACCGGCACCGGCTTCGCCGCCCCCAACCGGCTGGCCTTCCTCGCCGACTGCCTCACGGACCTCGACCGGAGCCTGCACGCCCGCGGGGGCCGGCTCGTCGTCCGCTCAGGCGACGTCGTCGCCGAGGTCCGCGCCGTGGCGCACGAAGCGGACGCGTCCGAGGTGCACATCGCGGCAGGCGTCAGCGCCTACGCCCAGGCCCGGGAGGAGCGGCTGCGCACGGCCCTTGAGCAGGACGGCCGCCGGCTCCGTGTGCATGACGCCGTCACCACCGCGATCGCTCCCGGCCGTGTCACACCCTCGGGATCGGACCACTTCGCGGTGTTCACCCCGTACTTCCGCCGCTGGTCGGGGGAGGAGGTCCGCGGCACCCTCGGCGCACCGCGCACGGTGCGCGTTCCCGGCCGTGTCCGCTCGGAGCCCGTACCGGCCCGCAAGGACGTCCCGGGCGTCTCCGCGGGACTCGCCGGCGGCGGGGAGAGCGCCGGACGCAGGCGACTCGCCACCTGGCTCCGCGGCGGCATCGCGCGCTACGACGACCTCCACGACGACCTCGCAGGCGACGGGACGTCCAGACTCTCGCCGCATCTGCACTTCGGCACCCTCTCACCCGCCGAAGTCGTGCACCGGGCCCGCGCGAAGGGCGGCCCGGGGGCCGAGGCGTTCGTACGGCAGCTGTGCTGGCGCGACTTCCACCACCAGGTGCTGGCCGCACGGCCGTGGGCCGCCGTCGACGACTACCGCACCCGGCACGACCGCTGGCGCACCGGAAGGGAGGCCGAGGAGGACCTCGCGGCGTGGCAGGACGGCCGCACCGGATATCCCGTCGTCGACGCCGCCATGCGCCAGCTGCGGCACGAGGGCTGGATGCACAACCGCGGGCGGCTGCTGGCCGCGAGCTTCCTCACGAAGACGCTCTGTCTCGACTGGCGCGACGGAGCGCGGTACTTCCTCGGGCTGCTCGTCGACGGTGATGTCGCCGACAACCAGCTCAACTGGCAGTGGGTGGCCGGGACCGGCACCGACACCCGGCCGAACCGCGTGCTCAACCCTGTCCGGCAGGCCAGGAGGTACGACCCGGACGGTGCCTACGTACGGCGCTGGGTACCCGAGCTGGCGGGGCTCGGTGGACCGGCCGTCCACGAGCCCTGGAAGCTCCAGGGCCCCCACCGGGCGCGGTACGCCTATCCCGAGCCCGTCATCGGACTCGCCGACGGGTTCGAACGATTCAGGCGCGGCCGGGGCGGAGCCTGACACCCGACGGGCGGAGAGCGCCGAACGGGGCCGGTCAGCGCCGCCTCCGCGGGAACCTGCGGGCCCGCGGCTGGGCGGCCGACTGCCCGGCCTTCACCTTGACCGCGTACTCGTCCACGTACTCCTGCCCGGACAGCGCGAGGATCTCGTACATGATCTCGTCCGTCACCGCCCGCAGCACGGCCTTCTCGTGCTCCATCCCCGCGTAGCGGGAGAAGTCCAGCGGCTCCCCGAAGCGGATCGTCACCCGCTTGATCTTCGGCAGGACCTGTCCCGGAGGCTGGATCTCGAAGGTCCCGACCATCGCGCACGGCACCACCGGCACCTGCGCGGTGACGGCCATCACCGCGACCCCGACCTTCCCCTTGTACAGCCGCCCGTCGTGCGAGCGCGTCCCCTCGGGATAGATCCCGAGCAACTCGCTCTTGCGCAGCACCCCGAGACCCTCACGGATGGCCGCCTGACCCGCGTCCTTCCCCGACCGGTCCACCGGGATCTGCCCGGCACTGCGGAAGAACGCGGCGGTGAGCCGCCCTTTGAGCCCGGGGCCGGTGAAGTACTCCGCCTTGGCGAGGAACGTGATGCGCCGCTTGATGATGGCCGGCATCAGGAAGTGGTCGGAGAACGACAGATGGTTCCCCGCGACGATCGCCGCCCCGTCCGCGGGAATGTGCTCGAGCCCTTCGATCCGGGGCCGGAACAGCAGCCGCAGCAGCGGGCCCAGAATGACGTACTTGAGCACGTAGTAGAACAAGAGGGTCTCTCCCAACTCGACCGGATCGGCTCAGGGGATGTCACCTTGGTCCCTGCCAGGACGCAGTATCTGGGATGCGATCCCGGCGATCAATTCCGGGAGCGGTGTCGATCGACGCCTGGCCTGCGTGGGGACGGAGGACGACAGACCCGAACGGCCCGGCGGTGCCCGGTGCGCGAGCGAGCCGAACGCCGCGTCGCGCTACCGGGGAGTCAGGACGCAGAACTCGTTGCCGTCGGGATCGGCCATCGCCACCCGGCCGGCCTCGTCCCGGCCGATGTCGATACGAGTCGCCCCCAGGGAGACGAGACGGTCGACCTCCGCTCGCCGGTCACCGTCGGCAGGGGGAGCGAGGTCGAAATGCAGCCGGTTCCTCCCCGGCTTCGGCAGCAGCGGCGGGCCGCCCCACGTGATCTTCGGACCGCCGTACGGCGCGCGGATCGCGGTCTCCTGGTCCTGGTCCCAGACCAACGGCCAGCCCAGCGCCTCGCTCCAGAAGTACCCGACCTCCTGCGAACCGTCGCACGCGAGCGCTCCGATGAATCCGCAGTCGGCAAGGAAGTTGTTGCCCGGCTCGGTGACGCAGAACTCATTGCCGTCGGGGTCGGCGAGCACCACATGACCCTCCTCCGGGCGCTGACCGACGTCGATGTGGCGGCCGCCGAGTGCGAGCGCCGTCGCCACCGTCCGCTGCTGGTCATCGAGGGACGCGCTCGTCAGATCGAAGTGCATCCGGTTCGGGACGGCCTTCTGCTCCCTGGTCGGGAGGAACCGGATACGGAACCCGGTGTCATCGCTCGGCAGGAGGGCGATGCCGTCGTGGGGATCGTCGGCGAACTCCCAGTCCAGGACGCCGGCCCAGAAGCGGGCGAGGCGGAGGGGGTCGTTCGCATCGAAGCAGAGTGCGAGGAGGTGGGAAGTCATCCCGTTCCGCGTCTCCGATCTGCTGACTCGCAGCCGCGGACAAGGCACCGTCTCCCTGCCCATGAGGAGGGCCACGCTAGGACGCCCGGGCCCCGCGAAGCAACGGGAATAGTTCGGGGGGCGGCGCTCTCGCGCAGGATCGCGCGCGGGAGCGCCGCCCACCGGTGACTCGCCACCGACGCGTCAGCCGGGGAGCCGGAGGTCCGTGCAGCCGCGCTGCGCGGACGCCCGCTCGGCGAAGGCGGAGAGGGCGGACCGGGCGAAGGCGTCGGCGTTCTCGTGGACGTAAGCGGTGGTGGAGATCGTGAAGAGTGCACGGGCGTCGGCGCCGGGGCACTTGGCGGTGGCCCAGAAGGAGACGCCGACGTGTCCCGCGTCCCCGTCGGGATCCGTGTCCGAGGCCCTGGCCTGGGCGAGGGGGCCGAAACGGGCGCTGAGCACGAAGAGTTCCTCCGCGCGGGCCTTCGTCTCACCGAGGACGCAGCTCTCCAGCGGCGCGGTCCCTGCCGATGACGTCGTCTCCCTGATCCAGTGGATCATGTCCATGCCGCGCATGGGGATGCCCGCGCAGGTGCCTTCCGCATCGAGGGGCGACTTCTCCGCAGGTGGGTCGGGCAGCTTCGGCAGCGGGCCGCCGGGATCGGCCGCGCAGCCCCACCGGTCCGCCGCGCGGACCGCCGTGGCCGCGACGAGTTCGGTCGTGGCGCCGTCGGCCGCACCGCCCCCGGCGCTCGCCGAACTCACGACGACGGAGGCGTCCTGGTTGGTGCACTCGAGAACGACGGCGGCGCTCTTGAGGTTGGTGTAGCCCTGCCAGCCGCCCCCCAGGGGCAGCGGTGGCGTCTTCGACGCACTCGGGCGCAGCAGGTCGAACACGCCCCGGCGGCCGTCGTCGTCGCGGGCGGACGCGGGAATCCGGGCGATGGTCAGTGCGTTCCTCCTCCCGACCCAGCAGAGTTCGTAGCCGTCGGACCCGCCGTGGTGCACGTCGTTGGGCAGCCCTTCGACCGTGTCGTAGCCGGTGATGACGGCGGACTCCTCGGGCGGGATGAGCCCCTGGCAGTACGTCGCGAGTCTGTCCTCGTACCGCCACCGCTTGCCCGTGTCGCTGAACTGGTACCAGCCGTGGCCCGCCACGGCGGCGACCGTCAGCGGCAGCGCCACGTACAACGCCAGGCGGCGTATGACCTTCATCGGACCGCTCTCCCTGCTCCGGTGTCCCGCGGCACCGTATCCCAGGCGGCGTCACCGCTCTGCCCGGGCCGATCCCACCGCACCGTTCGGTGGTGAACCGGGGGACGCCCGCGAGGCGTCCGTCCGCTCAGCGGTGCTCGGGGTTCGGGAAGTCGAAGCGGCAGCCCGCGTCCCACTCCGAGCGCTGGTTGCCGTGGGCCGGGATGCCACCCGAGCGCTTGAGCAGGGCGGCGAGGTGCATCAGGTTCCAGCTCATGAAGGTCGTGTTGCGGTTGGTGAAGTCGTTCTGCGGCCCGCCGGATCCGGGGTCGAGGTACGAGGGTCCGGGCCCCGCCTCCCCGATCCAGCCCGCGTCGGCCTGCGGGGCGATGCTGTAGCCGAGGTGCTGGAGGCTGTAGAGGACGTTCATCGCGCAGTGCTTCACGCCGTCCTCGTTGCCGGTGATGAGGCAACCGCCTACGCGCCCGTAATACGCGTACTGGCCACGGTCGTTGAGCAGCGAGGAGCACGCGTAGAGCCGCTCGATCACCTGCTTCATCACCGAGCTGTTGTCCCCGAGCCAGATCGGCCCGGCCAGGACCAGGATGTCGGCCGCCATGACCCGTTCGTACAGCGCGGGCCATGCGTCGCTCTCCCAGCCGTGTTCGGTCATGTCCGGCCACACGCCGGTCGCGATGTCGTGGTCGACGGCCCGGACGAGCTCGGTGGCGACGCCGGCCGCCTCCATGACGGCGCGGCTCCTGTCGATCAGGCCCTGGGTGTTGCTGACCTCGGGCGACCGCTTCAGCGTGCAGTTGACGAACATCGCGCGGAGGTCGTCGTAGCGCGGGGAATCGGGGGATGGCATGGAGCCTCCGGGGACGCGGCCGGTCGTCGCCGCAGAGCGTAATGCGGGAGCGGGGGCGAGTGTGGGACGAGCGTGACGCAGGGGGCGCGTGGTCCCGCGGCTCAGCCGAGATAGAAGTCCTTGCGAGCGGCCACGAACGCCTCGATCCTCTCGGCCGGCAGGCCCGTGACGCGTTCGACGGCGTCGGTCGCGCGGTCGTAGCGGTTCTCGCGGTGCAGCCGGGCCATGGTGGCGATGTGCTGTTCGGTGTGCGGCGGCAGACCGGCCTTGGCGAGTACGCCGGACCGCCACTGGTCCAGGGGCACGTCCACGTAGGCCACCGGCCGCCCGAGGGCCCGGGAGAACTCCTCGGCCATCTCGGTCATGTCGACCGTGCGTGGTCCGGTCAGCTCGTAGACGTGTCCGATGTGCGGGGCCGGGTCGCGGAGCACGGTGGAGACCACTCGGGCGACGTCGGCCACGGCGACCGGCGAGGTGCGTCCGGTGCCGAAGGGCAGCGCGATCGTGCCGTTCTCCCGGATCGACCGTGCCGCCAGCGTGGTGAACAGCGGGTTGTCGAGGAACGAGGTCGGTCGGATGTGCACCACCGGCAGGCCCGACCAGTTCAGCACCTGCTCCGCCAGCCAGTGCAGCCGCTGCTGGAAGGACTCCGCGGTGCTGGTGGCGGTCATCTGCGACACCGTCATCTGGGACATGCCGACCAGGCCGTCCAGCTCCCCGTGTTCGCGGGCCACGCTGGCCACCACGGTCGTCGCCAGCAGATGGTCCGGCGACACCGGCATCGCGAAGTACATCCTCGCGACCCCCTCCAGCGCAGCCGCTACGCTCTCGGGCCTGGTCAGATCGCCGAGGACGACCTCCGCCCCGCGTGCGCGCAGCCCTGCCGCACGATCGTCGTCACGGCGGACCAGCACGCGCACCGGCACGTCCTGGGCGCGCAGTTGGTCGAGGACCGCGCTGCCCACGTCACCGGCGTTGGCGATGAGAACGAGGTTGCCGGCAGCCATCGGTCGACCTCCGCCCTTCGATCGCCCCCGGGCCCCTTTTCAGCCTAGACAGGCGGGCGGGACCCCGCCTGCGGGAAGGCCGCGAGCTCGGCACCGTCGGCGATTACGAGCATGCACTCCTATTATGGGCGGGGGAACTCTGGAGGAGACCATGACCACTGCGCCGACGGATCTCGCCGACTCGTGCAACAACCTGGCTCTGCGGAAGGCGGCCCGGTACCTCGGTGCGACATACGACAAGGCGCTCGGCCCGGTCGGTCTTCGTGCGACGCAGTTCAGCATCCTGCAGAAGCTGAGCACTCACGGGGAAACGACGATCACCACCCTCGCCGACATGATCGCCATGGACCGTACGACCCTGGCCTCGAACCTCAAGCCGCTCGCGCGGGAGGGTCTGGTGACCGTCGAGCAGTCGGCGGCCGATCGCCGCGCACGGATCGTCACCGTCACGCCGGCCGGCCTGTCCCGGATGAGGGCGGCGGTGCCCCTGTGGAAAGCCGTGCAAGCCCAGTTCGAGGAGAAGTTCGGAGTGGGGGAGGCGGCCGGGCTGCGCGCCTCCCTGGAGGCCGTCCTCCATACCGGCTTCGAGCCCTGGGCCGAGTGAGGAACGAGGCGCGGAGCGCCACCGGGGTCGGCGATCTATCCTGGAACGGTCGGCCCCTCTCTCGCCTCTCGCCGCGATCACCGGTTCGACGGCGCGAACGGGCCGGTGGATGTCGTGATGCCGTGTGCCAGTGGTGCTCGTCGCACCGGCACACCCGGTCCCAGCTGCTGTGGAAAGGTTTCTTGCTCCGTGGCAAATAGGAGTATATGCTCCTATTCGTGGTCGGGTAGCTCCCGCGCCGTGCGGACAGTGCCGTCCGCGTACCGCGCCGCGACTCGGCGGTATCTGTCTGCGCACAGCGCGCGGGCATGCGCGACCGAGCGTCCGGAGCCGGCTCCGCCGTCCGGGACCACGTCGTGAACCGGTGACGCACAGGGTGCGGGATTCACCGATACTCAGAGAGAAGGACCCCCCACATGGATCTGAAGCTCGAACTCATCGTGCTGCCCGTCTCCGACATCGATCGGGCCAAGACCTTCTACGAGCAGGCGGGATTCCGCCTGGATCTCGACAAGGCCGTCAGTGAGGACTGGCGCGCGGTGCACTTCACGCCGCCCGGCTCCGAGTGCTCGATCATCTTCGGCCAGGGGCTCACCTCCGCCGCGCCGGGCTCGGTCCAGGGCCTGTACCTCATCGTCACCGACATCGAGCAGGCCCGCGCGGAGCTCGTCGGCCGTGGCATCGAGGTGAGCGAGGCATTCCACGACGGCGGAGGGCTCTTCTACCACGGCCACGAGGCCGGAGACCTCACCCACGGGGCCGAGGGCCAGGAGCGGGTCGCCGGCCCGCATCCCGACCGCGCCTCCTACGGCTCCTACGCCACTTTCAGCGACCCGGACGGCAACGGCTGGGTGCTCCAGGAGGTCACACAGCGGGCCCCTGGCCGCTGAAACCCCTCAGGAGGCCGACACACCGGCGCAGGACCGCCGGGTGCGGAGCCGCCGGGTGTGGAACCGCGGGGTGTGGAACCGCGGGGTGCGGGGTGCGCAGCCGCCGGGTGTGGAGGTGACCCTCCGCACCCGGCGGTCCTGTCGCCGCGGGGAGCCGTCCTCCCGGCATCGGTGAGTGCTCGTCCCCTCCCGCCCCTCCCGCCCCTCCCGCCCCTCCCGTCAGGCCCGGGAACGTCCGACCGAGGTGCACGCCCCGACCATCAGCGAGCGGCGAGGACGGTCGCGGCGCCGAACGCGCAGAGAACCGCGACGACGGGGGAGGACGCGACGACGGGGGAGGAGCGGCCCGCTACTGCCCGGATCCGCTGCCGGCGGGGCCTTCCTGACGGATTCCTTCGACGAAGGCCGCCTCGTCCTGCACGACGCGGTTGGCCTCTTCGAACACGCTGAGCACCTCTGCGGCGGGGATCACGGCAGCGCCGCACGCGTCCGCGAACACGTAGTCACCCGGGCGGACGGCCACACCGGCCACCACGACCGGCCGGTCGGCCTCGAACGGCGTCACCACGTCGCCGCCCCATTTGACCGTCTCCCCCCAGCAGTAGGCGGCGAAGCCGTAACTCGCGATCTGGGCGAAGTCCCGCAGACGTCCGTCGGCCAGGATGCCCGCAAGACCGTGCACGGCCAGTCGCGAGAGCTTGGCTCCGCCTCCGAGCGACACGTCCGTGTGCCCGTTGCCGGCCAGGACCAGCACCCGCCCCTGTGCACCATCTGCGATGGCGTCATTGAACAGGCGGTCGAAGTTGAACCGGTCGGGCGGGAGCGCCTTCTCGCAGGAAGGGAGATAGGACACCGTCACCGCGGGGCCCAGGAGGACACGGCCCGGAGTCGGGCTCACCAGGTCGTTGATGTGGCACCGGTGGCGGTGCATCCGTCCCATGGCATCGACGACGTCGGGGGTACGCACACGCGAGGCCAGTTCGTGCAGGCGGTCGGGCTTGTCTGCCATGAGGGCCTCCCGAGCCGACGTAGGGCCTCCCTTGATTTCACGGTACTCGTAAGCCCTCGGGAATTCCTGAGCACGAGAAGCGGCGTACCCCGGTGCTGCCGGGCGGCCACCGGGGGCAGATGGCGCGCGTCGAAATCGTCGAAACGGTCCGAGGGCTATGGACGCGATCGTTCACCCCTGCTTAACCTCACGCGGGCAGCTCAGGGGCGAGCCGCACATCCGTGTCGTCGAAACGGTTTCGACGATGCGCTCGCCTGCCGGTGCAGCGTGAGGAGAAGCCGTGGCGACGATCGTGGACGTGGCGCAACACGCGGGCGTCGCGGTCAGCACCGTCAGCTACGTCCTCAGCGGGAAACGGCCGATATCCGACGCGACCCGGAGCCGTGTGCTCGACGCCATCGCGGCCCTCGACTACCGGCCGACTCCGGGAGCACACCCGCCCCGCCGAACCGTCGGACTGGCCGTCAGCGTCCATGGCGGCGAACACCGGCCGCTCCTCGCCGAGTTCATGCTCGCGGCGAGCGTCGCCGCCCGCGGCCACCGGTGCAACGTCCTGCTGCTCACCGATCACCAGGGCAGCGACGACCTGCTCGACGCCGTGCAGGCCGCCCGGCTCGACGGGCTGGTCATGATGGACATCGGTGTGGCCGATCCCCGTCTCGACGTGGTCCGCCGCCTTTCCGTGCCCGCGGTGCTCATCGGGCTGCCCGCCAACCCCGCGGGTCTGCCCTGCGTGGACCTGGACTTCGAGGCCGCAGGACGGATGTGTGTGGACCATCTGACCGGCCTCGGCCATCGCGACATCGTCTTCGTCGGCGAACCCGCCGCTGTCTACCGGCACCGCGCGGGCTACGCGGAGCGCACCGCCGCGGGCGCTTTCGCCCAGGCCGCCGCCCGGGGAGCCAGGCTCACCCACCGTCCCTGCGAGGCGGACTGGGCCGGCACCGCGGGCACGGTCGCCAGAGTCCTTGCCGAACGCCCGGACGCCACCGCGCTCGTGGTGCAGAACGAGTCGGCCACCGCCCATCTCCCCGCGCTGCTGCGCAGCCACGGCCGTGCGGTGCCCGAGGACCTCTCGATGGTCGTGATCGGCTCGGACGCCGTCGCCACCGCGGGCGAACCGCAGCTGACCTCGATCGCCGTGCCCGCCGCCGAGATGGCCGCGCGCGCCGTCGACCTGCTGATGGACAACCTCGACCGCTCCACCACCGGCACCCCCGTGCTCCTGGAACCCCGACTCGCGGTCAGGGCCAGCACCCGCCCGGCACCCGTCCGCGGCGACGAGCCGAAGGAAGACCGATGAACCGACCCCTCGCCCGCGGTGCGCTGGCCTCCTGCGCCGCGTTCGCACTCGCCGTCAGCACCGTCGGCTGCGGACTGATCACGGCCGAGACCGGGCCCAACACCCTGACCGTCGCGGACTACTACACCTCCGAGCCCGGCAACACCGCGCTGACCAGCATCCTGCACGCCTGCGGGCGCGATCTCGGCGTCACCGTGGAGCGCGAGGTGATGCCGCGCTCCCAGCTCGTCCCGAAGCTGCTGCGCGACGGCGCCGCGCACACCCTCTCCGACCTGGTCCTCACCGACAACCCGGATCTCGCCAAGCTCGCATCGACCGGCGCGTTGCTCCGGCTCGACGGGAAGGTCGACACCGAGGGGTTCTACGAGAGTGTCCTGCAGGCGGGCAGCTACCAGGGCGAGCTCTACGGTGTCGCCCCCGGTGTCAACGGCCTCGCGCTCTTCTACGACAAGCGCGCCCTCGCGGACGAGGGCGTCGAACCGCCCACCACATGGGAGGAACTGCGCTCCACGGCAAGGAAACTGACCAAGGGGTACCGGCACGGCCTCGCGCTCTCCGCGATCGGCACCGAGGAAGGCACCTGGCAGTTCGAGCCGTTCCTGTGGGGCGCAGGCGGGGAACTCACCGACCTCGACTCACCGGCGGCCATCGAGGCGCTCACGTACTGGAAGTCCCTCTTCGACGACGGCTCGGTCTCCACGTCGGCGCTGAACTGGGAACAGGCCAATGCCGCCGACGCGTTCATCGGCGGCCACGCCGCCATGATGATCAACGGTTCCTGGCAGCTGGCATCGCTGGACTCCGAGACGCACCTCGACTACGGGGTCGTGCCGCTCCCGGTCAAGGAGGAGGGAGGCATGCCGGCCAGCCCCATGGGCGGCGAGACCTGGGCCGTACCCGAGGGCGGGAAGCAGGACCAGGCCGTGCGGCTCCTCGACTGCGTACTGAGCGACAAGAACATGCTCCAGTGGTCGCGGCTGCGGGCCGACGTGGCGAGCAAGCCGGCCGTCGCCCGCAAGCTGGTGAAGGAGCAGCCCGACCTCGCCCCGTTCGTGGCCAGCGCGCCAGGCGCCCGCGCCCGCACCGCCGTGCTCGGCACCCGCTACCCCGCGGTGTCCAAGGCCATATCGACCGCTCTGCAGCAGGTCGCCACCGGAAAGCTCACCCCCGCCGAGGCCATGGCCGCCGCCCAGCGCCAGGCCGACGCGGCCGACCACTGATCAGGCGAGGTGCGCACACCCATGACCATGACCCTCACCGAGCCGGCAGCGCCGGTGACCGGCCGCGCCACCGTCCGGCACCGTCGCGCCCAACGGATCGCCAAGCTCGGCTTCTACGTCCCCGCCCTGGTCTACCTCGCGGTCTTCTTCGGCTACCCCATCGTTGCCAACGTTGTCATGGCCTTCCAGGACTACACGGTGAGCTCGTTCTACCAGGGGGACGCCCCCTGGACCGGCTGGGACAACTACGCGGCCGTGTTCGGCAACGAGCTGTTCTCGGCCACCCTGTGGAACACCGCTGTCTTCACCCTCGCATCGCTGGCCTTCCAGTTCGCGATCGGGCTCGGCCTCGCCCTGTTCTTCCGCCGGCACTTCCCGCTCAGCGGGGTGCTGCGCGCCCTGCTGCTCCTGCCCTGGCTGCTGCCCCTCCTTGTCTCCGGGACCGTCTTCCGCTGGCTGCTGGACCAGGAATACGGCGTGCTCAACCACGTACTCCTCGGCCTGCATGTGATCGACGCCCCCGTCGGCTGGCTGGTCGATCCGGCCTACGCCATGACCGCCGTGGTCATCGCCAACATCTGGATCGGCATCCCCTTCAACATGGTGATTCTTTACGGCGGTCTCCAGACCATTCCCGAGCAGTTGTACGAGGCCGCCTCCCTGGACGGGGCGAGCGCCTGGCAGCGGTTCCGCAACGTCACCTGGCCGCTGCTCCGCCCGGTCACCACCGTGGTGCTGATGCTCGGACTGATCTACACCATCAAGGCGTTCGACGTGATCATGGTGCTCACCCAGGCAGGGCCCGCCGACGCGACCCAGCTGCTCTCCACCTGGTCCTACCAGCTCTCCTTCACCGAGCTGCACTTCGGCGAAGGTGCTGCCGTCGGCAACGTACTCGTCGTCATCGCCATGCTCTTCGCGCTGGTCTACCTGCGCGTGGTCCGTACCGAGCAGGACGGAAGGTAACCGAGGATGACCACCGCAACCGTCCCGTCGACGCGCCGCTGGGGCACGACCGCCCTCGCCGTCGCCCTCGTCGCCGTGCTGCTCTTCCCGCTCTACTGGATGTTCAACGCCTCGCTCCAGCCGAGCCACGAGCTGCTCTCCATCCCGCCCAGGTGGTTCCCGAGCGATCCCACGGCCGACGGCTACCGCGCCGCCTTCGACACCCAGGGCCGCCATCTGCTGATCAGCCTCTTCGTCGCCTGCGGCAACGTCCTGATCACCCTCGCCGTGGCCGCCCCGCTGGCCTGGGCCCTGGCGAGGTTCACGCTGCGCCACGCGGGACTCATCCTCTTCGTGCTGCTGATCGTCCAGATGATCCCCGGCATGGCGAAGGCCAACTCGCTGTTCGTGCTCTACAGCCACCTCGGGCTGCTGAACAACACCATCGGCCTGATGCTCGCCCAGTCCACGCTGTCGGTGCCGTTCGCCGCGATCCTGCTGCGCGCCTTCATGCAGAACCTGCCCAAGGAGGTCGTCGAGGCCGCAGCCCTCGACGGAGCCGGTCACTGGCGCACCTTTCTGCGCGTGGTGCTGCCGATGAGCCGCAACTCCGTGATCACCGCGGGGCTTTTCGCCTTCCTCTTCTCCTGGGCGGACTTCCTCTTCGCCATCACGCTCACCTCGCGCGACGCGGTGACCCCGGTCACCGTCGGCATCTACCGCTTCATCGGAGCCAACGCCGCCGACTGGAACGCGGTCATGGCCTCGGCCGTCATCGCCTCCGTACCCGCCGCGATCCTCCTGGTCATCGCCCAGCGCTACATCGCGGCCGGCATCACCGGCGGCTCCGTCAAGGACTGACGGGCCTTCTGCCCGTACGAACCCGCACCATCCACGGCACCATCCACGGCACCATCCAAGAACAGCCAAGAACAGCCAGGAACAGGGAGAACCATGTCCTTTCGGGAGCGCGACGGCGGCCTGGAGTGGAGCGGCAACCACGAGACCCTGCGGGTCGAGGCATGGGGCCCCGACGCGGTCCGGGTGCGGGCCACGCTCGGTGCACCGCGCGACGACATACCCGGCGCACTCCTCGACCGCCCGGCCGGGGCCAAGGCCGAGATCACCGTCCCGGACCTGCACGGCCTGACGGTGTTCAGCACCGGTCTCGGCTCGCCCACCGACCCGGTCGCGCCGGCCCGCCTGGTCAACGGACGGATCACCGCCGAGCTCACCGTCGACGGCGGGCTGCGCTTCGTGAGCACCGAGGACGGGCGTGAGCTGCTCGCCGAGCGCCGCGCGCACTTCTGGTGGCCCGGCACCCGCGTGTACACCCCCACGGGCAACGGCCACCATCGCCTGGAGCAGAACTTCGCCGCGTACGAGGGCGAACGACTGTACGGTCTCGGCCAGCACCAGCACGGACTGCTCGACCAGAAGGGCGCCGTGATCGACCTGGTGCAGCGCAACACCGAGGTCTCCATCCCGTTCGTCCTGTCCAGCCGCGGCTACGGCCTGCTCTGGAACAGCCCCGCGGTCGGCCGCGTCGAGCTGGCCGCCACCGGCACCCGCTGGGTCGCCGACAGCGCCCGCCAGATCGACTACTGGATCACGGCGGGGGACACGCCCGCCGATATCCTGCGCTCCTATGCCGACGCCACCGGGCACGCGCCCGAGTTCCCGGACTGGGGCACCGGGTTCTGGCAGTGCAAGCTGCGCTACAGGACACAGGAGGAACTGCTCGGCGTCGCCCGTGAGCACAAGCGCCGCGGGCTTCCGATGTCGGTCATCGTCTCCGACTTCTTCCACTGGCCCCACCTCGGCGACTGGAAGTTCGACACCGACGAGTGGCCCGACCCGGCCGCCATGGTCGCCGAACTCGACGAACTCGGCATCAAGCTGATGGTCTCCATCTGGCCTTCGGTCAACCGGCTCTCGGAGAACCACGACGAGATGGAGCGCCGCGGCCTGCTCGTGGCCAACGAGTTCGGCACCGCCGCCCACGCGCCCTTCATGGACAAGGGCTCACGGGCCAAGGCCATGGTCTCCTTCTACGATCCCACCAACCCCGAGGCCCGCGCGTTCGTCTGGTCCAAGGCGCAGCGGAACTACCAGTCCCTGGGCGTCAACCTGTGGTGGCTGGACGCCTGCGAGCCGGAGATGAATCCCGGTCACCCGGCCAACCTGCGCTACCACGCGGGACCCGGCCTCGAGGTCGCCAACCTCTACCCGAGGGAGAACGCCCGTACCTTCCACGAGGGCATGGCCGCGTCGGGCAACACCGACGGCATGTCGTTCAGCCGCTCGGCCTGGGCCGGCAGCCAGCGTTACGGAACGGCCGTGTGGTCGGGCGACATCGGCACGGACTTCGCCACGCTGCGCTCACAGATCACGGCCGGCCTCAACATCGGCCTGTCCGGCATCCCGTGGTGGACGACCGACATCGGAGGCTTCCACGGCGGCGACCCGGACGACCCGGCGTACCGCGAAGTCCTCGTCCGCTGGTTCCAGTTCGGCGCGTTCTGCCCGATCTTCCGGCTGCACGGTTTCCGGCTGCCGTGGCTGCCGCTCGGCGGGGAGATGACCGGCGGCCCCAACGAGGTGTGGTCCTACGGCGACGAGGCATACGCCATCCTGAGCCGGTACCTGAAGGTGCGGGAGCGGATCCGCCCGTACGTCGCCGACCAGATGCTGGTGGCCTCGCAGGAAGGGCTGCCGCCGATGCGCCCGCTGTTCCTGGAGTTCCCCGGGGACGAGGCCAGCTGGACCGTCACCGACCAGTTCCTGCTTGGTCCTGATCTCCTGGTCGCCCCCGTCACCGAGGCCGGTGCCACCCGCCGCGAGGTGTATCTGCCGGCGGGCGCCCGCTGGACCTGCGCCTGGACCGGCGAGCCGTACGAGGGCGCCGGCACGTACACGCTGGACGCGCCGCTCGACCGGATCCCGCTGCTGCTGCGGAACGGTGCGCGGCTGCCCATCGCCGAGTGGACCGGGTGAGACGAGCCGGCCTCGGCGCCCAGCGCGAGCGTGAACTGCTCGCCGCGCTCGACTGACGGCTTCGGCCCGTCCCGAAGGCGCCGCACCCGACGACGTCGCGGCCCTCGCGGCCCGAGGTCCCGGTGGCGTGGGGGGCCCGCCGATGGCGGAGCCTGCGCCGGCCGTGGACCGGGGGCGCGGCGAGCCCGGCGGCCGAACAGGCCGAAAGCCCGGGCCGCGCGGCGCCGGTCTCACTCGAATGGCCTATCGGCGTAGCCCGCGGTGTTGCCCCGGAAGCCCAGGTCGGCGCCCTGGACAGGCCCGCGTCGCGCCCGCCGCGCCGTACGCCGCAGCGTGCGCCGTGCTCCGTTCGGGCAGAAGCTGGGGCGAGGAACCGGGTGCCGGCGCGAGGAGGTGGCAAGCCGGGCAGTGGTGTCGTCGAGGTCGCGGAGACCGTGCACCCTGACTCCTCTGGGGAGACGCCATGGTCGTGATAGCCGTGCTGGTCCCGGTGTTGATGATGGTGCTGATGTTCGCCCTCGAGGTTTTGGAGGACGTGCTCTTTCCGCCGTCCGCGCCGGGGCATGACAGCGATGGTCCTGATGAGCAAGCGCCCGAGTGAGGCGCCGGTGTGTCGTCCGCACAGGAAGGGCAGCCCATGGGAGCGAATCCGACGCGTGGGGGCGGCACGACCGGGACGGGGCTGCTCGCGCGCTGGCACCAGGCGGCGGACCGGAACCTCACCCCGCTCCAGCGGTCGCTGCTGGTGACATGGATCGCCTTCGGCACGACCTTCGGGACCGTGCGGCTGATCACGCACGGCATCCGCGGCGGGTGGCTGCCCTGGGGGAACATCTCCGCGGGGGGCGAGCACATCCACCACTACAACTTCGGCATCGGCACCCTCGCCTGCGTCGGTCTGATCGCGGTCCGCGGAGACGAGCAGGCCGTCGGGCATCCCGCGGTCGCCGCCGCCTACGGATGCGGAACGGCGCTGATCGCCGACGAGTTCGCCCTGCTGCTCGACCTTCAGGACGTCTACTGGGCCAAGCAGGGGCGCATCAGCGTGGACGTGTCCTTCGGCATTCTGTCGGTACTCGGCACCTACCTGACCGCCAAGCCCTTCTGGCACGAGATCGGCCGCATCACGCGCCACCACGTCGCCGCCAAGGCGAGGCAGCTCTCCGCCGGCCAGTGAACCGCGGTCGCGGTCATCCGCCGACGGCGGAAGGCCCGCCGGCAACCGCCCGGCGGACCCTCCCTCCTTTCCGTTCCGGCGCCCCCGCGTACCGTCCCTGTCCGGCCCGGCGCCCCCGCGTACCGGCGCTCAGGCCGCGGCCAGCGCCTCGGTCGGGGGCAGCCGTACCGCCCGTACCGCCGGATAGATCCCCGCCAGAGCGCCGATGACCAGGGTGGCACCGACCCCGCCCGCCATCACCGTCGCCACCGGCCGTCAGGCCCCTGATCCGGTCGTCCACCGAGTCGCGTGCGGTGAGGAAGAGCACCGGTGCGTCCGTGCCCGCCGCGCGCAGCCGCCCCGCCACCTCGAACCCGTCGAGGTCGGGCAGCATCACATCGAGCACGACGAGGTCCGGCCGCCCCGATTCGGCGGCCGTGAGCGCCCCGAAGCCGGTGGCGGCGGTCGTGACCCGGAAGCCGACGAGCCGCAGGGTCTGGGACAGCAGGTCACGGATGTTCGGCTCGTCGTCGACGACGAGCACGGTGACGTCGCCCGAGGAGGGGCCGCCGGGAGAAGGGCCGCCGGGCGGAGGGCCGCCGGGGGAAGGGTCGCTCATGCGCCCATCCGTACCGGACGAACCTCAAAGAACCCTGAGAAGCGTGACCTCCGCCGGCCCCTGGATCACGTGGGCTTGGACGCCACCATCCCGATCGTGGCGAGACCCAGTACGATCCAGCCGAACCACAGCCAGCCGTTGCTCCCCAGCGCGACCGTGTAGGCCGTCACGACCACCAGGGTCGAGACGGTGAGCACACCCATCGTCTTCGTGGCACTCGAACCGGACATGCGCGTCCTCCTCCGGGCCGACGCGCCATCGCTGGAAGCCATGGCCAGGGCCGTGCAGCCATCGTGACCCCTGAGACGTGCCTCGCGCTACTGGCGGGCACGTACCAGGCGGGGGCCGCCGTGCGTGCTCAGCGTCCGCGCGCCTGGAGCGAGGCCAGATACGCGTTGTACGCCTCCAGCTCCCGGTCCCCGTCCCGGTCCGCCGCCCGGTCCTTGCGCACCGCCTGGCGCTGCTCGGAGCGGTACCACTGGAACACCAGCGCGATCAGCACCAGCACCGACGGGATCTCGCTGAACGCCCAGGCGATGCCGCCCGCCGCATTCTGGTCGGAGAGCGCGGTGATCCCGAGTGACGCGGGCGGGTTCTCGTACGCCTTCACCATCGGTGCGCTCGCCATCATCAGCGCGATGCCGAAGAAGGCGTGGAACGGCATCCCCGCGAACAGCTCCAGCATCCGCATCACATAGCCCGGCCGGTGCGGACCCGGGTCCACGCCCATGATCGGCCAGAAGAAGATCAGCCCGACGGCGAGGAAGTGCACCATCATCGCGATGTGCCCGGCCCTGGACCCCATGAGGAAGTCGAAGAGCGGCGTGAAGTAGAGCCCGTAGAGGCTCGCGATGAACATCGGGATCGTGAACGCCGGATGCGTGACGACCTTCATGTAGCGGCTGTGGAGCAGCGCGAGGAGCAGCTCGCGCGGGCCCTTCGCGCCGCGTCCCGCGACCGGCAGGGCGCGCAGCGCGAGCGTCACCGGGGCGCCGAGCAGCAGCAGGATCGGCGAGAGCATGCTGATCACCATGTGCTGCACCATGTGCACGCTAAACATGACCATGCCGTAGTCGTTGAGCGCGGTGCACATCACCAGCGCGATGCTCAGCACGCCGACGGTGAAGAAGACCGTCCGGCCGACCGGCCACGCGTCCCCGCGCCGCCGCAGCCGGACGACGCCCCACGCGTACAGGCCGAGCACGAGGAGGCAGCCGGCCAGGAAGACGGGGTCGCCGGAGAGCTCCAGGCCCCGCCCCAGCGTGAACGGCGGCAGATCCATCGGCATCCCGTGCCCACTGTGACCGCCGTGCCCGCTGTGATCCATCTGCCTGCCCTGCCCCTGGAGCGCCCTGATTCGTGCTGGTTGTCCGGACCAGACTAGAACCGCCCCCGGCCGCTGCTGCGACCGGGGGCGGTTCGTGACGTCCGGGGAGGTGTTCAGAGGGGAGGTGTCAGAGGTGTCAGAGGTTCAGAGGACGCACTCCGCCTCGGCGTACCGCTCGTCGGGAACCGTCTTCAGCGTTTCCACGGCCTGCGCCAGCGGCACCATCGTGATGTCCGTGCCGCGCAGCGCCGTCAGCATCCCGAACTCGCCGCGGTGCGCGGCCTCCACGGCGTGCCAGCCGAACCGGGTGGCGAGGACCCGGTCGTACGCGGTCGGCGTGCCGCCGCGCTGCACATGCCCGAGGATCACCGGCCGGGCCTCCTTGCCGAGCCGGTGCTCCAGCTCGACCGAGAGCTGCCGGGCGACACCCGCGAAGCGCTCGTGGCCGTAGATGTCCCGGCCGCCCTCGTCGAACTCCATCGTGCCCTCGCGCGGCTTGGCGCCCTCCGCGACCACGACGATCGCGAACCGCTTGCCCGCCTCGAAGCGCGCGCCGACCCGCTTGGTCAGCTCGTCGATGTCGAAGGGGCGCTCCGGCACGACGATGGCGTGCGCGCCGGCGGCCATGCCGGAGTGCAGGGCGATCCAGCCGGTGTGGCGGCCCATGACCTCGACGATCAGCACCCGCTGGTGCGACTCGGCGGTCGTCTTCAGCCGGTCCAGCGCCTCCGTCGCGACCCCGACGGCGGTGTCGAAGCCGAAGGTGACGTCGGTCGAGGCGATGTCGTTGTCGATGGTCTTCGGTACGCCGACGATCGGCAGCCCCGCCTCGGAGAGGAGGTTGGCGGCCTTCAGCGTGCCCTCGCCGCCGATCGGGATGATCGCGTCGAGGCCCAGCTCGGCGACGTGGCCCTTGGCGCGCTCGACGCCGTCGACCAGATGGGCCGGCTGCACCCGGGAGGAGCCGAGGATGGTGCCGCCGCGGGCCAGGATGCCCGCCACCGCGTCGAGGTCGAGCTTGCGGTAGTCGGCCTCCAGCAGGCCCTTCCAGCCGTCGTGGAAGCCGATGACCTCGTCGTCGTGGTCCACGACGGCGCGGTGCACGACGGAACGGATGACCGCGTTCAGACCGGGGCAGTCGCCGCCGGACGTGAGGACACCAATGCGCATGAGCCCGAATACCTTTGCAACGTGGGCCGACTCCCGGACCACGTCGTCCGGTTGGATCCCCGCCAGCCTACCGGCGGCAGGTGGCGGGGGCCGAACCGGACGTCCGCACCGTGGACACCGGATGTTCGTACGAATCCGCTTGCGGGACGGAGGCCGCCGGCCGCGGGTCAGGCCGGCTGGGTCGCCGCCGCGATGCGCTCGGCGCGCAGCGCCTCGTACCAGCGGTCGTCGGCCGGCGGCAGTGCGTTCACATCGAGCGCCAGCTTCAGCAGCAGATCCGCGATCTGCGGATTGCGGGCCATGACCGGGCCGTGCATGTACGTACCGAAGACGGTGTCGTTGTACGCGCCCTCGGTGCCGTCGCCCGTGCCGTTGCCCTTGCCGAACACGGTGCGTGCGAAGGGCCGGGCCGTCGGTCCCAGATGCGTGATGCCCTGGTGGTTCTCGAAGCCCGTCAGCTGCGGCAGGCCGAGCCGCGGGTCGATGTCGGCGAGGACGTCGCCGACGCACCGCTCGCCCTCGCCGCGCGTGGAGATCACGTCGAGCAGCCCGAGGCCGGGCTCGCGCTCGCCCAGGTCGTTGATGAACTCGTGGCCGAGGATCTGGTACCCGGCGCAGACCGAGAAGATGATCGCGCCGTTGGACGCGGCCCGGGAGAGGCCGCCGTCCCGGCGCAGCCGCTCCGCCGCGAGCCGCTGCGGCCGGTCCTCGCCGCCGCCGATCAGATAGATGTCGCCTGAGGTCGGCACCGGCTGGTCGCTGCGGACGTCGACGCGCGTGACGCCGAGTCGGCGCTGCCGGGCCCGGCGCTCCACGACCAGGGCGTTGCCCTGGTCCCCGTAGGTGCTGAGCAGGTCCGGGTAGACCCAGACCAGGCGCAGGCTGCTGTCGCTCATGCTCTCTTTTCCTCTGGTCTGCCGGCTCAGTTGCCGACGCGGCGGCGTACGTCCTGGAAGGCGGTGTAGTTGGCGATGAGCTCGATCCGCCCGGGCGGGGCGAGCTGCACGGCCTCCTCGACGGTGTCGCAGACCCGGAATTCCAGGCCCGCGACCTCGAGGCGGACGGCCAGGTCGAGCCTGCGGTCGCCGATCACCAGGATCGGGTGCCCGGCGAGCCGGGTGTAGTCGACGTCCCACAGCCAGGAGGTGTCCGTGCCGTCGGCGCCGCGGGCGTTGACGGAGAGGATCACCGGGGTCGGCGGCGGGTCGATCAGCGAGAACGTCTCCAGCCAGCCGGCCGGGTTCTTCGCCAGCAGCAGCCGCAGGTCGCGGCCGAGGAACGACACCACGTCGTACCGTCCGGCGACCGCCTGCACCTGGTACATGCGCTCCAGGGCGACCTGCGGCGGGACGCCGAAGACGGCGGCGACCGCGGCGGAGGTGGCGGCGTTGGCCTTGTTGGCGCGGCCCGGCAGCTGGAGGTGGATCGGCCAGGCCGAGCCGTGCGGGTCGAGTACGTGGTCGCCGCTCAGCGCCCAGCTCACCGGGGGCCGGCGGAAGCCGCACTCGCCGCAGTACCAGTCGTCGCCGGGGCGCTGCATCACACCGCCGCAGGACGGGCAGGACCAGGCGTCGTCCTTCCACTCCTGTCCGGCGGCCACCCACACCACGTTGGCGGAGGAGGACGCGGCCCAGACGATCAGCGGGTCGTCGGCGTTGGCGATGACGACGGCCTTGGTGCCGGAGAGGCCCTCGCGCCACTTCTCGGCGAGCATCCGGGTCTCGGCGGCGCGGTCGAGCTGGTCGCGGGAGAGGTTGAGCAGCGCGATGGCCTTGGGGGTGGTGTCGCGGGCGACCCCGGCCAGGTACTTCTCGTCGACCTCGATCACGCCGTACTTGGCGTCGGAGCCGCCGGCGAGCGCGGACGTGATGCCCGCGGGCATGTTCGCGCCCAGCGCGTTCGAGACGACCGGGCCGCTGGCGCGCAGCGCCTCGGCGATGAGCCGGGTGGTGGTCGTCTTGCCGTTCGTCGCCGACACCAGGATGACGTCGAGGTGGTGTGCCAGCCGACTCAGCAGATCCGGGTCGAGTTTCAGCGCCACCCGGCCGCCGATCACCGATCCGCTGCCACGTCCCGCTGCGCGCGACACCGCCGCTGCGGCCTTCCCTGCCGTCACGGCCAGCTTGGCCCGCGGCGACAGCGGCTCTGCGTTGCCAGGGTGTCCTGCCATCGTCCTTGATCCTCCTTGCGTCGGTCGGGGCTCAGCCTATCGAGATCCGGTCACGGGCCCGAACCGCGGTTCGCGCAGGTGGGCGGAACGTAACCTTGCCGGCATGCGAAACCGACCGATCCCCGGCAGTTCCGGGCGCGTCCGCGCCATGCGCCTGCTCGGTGACCCCGTTCTGCACGCGCCCTGCGAGGCGGTCACCGACTTCGGACCGTCGCTGGCGAGGCTGATCGAGGACATGTACGCGACAATGTACGCGGCCAACGGCGTCGGGCTCGCGGCGAACCAGGTCGGTGTGGGGCTGCGGGTCTTCGTCTACGACTGCCCCGACGACGAGGACGTGCGCCACCTCGGGCACGTGGTGAATCCGCGGCTCGTCGCCGCGGACGGGGTCGAGCTGCGCGGCCCCGAGGGCTGTCTGTCGCTGCCGGGGATCGAGGCGGGGACGCCCCGGTACGACCGCGCGGTCGTGGAGGGCGTGACGGCGGAGGGCGCGCCGGTGCGGGTGGAGGGCACCGGGTTCTTCGCGCGGTGCCTCCAGCACGAGTGCGACCACCTGGAGGGCGGGGTCTACCTGGACCGCGTCACCGGCTGGCGCCGCCGGCGCGCCCTGCGTGCGGTGGGCCGCACGGCGTGGGGGCGCCGGTAGCCCCGAACCGGGCTCCGCCCCCGAACCCCCGCTCCTCGATCGCCGGACGGGCTGGAACCCGGCCCGTCCGGCGATGGGGGAAACGGCCGAAGGCCGTACGGGGGTCCTGGCGCTGGGGGTCCTGGCGCCGGTCCCCGTCAGAAGCCCGGGCTGCCCGCGCGGTCCTCGGCCACCGACAGGCGGCCCCACAGCAGGTCCGCCAGGCTCCGGACCAACTGCTGCCGTGAGCACGGGCGTTCGCCCAGCCACCAGTCGCCGGCGCCGTGCATCATGCCGACGATGCCGTGGCCCCAGATCCGGGCCAGCTCGTCGCCGCCGGGACCGAGGTCGACGCGTTCGGCGATGACCTTCGCCAGCTCCTCGCCGAGTCGGCGCAGCAGCGGCGCCGAGTGGCGGCCGACGTCGAAGGTCTGCTCGGTCAGCTGGGGGTCGTCGGCGGGGTGCATCAGGAAGCGGTAGACCTGAGGCCGCGCCTCGATCGCCGCGAGGTAGGTGTCGAGCGTGTGCTCGACCCGCTCGCGCCGGTCGGAGCTGGCGTCGATCGCGGTGCGCAGTGCGTCCAGCAGTGCGTCGGTGTGCCGCTTGGCGAGGGCGCGGTAGAGTCCGCCCTTGTCACCGAAGTGCCGGTAGAGGATCGGCTTGGTGATCCCCGCCTCCGCCGCGATCGCGTTCATGGACGCCCCCGGCCCGTCCCTGAGCACCACACGGTCCGCGGCTTCGAGGAGTTCCCGTCGCCGCTGGTCCACCGACCGCTGCTGGTCGGTCTGCTGAGTCGTGGTCTCCATGGCGTCTCCCCGCCCTCGTTCTCCTGCGGCCTGCGAAACGTAACACTCCGCCGGGCTCGGGTGGCGATCGTGCCGATGGCGGTTGACAGCCCGTACCTGCCGGTAACAGACTGCGGTTACCGCTAGTAACATGCGTCGCAGCGGGCGAGTGGATGCACATCAGGAGGGGAAAATGACCGAGTTCGCGCTCGATCTCAACGACGACCAGAAGCAGGTGCGCGACTGGCTGCACGGCTTCGCGAAGGACGTGATCCGCCCGGCCGCCGCGGAGTGGGACGAGCGCGAGGAGACACCCTGGCCGGTCATCCAGGAGGCCGCCAAGGTCGGCATCTACTCCCTCGACTTCTATGCCCAGCAGTTCTTCGACCCCACCGGCCTCGGCATCCCGGTGGCCATGGAGGAGCTCTTCTGGGGCGACGCCGGCATCGCCCTCTCCATCGTCGGTACCGGACTCGCCGCCGTCGGCGTCCTCGCCAACGGCACCGAGGAGCAGATCGGCACCTGGATCCCGCAGATGTACGGCGACGTCCAGGACGTGAAGGTCGCCGCCTTCTGCTCCTCCGAGCCCGACGCCGGCTCCGACGTCGGCTCGATGCGCACCCGCGCCGTCTACGACGAGGCCAAGGACGAATGGGTCCTCAACGGCACGAAGACCTGGGCGACCAACGGCGGCATCGCCAACGTCCATGTCGTCGTCGCCGTGGTCGACCCGGAGCTCGGCACCAAGGGCCACGCCTCCTTCATCGTGCCGCCGAACACCCCCGGTCTCTCCCAGGGCCAGAAGTTCAAGAAGCACGGCATCCGCGCCTCCCACACCGCCGAGGTCGTCCTGGAGGACGTCCGCGTCCCCGGCTCCTGCCTCCTCGGCGGCAAGGAGAAGCTCGACAAGCGCCTCGCCCGCGCCCGCGAGCGGGCCAGGGCGGGCGGCGGCGAACGCGTCAAGAACGCCGCCATGGCGACCTTCGAGGCGTCCCGCCCCGCCGTCGGCGCCATGGCGGTCGGCACGGCCCGCGCCGCGTACGACTACGCGCTCGACTACGCCAGGACCCGTGAGCAGTTCGGCCGCCCGATCATCGACAACCAGGGCATCGCCTTCCAGCTCGCCGACATGCGCACGCAGATCGACGCGGCCCGGCTGCTCGTCTGGCGCGCCTCCTGGATGGGGGTGAGCGGCAAGCCGTTCACCGCGGCCGAGGGCTCGATGTCGAAGCTCTTCGCCAGCGAGGTCGCCAAGAAGGTCACCGCGCAGGCCGTCCAGATCCTCGGCGGCAACGGCTTCACCCGCGAGTACCCGGTGGAGCGCATGCACCGCGACGCAGCGATCTACACGATCTTCGAGGGCACCAGCGAGATCCAGCGCCTGGTGATCGCCCGCACGCTGTCCGGGATGCCGATCCGCTAGGGAGCCGCGACCCGGGCGACACGGCCCGGGCGACACGCCCGGCCGACGCGCGAGGGGGCGGCGTACGACACCCGTACGCCGCCCCCTCCGCCGCTGTCAGGCGCCCAGCAGTGCCTCGATCGCCGCGACGAGCTCCGGGGCCTCCGGCTCCGTGCGCGGACGGAAGCGGGTCACCTCACCGCGCGGCGAGATCAGGAACTTCTCGAAGTTCCACTGCACGTCGCCCGCCTCCCCGTCCGCGTCCGCGACCTGCGTCAGCTCCGTGTACAGCGCATGCCGGTCCGCGCCGTTCACGTCCACCTTCTCCAGGAGCGGGAACGAGACGCCGTACGTCGTCGAGCAGAACGTCCGGATCTCCTCGGCGCTGCCCGGCTCCTGCCCGGCGAACTGGTTGCAGGGCACGCCGAGCACGGTGAACCCGCGGTCCCCGTACTGCTTCTGGAGCCGCTCCAGACCGGCGTACTGCGGGGTCAGGCCGCACTTGGAGGCCACGTTCACCAGCAGCACGGCCGAGTCCCGGTAGTCGGCCAGCGAGGTGGGCTCGCCGCTCAGGGTGCGCAGCGGGATGTCGTACAGCGTCATCGGATCTCCTTGTGAATCGGGTCTGGTGAATCGGTCACTTCAGCGGTCTGAACAGGCCCTCCTGGACCACCGAGACCAGGAGCCGCCCCTCGCGGTCGTAGATCCGGCCGCGCGCCAGCCCGCGGCCGCCCGTCGCGATGGGCGCCTCCTGGTCGTAGAGGAACCACTCGTCCGCCCGGAACGGCCGGTGGAACCACATGGCGTGGTCCAGCGACGCCATGTCGAAGCCCCGCGGCCCCCACAGCGGCTCGACCGGGATGCGCACCGCGTCCAGCAGCGTCATGTCGCTCGCGTACGTCAGCGCGCACGTGTGCACCAGCGGGTCGTCGCCGAGCGGACCCACCGCACGCATCCACACGGCGCTGCGCGGGTCCGCGTCCTTGATCTCCTCGTGGGTCCAGCGCAGCCGGTCGACGTAGCGGATGTCGAAGGGCTGGCGCCGGGCCATCCGCTGAAGCGCCTCCGGCAGCGCACCCAGGTGCTCCCTGATCTCCGTGGTGACCGTCGGCAGGGTCTCGGGGTCGGGGAAGTCCAGGCGCGGCGGCAGCTGGTGCTCGAAGCCGGCCTCCTCGGGCTGGTGGAAGGAGGCCGTGAGGTTGAAGATCGTGCGCCCCTGCTGCACGGCGGTGACCCGGCGGGTGGTGAACGAGCGGCCGTCCCTGACCCGTTCGACCTGGTAGACGATCGGCACGCCGGGGACCCCCGGGCGCAGGAAGTACGCGTGCAGCGAGTGCACCGGCCGCCCGCCGTCCGTCGTCCGCCCGGCAGCGACCAGCGCCTGGCCCGCCACCTGCCCGCCGAAGACGCGCTGAAGCGACTCGTTGGGGCTCTGCCCGCGGAAGATGTTGACCTCGATCCGCTCCAGGTCGAGCAGGTCGACGAGGCGCTCTGCGGGGTTGGTCATGGCAGGAGTCCTCTCACAGCTCCGACGGCCGTCACAGCTGCCCGACGGAGGTGACCCGCACGACCGCCCGGCCCTCCTCGTCGGAGGCCGCCAGATCGACCTCCGCACCGATGCCCCAGTCATGGTCGCCGTTCGGGTCGGCGAAGGTCTGCCGCACCCGCCACAGACCGTGTGCGGGGTCCTCCTCGATGGACAGCAGTTTCGGACCGCGCGCGTCCGGGCCCGTGCCCAGGTCGTCGTACTCGTCCCAGTACGCGTCCATCGCCTCGCCCCACGCGTCCTCGTCCCAGCCGGACTCGGCGTCCAGCGCGCCCAGCTGGGCGACCTGGTCGAGGGCCGCGAGCTCCACACGGCGGAACATGGCGTTGCGCACCAGCACGCGGAAGGCGCGGGCGTTGGCCGTGACCGGCTTGACCTGGTCGGCCTTCTCCTGGGCCTCCTCCGCGGTCTCCACCTCGGGGTTGGCCAGCTGCTCCCACTCGTCGAGCAGGCTGGAGTCGACCTGCCGGACCATCTCGCCCAGCCAGGCGATCAGATCCTGGAGGTCCTCGGTCTTCAGGTCGTCCGGGATGGTGTGGTCCAGGGCCTTGTACGCGCTCGCGAGATAGCGCAGCACGATGCCCTCGGTGCGGGCCAGTTCGTAGAAGGACGTGAACTCGGTGAAGGACAGCGCCCGTTCGTACATGTCGCGGATGACGGACTTCGGCGACACCGGATGGTCGCCGACCCACGGGTGGGACTTGCGGTACAGGTTGTAGGCGTGCCAGAGGAGCTCTTCCAGCGGCTTCGGATACGAGATGTCCGCCAGCCGCTCCATCCGCTCCTCGTACTCGACGCCCTCCGCCTTCATCGCGCCGACCGCCTCCCCGCGCGCCTTGTTCTGCTGCGCGGCGAGGATCTGGCGCGGGTCGTCGAGGGTCGACTCGACGACGGAGACCATGTCGAGCGCGTACGACGGCGACTCGGGGTCCAGCAGGTCGAAGGCGGCGAGCGCGAACGTGGAGAGCGCCTGGTTGAGCGCGAAGTCCTGCTGGAAGTCGACGGTGAGCCGGACGATCCGGCCCTGTGCGTCGGGGGTTTCGAGGCGCTCCACGATGCCGCCGTCGAGGAGCGAGCGGTAGATCGCGATCGCCCGGCGGATGTGCCGCAGCTGCTGCCTGCGCGGCTCGTGGTTGTCCTCAAGCAGCTTGCGCATCGCGTCGAAGGCGTTGCCGGGGCGGGCGATCACCGACAGCAGCATGGCGTGGGTGACCTTGAACCGGGAGGTCAGCGGCTCGGGGTCGGAGGCGATGAGCTTCTCGAAGGAGCCCTGGGACCATGCGACGAAACCCTCGGGGGCCTTCTTGCGGACCACCTTGCGCTTCTTCTTCGGGTCGTCGCCCGCCTTGGCGAGCGCCTTCTCGTTCTCGATGACGTGCTCGGGCGCCTGCGCGACGACGAACCCGGCGGTGTCGAATCCTGCGCGGCCGGCCCGGCCCGCGATCTGGTGGAACTCGCGGGAGCGCAGCGTACGGACACGGCTGCCGTCGTACTTGGTGAGCGCGGTGAACAGCACCGTGCGGATGGGGACGTTGACGCCGACCCCGAGCGTGTCCGTCCCGCAGATGACCTTCAGCAGTCCGGCCTGGGCGAGCTTCTCGACGAGCCGGCGGTACTTGGGCAGCATGCCGGCGTGGTGGACGCCGATGCCGTGGCGCACGTACCGGGAGAGGTTCCGGCCGAACGTGGTGGTGAAGCGGAAGTTGCCGATCAGCTCGGCGATCCGGTCCTTCTCCTCGCGCGTGCACATGTTGATACTCATCAGCGACTGGGCCCGCTCGACCGCCTGCGCCTGTGTGAAGTGCACGATGTAGACCGGCGCCTGCCTGGTCTCGAGCAGCTCGGTCAGCGTCTCGGTGATCGGTGTCGTCACGTACTCGTACGACAGCGGGACCGGGCGGGTCGCGGAGCGGACAACGGCGGTGTCGCGGCCGGTGCGGCGCTTGAGGTCCTTCTCGAACATCGAGACGTCGCCGAGCGTCGCCGACATCAGCACGAACTGCGCCTGGGGGAGTTCCAGGAGCGGGATCTGCCAGGCCCAGCCGCGGTCGGGCTCCGCGTAGAAGTGGAACTCGTCCATCACGACCTGGCCGATGTCGGCGTTCTTGCCGTCGCGCAGCGCGATGGAGGCCAGCACCTCGGCGGTGCAGCAGATGACGGGCGCGTCCGCGTTGACGGAGGCGTCGCCGGTGAGCATGCCGACGTTCTCGGTGCCGAAGAGCTTGCAGAGGTCGAAGAACTTCTCCGAGACCAGGGCCTTGATCGGAGCCGTGTAGAAGGTGACCTCGTCCCGGGCCAGCGCGGCGAAGTGCGCCCCGGCCGCGACCAGGCTCTTGCCCGAGCCGGTGGGTGTGGAAAGGATCACATTGGCCCCGGAGACCACCTCGATCAGCGCCTCCTCCTGGGCCGGGTAGAGCGAGATGCCCCGTTCCTCGGCCCATGACGCGAAGGCTTCGAAGAGGGCATCGGGGTCGGCGTCCGGCGGCAGCTGATCGATAAGGGTCACGCCCTCCATCTTGCCTGGCTTCGGTCCCGATGAGGGAACCGGCTGCCGGGACGAAGATCGCTCCCGGTACCCTGTCCCGTCAGCCGACTCTCATATGAGCGTCAACTGAGCACAACGACAACACAAATGGGGCGGGAACAGCATGATGGGACCGGCGCACTCCCTGTCCGGGGCGGCAGCCTGGCTGGGGGTGGGAGCGGCGGCGGCCGCCTTGGACCGTCCGATGCCGTGGCCCGTGCTCGTCGTCGGCGCACTGATCTGTGCGGGCGCGGCGCTCGCACCGGACCTCGACCACAAGGCGGCGACGATCTCCCGGGCCTTCGGGCCGGTGTCACGGGGCCTGTGCGAGGTGGTCGACAAGCTGTCGTTCGCCGTCTACAAGGCGACGAGGAAGCCGGGCGACAAGCGCAGGACCGGCGGGCACCGCACCCTCACGCACACCTGGCTGTGGGCGGTCCTGATCGGAGGGGGCACCTCGGTGCTGGCGATGGCCGGCGGGCGGTGGGCCGTCCTCGCGATCCTCTTCGTCCACCTGGTGCTCGCGGTCGAGGGGCTGCTGTGGCGGGCCGCGCGCGTGTCCAGCGATGTCCTCGTGTGGCTGCTCGGCGCGACGAGCGCCTGGATCCTGGCGGGCGTCCTGGACAAGCCGGGCAGCGGCGCCGACTGGCTCTTCACCGGACCCGGTCAGGAGTACCTCTGGCTCGGTCTCCCCGTCGTCCTCGGCGCGCTGGTCCATGATATCGGCGACGCCCTGACCGTCTCGGGCTGCCCGATCCTGTGGCCGGTCCCCGTCGGCGGCAAGCGCTGGTACCCGGTCGGCCCGCCGAAGGGCATGCGGTTCCGGGCCGGCAGCTGGGTCGAGCTGAAGGTGCTGATGCCGGCGTTCATGCTGCTCGGCGGCGTGGGCGGGGCTGCGGCGCTGAACGTCATATAGGGCCCCGTACAGGTCCTGGGGCAGGGGCGGCGTTCGGACCAACGCCGGATGCCGCCGCCGGCGCCCGCAGGTAGCGTCCGGGCCGTGAGCCCAGTCGGACGAGGCCCCGGAGCCGAGGACGTCGACAGCGTCATCGGGCGGGAGCGGCTGCTCGCGTTCGGCGACGCGGTCTTCGCCATCGCGATCACCCTGCTGGCCCTCGACATCAACGTGCCGAAGGGGCTGCCCGACGCGCGGCTCGGCGACGCGCTGCTCGACATCCTCGCCGACGTGGGCGCGTTCCTGCTGAGCTTCGTGGTCATCGGGGTGCTCTGGCTGAGCCAGCACGCGGTGTTCGCCAAGGTCGCCCGGCTCGACTCGTGGCTGCTCTATCTCTATCTGGCACTGCTGGCCGTGATCGCCGGGCTCCCGTTCCCGACCCGCCTGATCAGCGAATACGGCGACACCGCACCGGCGACGGCCGTCTACGCGGGAGTGATCGCCCTCGCCTCCGCGCTGCTCACGGCCATGTCGCTACGGCTCCACTTCCGGCCCGAGCTGGCCACGCCGGGGCTGGGGCGGGAGAGCCTGCGCCGCTCCGTCCAGGAAGGCGTGGTGATGGTGCTTGTCTTCGCCGCCTCGATCCCCCTGACCCTCGTCTCACCGAAGGTCGCCCAGATCTCGTGGCTGGCCGCGATCCCGCTCCGCCGCTGGCTCGACCTCCGGTCCCGGCCCGCCCCGCCCGCCGGCTGACACCGGGCCGCCGGGGCGGGAGCGGGGCAGGGCCGGGGCTGCTCACCCGTGCCAGGACCGCCACAGCGCCGCGTACGCACCGTCCGCCGCCACCAGCTCCGCGTGGCTGCCCAGTTCGCTGATCCGGCCGTTCTCGACGACGGCGATCACGTCCGCGTCGTGGGCCGTGTGCAGCCGGTGCGCGATCGCCACGACCGTACGGCCGTCGAGGACCCGGGCCAGGGAACGCTCCAGATGCCGGGCCGCCCTCGGGTCCAGCAGCGACGTCGCCTCGTCCAGGACCAGCGTGTGCGGGTCCGCGAGGACCAGCCTGGCGAGGGCGATCTGCTGGGCCTGGGCCGGGGTGAGCGACGCGCCGCCCGAGCCGACCTCCGTGTCGAGGCCGTCGTCCAGCGCACGCGCCCAGGCGTCCGCGTCCACCGCACCCAGCGCCGCCCACAGCTCCGCGTCCTCGGCCCCCGCCCGTGCGAGCAGCAGATTGTCGCGCAGCGAGCCCACGAAGACGTGGTGCTCCTGGTTGACCAGCGCCACATGCTCCCGGACCCGCTCCGCGGGCATCCGGGACAGCTCGGCCGCGCCGAGCGTCACCCGGCCCGTGCGCGGGGCGTAGATCCCCGCGAGCAGCCGGCCCAGTGTGGACTTGCCCGCGCCCGACGGGCCCACCAGCGCCAGCCGGGTGCCGGGCGGCACGTCCATCGACACCCGGTGGAGCACGTCGACGCCCTCGCGGTAGCCGAAGTGGACCTGGTCGGCCCGCACCGTGCGGCCCTCGGGCCGGACCTTCCCGTCACCGGCGTCCGGTTCGATCTCCCGGACGCCCACCAGCCGTGCCAGTGACACCTGGGCTACTTGGAGCTCGTCGTACCAGCGCAGGATCAGGTTCACCGGGTCGACCATCATCTGCGCGAGCAGCGCACCCGTGGTCAGCTGCCCGATCCCGATCCAGCCCTGGAGGACGAAGACGCCGCCGACCATCAGCACCGAGCCGAGCACGGTCGCGTGCGTGACGTTGACGACCGGGAAGAGCACCGAGCGCAGCCACAGCGTGTACCGCTCCCAGGCCGTCCACTCCTTGATCCGCCGGTCCGACAGGGCGATGCGCCGCGCTCCGAGCCGGTGCGCCTCGACCGTGCGCCCCGCGTCGACGGTCTCCGCGAGCACCGCCGCCACGGCCGCGTAACCCGCCGCCTCCGAGCGGTACGCCGACGGCGCCCGCTTGAAATACCAGCGGCAGCCGATCACCGCAACCGGAACGGCCAGCAGTACGGCGGGCGCCAGCGGCGGCGCGGTCAGGGCAAGCCCGCCGAGCAGCAGCACGATCCAGAAGACGCCGATCGTCAGCTGGGGGACCGCCTCGCGCATCGCGTTCGCCAGCCGGTCGATGTCCGTCGTGATCCGGGAGAGCAGATCGCCCGTGCCGGCCCGCTCCAGCACGCCCGGCGGCAGCCTGACCGACCGTACGAGGAAGTCCTCGCGCAGGTCCGCCAGCATCCGCTCGCCGAGCATCGCGCCCCGCAGCCGCACCAGCCGCACGAACACGGCCTGGACGGCCAGCGCCACCGCGAACAGGGCGGCGGTGCGCCCCAGATGGATCTCACGGGCCCCGTCGGCCGCCCGCTCCACGAGCGAACCGAGCAGCCACGGCCCGGTCATCGAGGCCACGACGGCCACCGTGTTGACGGCGATGAGCACCGTGAACGCGCGGCGGTGCCGCCGCAGCAGCTCGGCCACGTAGGCACGCACCGTCGCGGGCGAGCCCACCGGCAGGGTGGTCGCCGTCCGGGGAGCCGCCGGGTCGTACCCGGGCGGCGCCACGCCGATCATGCGGTCTCCTCGATGTCGATGTCGATGTCGGCGCCGATGTCGGCGGCGACGGCGATGGCGAGGTCGCCGGGGTTTCCGTCCGTGCCGACCGCTTCTCCGGTGTCCGGGCCCGGGCTCGGGCGCACGGCGAGCCGTTCCGACTCCGTCTCCGTCTCCCGGGTCACCACCTCCCGATAGCGCGGCTCCTTCTGGAGCAACTCCCGGTGCACGCCGACGGCGACGGCCTCGCCCTCGTGGACGAGCACCACCCGGTCGGCGCGGTCGAGCAGCAGCGGGGACGACGTGAGGACGACGGTCGTACGCCCCGTCCGCAGGGCCCGCACCCCTTCGGCGATCCGCGCCTCCGTGTGCGAGTCGACGGCCGACGTCGGCTCGTCGAGCACAAGCACCTCGGGGTCCGCGACCAGCGACCTGGCCAGGGCCAGCCGCTGCCGCTGCCCGCCGGAGAGCGAGCGGCCGCGCTCGGTGATGGGCGCGCCCATCGGGTCGCCGTCCAGGGCCGCCTGCGCCAGCGCGTCGAGCACGTCCGCGCACTCGGCGGCGGTCAGCGCCTCGGTCGCGGAGACCTCGCCGGACGCGGGCACGTCGAGCAGCTCGGTCAGGCTGCCGGAGAGCAGCACCGGGTCCTTGTCCTGGACCAGCACCGCGGCGCGGGCGGTCTCGCGCGGCTGCTCGTCCAGGGCGACCCCGCCGAGCAGCACCGAGGGCAGGCCCCCCGGCTCGGCGGCGTGCCCGCCGAGCCGCTCCGCCAGCCGGCCCGCCGCGTCGGGATCGCCGCAGACGACCGCGGTCAGCGTCCCGGCCGGGGCGAGCAGCCCGCTCGCCGGGTCGTACAGGTCGCCCGCCGGCGGACCGCCGGACGCGTCCCCGGAGCCGCCGGAGGGACGTTCCAGCGACAGCACCCGCGCGGCCCGCCGCGCGGAGGGCCGCGAGAACGAGTACGCCATCGCGATCTCCTCGAAGTGGCGCAGCGGGTAGGTCAGCAGCATCACGGCGCTGTAGACCGTGACGAGTTCGCCCACCTCGATGCGCCCCGCCCCGACCAGCCCGATGCCGTACCAGACGACGGCGATCAGCAGCAGGCCCGGCAGCAGCACCTGGGCGGCCGTGATCAGCGACCACATGCGCGCGCTGCGGACGGCGGCCCGGCGCACCTCCTGCGAGGCGCGCCGGTAGCGCTGCAGGAACAGCTCCTCGCCGCCGATACCGCGCAGCACCCGCAGCCCGGCGACCGTGTCGGAGGCCAGCTCGGTGGCCTTGCCCGCCTTCTCGCGCTGCGCGTCCGCCAGCCGGGTGGCCCGGGGGAGCAGCGGCAGCACGCCGAGCGCCAGCACCGGTACGCCGATCGCGACCACGACACCGATCGCCGGCTGGTAGACCAGCAGCCCCACGACGACCAGGACGACCGTGAGCGCCGCGGCGAGGAAGCGCGAGACCGCCTCCACGAACCAGCCGATCTTCTCGACGTCGCCCGTCGAGACGGCGACGACCTCACCGGCCGCGACGCGCCGGGTGAGCGCGGAGCCCAGCTCGGCGGTCCTGCGGGCGAGCAGCTGCTGCGTCCGGGCGGCCGCGGTGATCCAGTTGGTGACGGCCGTGCGGTGCAGCATCGTGTCGCCGAGGGCGATCCCGACCGTCGCGAGGGCGATCAGCCCGCCCGCGAGCGCGAGTCGGCTGCCGGAGCGCTCCACCACGGCCTGCACGGCGAAGCCGACGCCGTACGGGAGGGCCATCACCGAGACGAAGTGGAGCATGCCCCACGCGAGTGACTTCAGCTGCCCGCCGAGCTGCTTGCGCCCGAGCCAGACCAGGTACCGGAGACCCGAGCGCGTATCCGGTAGTCCGGGATCGAGATACGGAAGATCGCGAATCTGCATGACGTCCCAGTCGTTCGGAAGAAGGGCCTCGGACGTGCAAGGTTCGCTCTCCGCAGTCGTCCGTAGCAAGCGATTTTCAGGCGCCCTGACGACAACCGGCCATGATCCGTTTCCGGCCGCCGAGGCGCTCTGGCGCCCGCTGCGGTCCGCGCGATTCACTCCCGTCCCATGAGACGACAACAGATCATGTCCATGCTCGCCGGGCTCGTGCTGGCCGCGGGATCCGTGCTCGGAGCGGGGCCCCCGGCGCAGGCGGCAGCGGCGGGCCCCGCGGGTGAACGCGACGTCGCTCCCGCCGAGTTCGGCAGCGACTGGCACGACCCGGTCACGGCCGCGCCGCCCGTCACCCGCCCCGCGGGGAAGTCCTGCGACCTGACCGTCGCCAGCGCGCAGTTCCGCGACTTCACGCCGTACAGGGGGAGTTACGCGCCGCCCGAGGGGTGCGGCGGCAACTGGAGCAAGGTGGTGCTGCGCCTGGACGGCACGGTCAAGGGCCGCCAGTACGACCGCCTCGGCCACCTCGCGATCGGCGGGGTCGAGGTCTTCCGCACCTCCACCCCCCAGCCCTCGCCCGACGGCATCGCCTGGTCGGTCGAGAAGGACGTCACCGCCTACTCCGACGTCCTGCGCCGGCCCCAGCCCGTCGAGATGCTCATCGGCAATGTCGTCGACGACGTCCACACCGGAGTCATCGACGTCCGCGTCACCCTCAGCTTCTATCCCGCCAAGGGCCGGACAGCACCTCCGGGCGGGGTGCCCGACCGTGTGCTCCCGCTCGACCCCGCCGCTCCGCTCACCACTCCGCGCAACGCGGAGCGGATCCTCGCCGAGGTGTACGCGACGGGCTCCGGCGGCGGATGCGAGGAGTACTGGTACCTTACCGTCCCCGACCCGGCGCCCTACGCGTGCAAGGCCGGCGAGGGCCCCTACCGCGAGGTGCAGATCAGGGTCGACGGACAACTCGCCGGCATCGCCGCGCCGTTCCCGACCGTATGGACCGGTGGCTGGTCCAACCCCTTCCTCTGGTACGTGATCCCCGGGCCCCGCGCCTTCGACGTCAGGCCGGTGCAGTACGACCTCACGCCGTTCGCGGCCCTGCTCAACGACGGCCGTCCGCACCGGATCGAGGTCTCCGTCGCCGGGGTGCCGGCCGGGCAGACCGGCTGGAGCACGCCCGCCAATCTGCTGGTCTGGCAGGACGAGGGCCGCTCCGTCGTCACCGGCGCACTCACCCGCCATGAGGAGGGGCAGCTCACCAACTCTGCGGTGTACACGCCTGGTTCACCGCACCGGCTGGACACGAAGGGCGGCCACCGCCTCACCGCCGCAGGCTATCTGGATACCTCGCACGGCCGGATCGCGACCACCGTGACGCGCACGGTCGCCCACTCGTCGGTGCACCGCTGGGGCGAGGCGGAGAACCCGGACGCCCTCAAGGGCGCCTGGACCGACCGGGAGACCGTGGTCTCGGGCCGGACCACGACCCGCACCCACCGCACCTACACGATGGACGGCGAGACGACCCTCGGCGCCGGTGACCGGCTGAGGACCGTACTCACGCTCGGGGACAGGGCCGAGACCGCGGTGCTGCGCGACGGCCGGCGAACGGGCTGGTCGCGGCTGGACGACGTGTACGAGGGCGACGCGACCTACACCGCCGGTGTGCCCCGCGACCAGCGTCACGCGGTCGGTACGACTGCGGAGCGCTACCGGTTCCACGGCCCGCGGGCGCCGGGCGGCTGCCATGACCGTGAACTGCGGACGGTACAGGGCGTCCTGACCGAGGACCGGCTGCGCTGCTGACGGGACGACCGCACGGCGGGGCGGCGGGGCGGGCGGGTGTCCGGATCGTCGGAAGCTCCGTCAAGGAGCCTATCCGGTGGGGCTCTTGATGCGCACAGGGCCTGTTGGACTCTTGGGACGGGCCCATGGACTCTTCGCCCGGGCCATGCCCGATCACTGGCCGTACCCCGGCCGGATCGGCTTCACTGCCGCGCCATGAGACGACTGCTGACCGCCGTGCTGTGCACCGCAGCCCTCCTCGCCGGAACGACCGGGACGGGAAGCGCGGCCGCCCCGCCGACGGCGCCCGCCCCGCCGACAGCTCCCGCCGACGCCCGCCCGCCGCTCGCCCAGACCCCGCCGATGGGCTGGAACAGCTGGAACGCCGTCGGCTGCGGGGTGAACCAGCAGCTCGTCACCGACACGGTGGACGCGTTCGTCGCCAAGGGGCTGAAGGGCGCGGGGTACGAGTACGTCACCATCGACGACTGCTGGAGCCTGAAGCAGCGCGACGCCGACGGCCGGCTGGTCGCCGACCCCGCCAAGTTCCCGAACGGGATGGCCTGGCTGGCCGACTACGTCCACGCCAAGGGTCTGAAGCTCGGCATCTACGGCGACGCAGGCACCAGCACCTGCGCCGGGTACCCCGGCAGCCTCGGCCATGAGACGACCGACGCGCGGACCTTCGCCGACTGGGGCATCGACTACCTCAAGTACGACAACTGCAACAACCAGGGCCTGCCCGCCCAGGACCGCTACCGCGCCATGGGCGACGCGATCGCCGCCACCGGTCGCCCGATCGTCTACAGCATCTGCGAATGGGGCGCCAACCAGCCCTGGGAATGGGGGACCTCGGTCGGTGGCCAGCTGTGGCGCACCACCGGGGACATCACCGACGACTGGGACAGCGTCAAGACCATCGTCCGCAAGAACCTGACCCTCGCGCGGTACGCGGGTCCTGGCCACTGGAACGACCCCGACATGCTCCAGGTCGGCAACGGCGGCATGACCGACCACGAGTACCGCACCCACTTCGCCCTCTGGGCGATGATGGCCGCGCCCATCATGATCGGCACGGACCTGGGCAGCGCCTCACCGCAGACCATGGAACTGCTGCTCAACCGGGGCCTGATCGCGGTCGACCAGGACCGGCTCGGCAGGCAGGCCGCCGTGGTCTCCGAGAACGGCGGGGCGTACGTCCTCGCCAAGCCGCTCGCCGACGGCTCGGTCGCCGTCGCGCTCTACAACGAGAACGACTACGCGGTGACGATCTCCACGACCGCGGCGGCGGCCGGCCTGCCGCGAGCCGCCACGTACCGGCTGAGCGATCTGTTCACCGGCGAGGAACTGCACAGCAACGGGGCGCTGAAGGCCGGGGTTCCGGCGCACGGGGTCACGGTCTACCGGGTCGCACCGGCCGGCCCCGGCGCACCCGCACCCGCCACCCCCGCGCGTTCCTTCGGGCTCACCACACCGCTGCTGTACGAGGGCGCCGCGGCCTCCCTCGTCGAGCCGGGCCGGCCGGGAACCGTGCGCACGGAACTCGCCGGTCTCGGACGGGTGCCGCTGAAGGACGCGTCGGTACGGGTCGAGGCGCCGGAAGGCTGGACGGTCGAGGCGGCGGGCCCGGCCCGGGCCTCCCTCGTACGGGAAGGGCGTCCGCTGGCGACCGCGTGGACGCTCACTCCGCCGGCGGGGCTCGGCTCGGGTTCGTACGACCTCACCGCCACAGCGCGGTACACGGTCGGGGGCCGCACGGTCACGGACACCTCCACGACCCGGGTGACCGTCGCCGAGGCGGTGCCGGGCGGTGCCACTCAGCTCAGTGACACCCCGTGGGTGAAGTCCACCAACGGCTGGGGCCCGATGGAGCGCGACATGACCAACGGCGACCAGCCCCAGGGCGACGGGACACCGCTCACGATCGGCGGCACCGTCTACGCCAAGGGGCTGGGCACGCACGCCTGGAGCGAGGCCGTCTACTACACGGCGGGCCGCTGCACCACACTCACCGCGGACGTCGGCGTGGACGACAGCCAGGACCATGTGGCGGCGCAGCGCGGCACGGTCACCTTCGAGGTGTGGACGGACCGGGAGAAGGCCGTGGACACGGGGAAGGTCTCGTGGCAGGACCCGGCCCGCCACGTCGAAGTGGACATCAGCGGGGCGCAGTTCGTCAGCCTCGTCGCCACCACGGCCGACGACGGCAACGGCAACGACCACGCGGACTGGGCCGATCTGAAGGTCGGCTGCGCGGAGTAGCCCCGAATGCCGGGGCCCCGAAGGGCCGGTCGCCGACGGCCTGCCGCGAGGACTAGGAGGACTAGGAGGACTCGGCGGCGGGCCGGCAGCGCGGCCCCGGTACACCGTCGACGAGAGCGGACAGCAGCCCGCCGAGCACCTCGCGCTGGTCGGCGGTGAGGGGTGCCAGGATGTCCTCCGCTGCCGCCCGGCGGGCGCTGCGCAGCTCCCGCAGCGTCACACGGCCGGTCTCGGTCAGCTCGATGCGCACCACCCGGCGGTTGGCCGGGTCCGGCACCCGGCGGACCCGGCCGCTCGCCTCCAGCCCGTCGACCAGCGTGGTGATCGCCCGCGGCACGACCTCCAGCCGGTCGGCCAGGTCGGCCATCCGGGGAGCCCCATCGTAGTGGGCCACGACCCGCAGCAGCCGGGACTGCGCGGGGGTGATGCCGACGGGCTCCAGATGGCGCTTCTGGATGCGGTGGAGCCGGCGGGTCAGCCGCAGCAGCTGCTCGGCCAGCAGGCCGTCCGGATCGGGGGCGGGGACGGGGGAGGTCATACGGGAACCATATCAGGACCTGGTTCATTGTGAGTATAGGTAACAATGAGCTATGCTCCTCGAGTCCGTGTCCCCGCACCCTGGGAAGGAGCCCATGCGCCCTCTCGACGAAGGTCCTTCCTGGACGCCTCCTGACCGCCCGCTCGACCCGACGCGCCCGCCGCTGCCCGAGCAGCCCGCACAGGTGCGCCGCATCCTCCGGCTCTTCCGGCCGTATCGGGGGCGGCTCGCGATCGTCGGGCTGCTCGTCGGCGCCTCGTCGCTGGTCTCGGTGGCGTCGCCGTTCCTGCTCCGCGAGATCCTGGACACGGCGATCCCCCAGGGCCGCACGGGACTGCTCTCACTGCTCGCCCTGGGCATGATCCTCGCCTCCGTGACATCGGGGGCCTTCGGTGTGCTGCAGACGCTGATCTCGACCACCGTCGGCCAGCGCGTCATGCACGATCTGCGCACTGGGGTCTACGCCCGGTTGCAGCGGATGCCGCTCGCCTTCTTCACCAGGACCCGCACCGGCGAGGTCCAGTCCCGCATCGCCAATGACATCGGCGGGATGCAGGCGACCGTCACCTCCACCGCGACCTCCCTCGTCTCCAACGCGACCGCCGTCGTCGCCACGATCGTCGCGATGCTCGCGCTGGACTGGCGGCTGACCGCCGTCTCGCTCCTCCTGCTGCCGCTGTTCGTGGCGATCAGCCGCCGCGTCGGCCGTGAGCGCAGGAAGATCACCACACAGCGGCAGAAGCAGATGGCCGCGATGGCCGCCACGGTCACCGAGTCGCTGTCCGTCAGCGGCATCCTCCTCGGCCGCACGATGGGCCGCGCCGACTCGCTCACCCGCTCCTTCGCCGACGAGTCCGAGCGTCTGGTCGATCTGGAGGTCCGTTCCAGCATGGCCGGCCGCTGGCGGATGGCCACCATCGGCATGGTGATGGCCGCCATGCCGGCCCTTCTCTACTGGGCCGCGGGCATCACCATGGGGTCCGGCGGGCCGGCGATATCGATCGGCACGCTCGTCGCCTTCGTCTCCCTCCAGCAGGGCCTCTTCCGCCCGGCCGTGAGCCTGCTGTCCACGGGCGTGCAGATCCAGACCTCGCTCGCCCTGTTCCACCGCATCTTCGAGTATCTGGACCTTCCGGTGGACATCACCGAGCCGGAGAAGCCGGTCCGGCTGGAGAAGATCCACGGCGAAGTCCGTTTCGAGGACGTCGACTTCAGCTACGACGAGCGAAACGGGACGACGCTCGACGGCATCGACGTCACCGTGCCCGCGGGCGCCAGCCTGGCCGTTGTCGGACCCACCGGATCCGGCAAGTCCACACTCAGCTACCTCGTGCCCCGGTTGTACGACGTCACCGGCGGCCGGGTCACGATCGACGGGGTGGACGTGCGCGACCTCGACTTCGACACGCTGTCGCGGACGGTGGGCGTCGTCTCGCAGGAGACCTACCTCTTCCACGCCTCCGTCGCCGACAATCTGCGCTTCGCCAAGCCGGACGCCACGGACGAGGAAATGCGGGCGGCCGCACGATCCGCGCAGATCCACGACCACATCGCGGCCCTGCCCGACGGGTACGACACCCTGGTCGGCGAGCGCGGATACCGATTCTCGGGTGGTGAGAAGCAGCGTCTCGCCATCGCGCGCACGATCCTGCGCGATCCGCCGGTGCTGATTCTGGACGAGGCGACCAGCGCGCTCGACACCCGGACGGAGCACGCGGTCCAGCAGGCGATCGACGCCCTGTCGGCCGGCCGCACGACGATCACCATCGCCCATCGGCTCTCGACCGTGCGGGACGCCGATCAGATCGTCGTTCTCGACGGTGGACAGATAGTCGAGAGCGGTACGCACGAGGAGCTGCTCGACCGGGAAGGCCGCTATGCCGCCCTGGTCCGCAGGGACGCCGAGCTGGCCCCGGCCACGTCCTGATCCCCGTGCGGCGTCGCGCTCTCGACGGCGTGGTGGATCGGTCCGCGTCGCTCCCGGGGCCCGGGCCTCAGAGCGACGCGGCCACGGCGGCCGGCTCGGGGTCGTGCGTCGGGGCGCCTTCCAGCAGCTGCCGGATCTCGTGGACCGCGGCCCGGCCGGCGCGGTTGGCGCCGATCGTCGAGGCCGACGGGCCGTAGCCGACCAGATGGATGCGTGCGTCGCGCACCGCGCGCGTGCCGTCCAGCGCTATGCCGCCGCCCGGCTCCCGGAGCCGCAGCGGGGCGAGATGGTCGATCGCGGCGCGGAAGCCCGTGGCCCAGAGGATGACGTCGGCGTCGACCGTCCGGCCGTCGTCCCAGGCCACCCCGGTCGGTGTGATCCGGTCGAACATCGGGAGCCGGTCCAGGATGCCGTCGGCGCGGGCGCGCCGGATCGCGTCGGTCAGCGGCAGCCCGGTCACCGAGACCACGCTCAGCGGCGGGAGCCCGCCGCGCACCCGCTCCTCGACGAGCGAGACCGCCGCCCGGCCCTGCTCCTCCCCGAACGGGCCTTCACGGAAGACCGGCGGGCGGCGCGTCACCCAGGTGGTCTCCGCCGCGACCTCCGCGATCTCCATCAGATGCTGCGTCCCCGAGGTCCCGCCGCCCACCACGACGACCCGGCGGCCGGCGAACGCCTCGGGCCCCGGGTAGTCCGCCGTGTGCAACTGGCGGCCGAGGAAGGTTCCCTGCCCGGGATAGCGGGGCCAGAACGGCCGGTCCCAGGTGCCGGTGGCGTTGATGACGGCGCGCGTGGCGTACGTCCCCTCCGACGACTCCACCAGCAGCCGGCCGCCCTCGCCCTCGCGCACCGCGCGGACATCCACGGGACGGTGCACCCGCAGACCGAAGGTGCGCTCGTAGCGGGCGAAGTACTCGCCGATCACCTCGGACGACGGGCGGCTCCCGTCGGCGCCGGTCAGCTCCATGCCCGGCAGCGCGTGCATGCCGTGGACCCTGCCGTACGTCAGTGACGGCCAGCGGAACTGCCAGGCGCCGCCCGGCCGGGGGGAGTGGTCCAGGACCACGAAGTCCTCGTCGGGGCGCAGCCCCACGCGGCGCAGATGGTAGGCGCCGGACAGGCCCGCCTGCCCGGCGCCGATGACGACCACGTCCACGTCCACGTCCCGCACCATCCGCACCACCCGCACCCCAGAATCGTTCACGCTTCTACCAACCCGCGGGGTGCCGCCGGTCTTCCCACGGGGCGGGGGCGGGGTGGCTCAGAGGAAGTTCACCCCCTGCGCGAGCGGCAGGTCGTCCGAGTGGTTCACCGTGTTCGTCGCCCTGCGCATGTACGCGCGCCACGCGTCCGATCCGGACTCCCGACCGCCGCCGGTCTGCTTCTCACCGCCGAACGCGCCGCCGATCTCCGCGCCCGACGTGCCGATGTTCACATTGGCGATGCCGCAGTCGGAGCCGTCGGCGGCCAGGAAGCGCTCCGCCTCGCGCTGGTCCCGTGTGAAGATCGACGAGGACAGCCCCTGCGGGACGCCGTTGTGCAGCTCGATCGCCTGGTCCAGGGTGCGATAGGTCAGGACGTACAGGATCGGCGCGAACGTCTCCTCGCGCACGATCGCCGTCTGCGCGGGCATCCGCACCACCGCCGGGCCGACGTACGCCGCCTCCGGCGCCTCGTCCCGCAGTCTGCGGTCCCCTCCCGTCAGCACCTTGCCGCCGTCGGCCTGCGCCGCGTCGAGCGCCTTGGCCATCGCCTCGTACGCGGCCGTCGAGATCAGCGGCCCGACGAGCGTCCCCGGCCGGAACGGATCACCGACCGGCAACTGGCCGTATGCATGGACGATCTGCTCCATGAGCGCATCGGCGATGTCCTCGTGGACGATGAGCCTGCGCAGGCTCGTGCACCGCTGCCCCGCCGTGCCGGCCGCCGAGAAGACGATGCCGCGCACCGCGAGGGCGAGATCGGCGGACGGCGTGACGACCGCCGCGTTGTTGCCGCCCAGCTCCAGCAGGCAGCGGCCGAACCGGGCGGCCACCCGCGGACCCACCTGCCGGCCCATCCGCACCGATCCTGTCGCACTGACCAGCGCCACCCGTGCGTCGTCGACCAGCAGTTCACCGCAGTCGCGGCCGCCGAGCAGCAGCCCGTGCACTCCCTCCGGCGCGCCGGTGTCCGCGGCCGCGCGGCCCAGCAGCGCGGCGCAGGCCACGGCGGTCAGCGGTGTCAGCTCGGAGGGCTTCCACACCACCGTGTCGCCGCAGACCAGCGCGATCGCCGTGTTCCAGGACCAGACGGCGACGGGGAAGTTGAACGCGGAGATGACCCCGACCACGCCCAGTGGATGCCAGCTCTCCGAGAGCCGGTGCCCGGGCCGCTCGGAGGCCATCGTGCGTCCGTACAACTGCCGGGAGAGGCCGACCGCGAAATCGCAGATGTCGATCATCTCCTGCACCTCGCCGAGCGCTTCGGAGCGAATCTTCCCGGCCTCGATGGTGACGAGTTCGGCGAGATCCTCCTTGTGCTCGGTGAGCAGCTCACCGAGCCGCTTGACCAGGGCGCCGCGGCGCGGTGCGGGGAGCGTGCGCCACTCCCGGAAGGCGGCCTCCGCGGCCCCGATCGTGGCGGCGGCTTCCTCGGGAGTGGCGGCGGGCAGAGTGAGCAGCGTGCCGCCCGTCAGCGGCGTACGGGCGGTGACACCCGTCCCGCCGGCCGGCGGCTGTGCGCCGCAGCGGCGCAGGGCGTCCTCGGCCCGCGCCCGCAGCGCGTCCGTTCCGGGCAGTGCGGTGGTGGTCATGCGTCGCTCTCCTCGATGTCTCCCAGGGCCCGCCTGGCCCGTGCCAGCGAGTCGTTCTGCTGCGCGGCGTACAGCTCGAAGGGGTCGTGGACCGGGCGTCCGACCGCCTCGGACATCCCGTGCTGGTCGTAGTGGGTGCCCGTCTGCGCGGAGTCCCGGGCGCCCGGATCGGTCAGGTTCGACTGGAAGATCCCGGCGGCCGAGCGCGGCAGGAAGTCCTCGTAGACGATGGGGCTGGCGGTCAGCCAGCCGCCGTCGAGCAGGCCGGCGAGGTCGTCCGGCGGCCGCCGCCCGTCGCGCGGACGGCCCGTCGCGGCCTCGTACGTGAAGAACCCCAGCCCGTCCAGGGCGAGTCGGCGCTCGGTGTCCGGGAAGTGCGCGGCCCACTGTTCGACGGGGCCGTCGACGAGCCTGTCGTACAGCGCCCGCCCCGCGCGGCTGAGCGCGATGCCGCGCGCCTCGACCTCCCCGAAGCGCACCCGCAGCGCACCGGTCGTGACGCTGCCGTCCGTCTCCCGGAACGTCCGGGGCTCCGCCAGGGCCCGGAACGAGGTCTGCCGCAGCAGCACCTCAGGGCCGTCCCAGCGCGGCGGCCCCTGGATCCGGTCGATCATCGTGATGCCCCGGTCCTCCATCCGCCGGTACAGCTCGTCGATGTCCAGGACGCGCGGCGTGAGGTGGTTGATGTGGGTGCTCGTCACACCGCCGATGTCGGCGGCGACGGCGGAGACCTTCTCCAGCTCCGCGTACCAGGCGCGGTCCACCGGCTCCGGGGACAGCTCGAAGGCGGCGACCGCGAGCGTCAGGAACCGCTCGGCCTGCCCCTGCGGCAGTCCCGCCTCACGTTCGGCGCGGACCGCCAGCTCCAGCAGCTCGGGTGGGAACAGCTCGCGGCGCTCCAGGAACGCCGTCAGCCGTTTCTCCAGGTCGGCGTCGAAGAAGCGCCGGTCGGCCGGGGTCAGCATCGAGGTGAAGACCCGGAACGGATTGCGGTCCAGTTCCTCGGGAAGCACCGGCCGGAACGCGGTGGAGACGACGGGTACGGCACTGGCCGCGGCGTCCCGCAGATCGTAGAAGCCGACCGGCTCCATCCCCAGTGCGGCGAAGATCTGCGCCACCTGGCGCAGTTCGCCCGGGGTACCGACCCGGATCGCCCCGTGCCGCTCCGCGGTGACGCGCTCGATGCTGCCGAACCGCTCGGCGCCCTCACCCGCGTCCCGGAGGACCGCGTCGTTCACCTGCCCGGCGACCTCGACGAGGGTCGCGTACGCCGGGACCTCCGTGCCGTACATGACGGACAAGCGGCGTGCGAACGCGGCACGCAGCACCCACGGGGGGACGAGCGGAACCATACGGACCTCCTGGACGCCGTTCAGATGATGTGTGCCTCGGGGCGGGCGGCGGCGCCGGCCCGCTCGAAGCGGGTGGCCGACAACGGGCCGATGTCGAGGAACGGTTCCCTCCCCAGCCACAGGTCGCGCACGAGCTCCCCGACCGCCGGGGCCTGGAGGAAGCCGTGCCCGGAGAAGCCGGTGGCGTACAGGAAGCGGGAGACCTCCGCCGCCTCGCCGATCAGCGCGTTGCGGTCCGGTGTCATCTCGTACAGCCCCGCCCAACCGCCGCCGGCCGGCTCAAGCCCGGCGAGCGCGGGGGCGCGGCGCGCGGCGGCGGCCCGGAACGGCTCCAGCCACTCCACCCCGAACTCCCGCTCGAACCCGGGCTGCTGGCGGGCATCGGAGAGACCGAGGACGAGCCCGCCCGCGTCGTCGTGGAAGTACATCGTCGACTCGAAGTCGAGCGTGAAGGGGATGGGCGGTGGAGGCGGGGTGAGCGGGCCGGTGAGCGCGATCTGGCGGCGCAGCGGCGTGACCGGCAGGCGCACGCCCGCCATCGCGCCGATCCGGTGCGACCACGCGCCGGCCGCGCACACCACCGTGCCGGTGCGGACCACGCCGGCCGTGGTGCGCACGGCCCGCACCACGCCGCCGTCGGTGTCGATTTCGGTGACGGCGCAGTGGGTGAGCACGGTCGCCCCGAGGCCGCGGGCCGCGCGCAGATAGCCGAGGACGGCGGCCTGCGGCAGCGCGTACCCGTCGCCGGGGGAGTGGGCGGCGGCCACGATCCCGGACGGGTCGACGTACGGGCACAGTGCGTGGGCCTCGCGGGGGCCGATCAGGCGGCTCTCGACGCCGAGCTCCCGCTGGAGCGCCGCGGCCGCCTCGAAGACGGGCACGTCCTCGGCGCGGGAGAGGAGGAAGAGATAGCCGACGGTCCGCAGTCCCACGTCCGCGCCGGGCCGGGCGGCGAAGCCGTGCCACGCGCGCAGACTGCGCTGCCCGAGGCGGATGTTGAGCGGATCGGAGAACTGCGCGCGGACCCCGCCGATCGGTTTGCCGGACGAGCCGGCGGCGGGGGTGTCCCGCTCCAGGACGAGTACGTCGCGCACGCCCGCCTCGGCGAGGTGGAAGGCGACGCTGGCGCCGATGACGCCTGCGCCGATGACGACGACGTCGGCGGAGGGTGGCGGGGGTGGGGGTGGGGATGGGGGCGTACGAGCGGTGTCGTGAGCCATGAGGCCATGGTGGCGGGGGTGGGGCTGCGCGTCCATGGAGCCCCCCCCCGCACGCCGCCCCGCCCTGCCCCGTTCGGGCAGGAACGGGTCAGGGCGGGGCGGGGAAGGTGCCTGCGCGGGCGCGCCTACCGCCCGCCCGCCACCAGCAGCGGCGCGCCGCCCGGCGCCGAGGGCGGGCGGCCGTTCGCCGCGGGGACGCCCAGCAGGGGCGAGGCCGGGACTGTCGACAGGAGGCCACGTGCGGCCAGCTGAGGGGCCACGCCCTCGCCGAACCAGTACGCCTCCTCCAGATGGGGGTAGCCGGAGAGCACGAAGTGCTCGATGCCGAGCTCGTGGTACTCCTCGATCCGGTCGGCGACATCCGCGTGACTGCCGACCAGCGCCGTCCCCGCGCCGCCCCGCACGAGCCCCACGCCCGCCCACAGGTTCGGCGAGATCTCCAGGGCCTCCCGCCTGCCGCCGTGGAGGGCGAGCATCCGCTGCTGGCCCACCGACTCGCTCCGGCCGAGGGCCTGCTGCGCCGCGGCGACGGTGTCGGCGTCCAGATCGTCCAGCAGCCGGTCGGCCACGGCCCACGCCTCGCGCGCCGAGTCGCGGGAGACGGTGTGCAGCCGGATACCGAAGCGGACGGTCCGGCCCCGCTCCTCCGCCAGCCCGCGGATCCAGTCGATCTTCTCCTTGACCTGCTGCGGAGGCTCACCCCAGGTCAGATAGGTGTCGGCATGCTCCGCCGCGACCGGCCCCGCCGCGGCGGACGAGCCGCCGAAGAAGATCTCCGGCAGCGGGTCGGGCGGCAGGGCGGTCAGTCCGCCCTCGATACGGAAGTGCTCGCCCTCGAAGTCGTACGGTGCGCCGCCCCAGACGCCCCGCACGACGGACAGGAACTCCGCCGTCCGCGCATACCGCCGGTCGTGGTCCAGATGGTCGCCGAAGCGCCGCTGCTCGGTGGAGTCGCCGCCGGTGACGACGTTCAGCAGCAGCCGTCCGCGCGTGATGCGCTGGTAGGTGGCCGCCATCTGCGCCGCGAGGACCGGCGAGATGACCCCCGGCCGGAACGCGACCAGGAACTTCAGCCGCTGTGTGTGCTGCGCCAGCGCCGCGGTCGTCAGCCAGGCGTCCTCGCACCACGTCCCGGTGGGTGTGAGCACCGCCTCGAAGCCCAACTGCTCGGCTGCCTTCGAGATCTGCGCCAGATAGTCGATGTCCGGCGCCCGCACCCCGCTCACGGGGGTGATCCTGGCGCGCTTGACCCCGCCGTCGGTGTAGGCGTGCCGGTCCACGAGGGTGCGGCCGTCGCCTCCGGTCGGCAGGAACCAGTGCAGATGAACCGTCATCAGGAGGAGCCCTTTCCGTAGCTGCGCGCCGGGGAGGTCGACGGCGGCAGGTCCTTGTTGAAGCGGTCGTCGACGTGGTCGGCGAAGTCGAAGCGGCGCGGAATGAGCCCCAGCCCGGCGAAGGTGTCCGCGATCTTCTGCTCGGAGGCGATCGCGGCGGCGTCCACGGCGACCGGCACCCTCGTCGCGTACGACCGCTTCACCGCGTCGAGCGCGACCTCGTACGGCAGTCCGGTGTCCTTCGCCCAGACCTCCGCCCACTGCTCGGGGTGGTCGAACACCCAGTCCTGGGCGCGCCGCAGCCGCTCCAGGTAGTCGCCGATCGCGGCCGCCTTCTCCTTGTCGGCGAGGGCGGAGGGTGCGGCGACCTGGAAGCCGAGTCCGTTCACGAGCCCGTTGCCGTCGGTCAGGATCCGGCTCCTGCCTCCCTTCAGCACCTGCGAGGTGTACGGGTCCCACACCGCCCAGGCGTCGACCTTGCCGCTGGTGAACGCGGCCAGCGCGTCGGCCGGCTGGAGCAGGCTGAGCTCGATGTCGTCGAAGCCGAGCCCGGCCGCCCGGAGGGAGGCGAAGAGCTGGTAGTGCGCCGAGCTGCCCTGCGCGACGGCGACCCTCTTGCCCTTGAGGTCCGCGGTCCTCTTCAGCGGGGAGTCGTCGCGTACGAGGATCGCCTCGCCCGAGGAGTCCCCGTGCGTGGCGGCGACGACCGTGATCCTCTGACCGGAGCCGGCGGCGAAGACCGGCGGGGTGTTGCCCACCCCGCCGATGTCCACGGCCTTGGCGTTCACCGCCTCCAGCAGCGGCGGCCCGGAGGTGAACGTCGACCACTTGATCCTGTAGGTGAGATCGTCGAGTTCGCCCGCGGCCCGCAGCACGGCCTCGGAACCGCCCTTCTGGTCACCGACGTCGAGCGTGAGCGAGCCCTTTCCGTCCACATTGCTCCCGGCGCCGCCCGAGGCGTCGTCGGCGGCGGAGCTGCCGGAGCAGGCGGAGAGGAGGAGCACGAGGGGGAGCAGGGCCGCGGCGGGGAGTATGCGTTTCATGGGCTGACCGGCTTTCTGGTGAGGGCGGTTCAGGTGGCGGCGGGTGCGGGGACGGGCACGGGGACGGGGACGGGTGCGGGCCGTGGGGCGGGCGCGTCGACGCCGAGTTCGGTGAGCAGCCGGGCGCGGAGCGCGGCGAGCTCCGGATCGCCGGCCGTGCGCGGGCGCTCCGGCGCGACCGGGGTGTCGTACGCGACGACGCCGTCCCGCATCACCAGCGCCCGGTCGGCGAGCAGCAGCGCCTCGTCCACGTCGTGGGTGACGAGCAGCACCGCACAGCCGCGCCGCTGCCACAACTCGGCGACCAACTGCTGCGCCCTGAGCCGGGTCAGCGCGTCGAGCGCACCGAACGGCTCGTCGAGCAGGAGCAGATCGGGCTCGCGGACGAGGGCCCGCGCGAGCGAGGCCCGCTGGGCCTCGCCGCCGGAGAGCGTCTTGGGCCAGGCGCCGGCGCGGTGGCCGAGGCCGACCTCCTCCAGCGCCCGCTCGGCGAGGGCCCGGTCGGCCTTGCCCGGCAGTCCGAGCAGCACATTGCGCCACACCCGCTTCCACGGCATCAGACGCGGCGCCTGGAAGGCGACGGCCCGCCGCTTCGGAACGAGGACGGTGCCCGCGATGTCGCGGTCGAGCCCGGCGAGCACGCGCAGCAGCGTCGACTTGCCGCAGCCGCTGCGCCCGAGCAGCGCGGTGAACTCGCCCGCGCGCAGCGTCAGATCGAGCCGGTCGATGACGGGGCGGCCGTCGAAGGACCGGGTCAGCCCTTCGACCTGTACCGCGGTGGTCCGCGGTGCGGTGCTCACTGGCCCGTGAAGGTCGGTCGCCATTGCAGCAGCAGCCTTTCGAGAGTGCGGACGACGGCGTCGGCGAGCAGGCCGAGGAATGCGTACACGACGAGGCAGACGACGATGACGTCGGTGCGGAAGAACTCCCGGGCCTGGTTCATCAGGAAGCCGATCCCGGCGTCGGCGTTGATGGACTCGCCGAAGACGAGCGCGAGCCAGGCGGTCGCTAGCGAGTACCGCAGCCCGGTCATCGCGCCCGGCAGCGCGCCCGGCAGGACGACGTGCCGGACGAGTCCCCAGCGGCCCAGGCCCAATGACTGCCCCGCCTCGATGAGTTGCTCGTCCACGCCGCGGATTCCGGCGTAGAGGTTGAGATAGAGGTGGAAGGCGACGCCGAGCGCGATGAGGGCGACCTTCGGGGCCTCGCCGATGCCCAGCCAGATGATGAAGAGCGGGATCAGCCCGACCCAGGGGACGGTGCGCAGCATCTGCACGGTCGCGTCGACGAGGTCCTCGCCGAGCCGGGACAGGCCCGACACCAGCGCCAGGCCGATGCCGATCGCCCCGCCGAGCAGCAGTCCGACGGCGACGCGCTGGAGCGAGACGCCCATCGCGTTCGGCAGCGTCCCGTCGGCGATCAGACCGCCGGCGGCGCGGGCGACGGTGCCGGGCGAGGCGAGGGTTTCGGCAGGCAGCAGCCCGGTGGAGCTGGAGAGCTGCCACAGGACGAGGAGGAGCAGTGGGCCGACGGTGCGACGCAGCCAGCGGGGAACGGAGCGGCGGCGCGCGCCCCCGTTCCGGCCGCCGGGCGGGGTGACGGCTTCGAGGGCGAAGGCCGTTGCCCCGGCGGCGGTTTCCCGGGGCGGTGACGGCGCATCGGCGGATGACGCCTGATCGGATGCAGATATGGCGGAAATATCCGGCGGTGCATGGCCGACGGTCACGGAGGCTCCTGAGCGGGGGGAGGGAGGTGCCTCAGCACCCCGGCCAAGGCCCTGCGGATGCACGGCGCGGCCGGGTACGCAGAGTTCGGGCGGGGCGAGAGGGAAGCGGAGCGGGCCGGTGCGCTCCCGTGGGCGTTGCCGCTCCTGCGGGTGCGGGTGTTACGGCCCGGGCGCGCGCCGGACGTCGCGCTAAGGGTGCGTCAGTTGTGCTGAGCAGGCGTCAGCAGCCGCGGCAACACGCGGCGGAGGCCACCCGCAGCAGGTCGATGTGACCGCGCGTGGTGAGCAGGGCTGTACGCAACATGGCGCAGAACGTAGCGACCGGTCCGGCCGGCGGTCAATGCCGTCTCGCCACCCGGACGCGTGATCTTACGTCGTGGGCGATCTCGTCGGATGGGCGAAGCCGCCGGACGGGCGGGACGATGGACGTATGCCCGAAGCCTTCACCACCCGAGTCCTGAACGTGGCCACCGGCACGGCCGAGGCCGTGACCGATCTGACGCGTGAGTGCGAGAAGTTCCTCGAGGAGGCGGCCGCCGGCCGGGACGGTCTCCTCCATGTCTTTGTGCCTCATGCAACTGCCGGGATCGCGCTGATCGAGACCGGCGCCGGCAGCGACCACGACCTGCTGGCGGCGCTGCACGTCCTGCTCCCCGCCGACGACCGCTACCAGCACCGGCACGGCAGCCCCGGCCACGGGCGCGACCATGTGCTGCCCGCACTGGTGCCGCCGTACGCCACCCTGCCCGTCATCGGCGGCCGGCTGGAGCTCGGCACCTGGCAGTCGGTCTGTCTCGTGGACACCAATAAAGACAATGTCAACCGTCAGGTTCGACTGAGCTTCCTGGGCTGAGCAAGATCATCCTGGGTGTGGCCGCCAAATCTCCGTACCTTGCGTGCTCGAAACGGAGAAGTCTTGCGCGGTACGGACCTGAACATGATCGAACGCCCCTACGACGGGTGCGGCAAGTGCCTGCTCGGCGTGCGACGGCTGTCGCGGATGAAGCTCGCCACGTCGTCTCCGGAGCGGCAACGAGAGGACGTGCTGACCGTCGCCGCATCCGTCGGGGGCCACATCATTGGCTGGGCCGACGACTGGGAGGTGTCGGGCGCCACCGACCCGATGACCCGGCCAAAGCTGGGCCCTTGGCTTCGCGATGAAAAGGGTCCGTACGACGGGTTGGTGGCTGCAGCCGTGGACCGGCTCGGCCGCAACGTCGTGGACTGCCTGAACACCGGCTACAAGATGCGTGACGAAGGGAAGCTGCTCGTCACCTACGGCCATGACGGTCCGTGGGACCTGGATGACCAGGTCGACGAGAACCGCTTCACCATGGAGGCCTGGGGCGCTCAGATGGAACTGCGGGCCATCCAGCGCCGAAACCGCAACGCTACGGAGAAGACGCGGGCAGCGGGACGCCCCAAGGGGAAGCCTTCCTACGGATTCCAGTACGTGCGGACCGTGATGGGCGGCAAGATCGATCACGTTGTCCTGCATCCGCACGCCTCGGCTGTCATCCGTACGGTCGCCCGTCGCATCCTGGCTGATCCCGAGAAGGTCACACCCAGCAGTGAGGCGGCCCGCCTGAACCGGGGCGGAGAGCCCTCACCCGCTGACCACTTGGCCATCATGTACGGCAAGCCAGCAGGTGGTCGCCCCTGGCGGCCGACAAGTCTGAAGAACATCCTCTTGTCTGAAGCGGCCTTGGGCTACTTGATGCACCAGAGCAAGCCGGTGATCGACCGAGACGGAAACCCCGTGCGGCTCTGCGAGGGCTTGTGGGACCGCCCGACTCACGAGGCATTGAAGGAGGCTCTGGCTTCCCGGCGGACGCCCTGGATCGGCCGTCGTACAAACCGGGATTACATGCTCACGGAGCTGGCGCAGTGCGGCCAGTGCCACAACCGGCTGTACACGCAGACCTCCCACGATCAGCCGCCTCGATACGTGTGCACTGCCCGGAACAAGGGTTGGCTGAGCGCGAAGGACTGTCGGCCTGCGCCGCTGGTACGGATGCCGCTGCTGGACGCGTACGTCGAGGAGTGGTTCCTGCAGAGGTTCGGCGACGGAATGATCTTCGAGACGGTCTACGACGAGGGGAACGGGGTGGCGGAACGCATGGCCGAACTCCGGGCCAGCCGGGAGCGCCTGCGCGCTGACCGCGAGGCTGGACTTTATGACGCGCCAGATGACGCTGCGTGGTTCCGGGAGAAGTATGCGGCGATGGGACATGAGCTGGCGGAACTTGAACTGGAGCCGGAACGCCCGCCGGGCATGGTGCGGCGGGCGACCGGAGAGACCGTGCAGGATCGCTGGGACAAAGCGTTGGATGTCCAGGCCCGTAAGGAGATCCTCATGGACTTCGGTGTGCGGGTCATTCTCTACTCGAATGCAGCACCGGTGCGTTGGGTGGCAGGCGTAGTGCATGGACCGGAAAGGGATCCAGTAGGCGTCGCATGAAGTCTGGCGGGCCGCTACATCGCATCTGACTCGACGGCTGAGTGTGGGGCCTCCTCCCTACACGAGAACAACGGCACGGCCAAGTTCCAGTACCTGTGGATCCTGGGATCCTCGAAATCCCGAGGGCAGGAGCGCTGGCATGGCCCAGGTGCATGGGCGTGAAGAACTCGTCGGCCAGATCACGGCGGACGAGGGGAGGACCGGGCGACGGGCAGGGCTTTGGTCCTGGCTTTTGACCACCGAGAGCAGGGAAGTCGCGGAGTGCGTTTCCGAGCTGTATCAGGGGGAGGCGGTGGGTGCAGCTCCCGGAGGTGACCTTCATGTCCGGAAGCTCCACTCACGAGGCATCGCGGTGATTGTTGCCAGTGCGGCCGATGTGAGGCACCGGCTGGCTCTGGAGAAAGAAGGGGGTCTTGTCCACGCCTGCGACGGCTCGAGGTTCCTCCCCCCGATGCTGGACGAGGGCAAGCCTTGCGGGTGCCCCGATGACCCCTTTGAACGCAAGGCGGCCGCGCGGTCTGGGGCGGGACCAAGGCCTGATGCTCGTCTGGTCTTCTGCCTAGCGGCAGCTCCGGAGCTGGGTGAGCTCTCATTTCAATCGTCGGCATGGCAGCTCTACGAATCGTTGGAATCGTTGTCTCACAAGGTGGAGCGAACTGGTGGACCGGCGCAGATGGAGTTGGTTCTTCGAGAGCAACGCTTGGCGACCAGGTCGGGGCTCGATGTCTCGTTCTCGTATCCGGAGGTGCACACCGTGCGGCGCCTTTCAGTGGCCCAAGCTGGTCTACACCTGGCCGCTTGATGGAGAGAGAAGTGGGAGAGCCGCGTTCGCCATCAGCTCGCACGGGATCAAGCCGAGGCACTGGGCGGCGAGGTTAAGCCGGACGTGGCAGCCGAGGAAGTGATCGCGGAAGCGTAGGGGCGGGGATCTCTCGCCTGTGCCGGTCTCGCTCAAGGCGCGAGGCCGGCACTAGCTCCGCGTGGGGGCACCTCGCGTGGGGTTCCCGTTTCTTCTCATCGGGCTCCCCAGCCGCGGTGCGCTTCGGGGCCATGTGGGCTCCAGCCGTTCAGGTAGGGCGCCAGCTCCTCGGGCTTCGGTTCGCGAGCGGTGGGCATGGCGGGTAGGTGGGTCAGTGGGTCGAGGCTCTGAACGTATCGGCGTGCCCAGGACAACCACCCTTGTGCAGAGGCCACCACCGCCTCGTCTTCCGCGGCCGCCTCTCCCAGCCGACGCTCCAGTGCGTTGCAGTACGCGTTCAGGTCCGCCGCTTCCTGCCACTGGCGGGTCTGCGCGCGGAGCACCTCGGCATATTGCTCCTGGGCGGCCAGGTCCTTCGCCTTCTCCATGGCCGCCCGCCAGCGAACCTCGCGCTCGGCCTTCGCCCGCTCGTCGTCTGCCTTGCGCTGCGCATCCTCTACGGCGCGGGTCTCGACCTCCCGGAGCACGGCTCCCAGGACGTCCTCCAGCACCCAGCGCTTGCGATCGGCCCATCGGGACTGCCGGCTGGCTTGGCTGTAGCCGAGTTCGATCACGAGGCTCTTGGAGCGCTCTGGTTCGGTGGACTGAGGAAACTCCTGCTGGATCGTGACGGTGTAGGTGAAGCCGTCCACGACCAGTTCCAGTTCGCCCTCTCGGCGGGAGTAGCTGGAGGGGTAGTGCCGCCCGTTGTACGTGTACGCATGGCTGCGGTGGCGGGAGGGGACTTCATGCCCTTTCACCTTGTGCCCGCGCCGTACTGCCTCGGCGGCGAGGCCCTGGAGCAGCAGCAATGATCGGCGGCGGAGCGGGGCAGGCATGACGAGTCGACCCTCGTCGTCTCTCATGGCGGCCACGACCGGATGTGGAGAGCGCAACTGGGCGGGTACGTGGACGGGTGGCGCCTCGTCCGGCCTCTGCCTCAGCGAGTTGGGGTGTGGACCCTCGATCAGAGAGATCTGCAGGTCGCGATTCCACATGCGGAGACTCTCGATGCGTTTGCCCTCAGGTACGAGGCTGTGGCGCTTCGCGTAGTCGATCACGCGTCGCCACTCCGTCACAGTGGCGTCGTCGGGCTCGGTGAAGGTGACCCGCCTGTCCGTAACGAGTCGCTCGACGAGCTCCTTCGCCTTGGTCCGACGGGTGAGTGCCACTGGCCTGTCGGCGTAGGACGCGGAGCGCGTGCCGCTTGCCGCCTTCTCCCCGGCGGTCTTCTTTTCCCCGGCGTGCGCGGGGTCGTCTGGGTGGTGGCCGTGCTGAATGTAGAAGGTGCCTGCCTCGGTGACCTGGGCATCCACCTCGCCCCCGCTGCGCTTGATTGTCACCAGCCCTCGGTCGCGCAGCGCGTAGGCGGTGCGGAACTCACCGGGGTCCCAGGGCTCCTCGGACTCCTTGCTGCTCGCGAGCCGGCCGAGCAAGGCGAGCTGTCGTTCGTTCAGGGGAGACCAACGATGCATGGCGACAGCTCACCCCGGGATTTAGCTAGGTGCAATGACTCGTACGGGTGGTCGCTCCTGGAAGGCGAAGCACGCATGGAGTCGTGGACGGTCGGCATCGAAGGCGCAGCTATAGCTTGCGTCTTCGGGGCCCGCTGGGCTTGATGGCAGCCAGCGGGTTGGTGCCGTATGGGTGGGCAGGGGTAACGGGCGCGACAGGGTGGTGGAACATGGTGTCGATCGCGTCCAGATTGGCCTCAGAGAAGGTCACAGTGACGCCCTTCCTCGAGTGAGGCAGGCGCCTGATGTTGTCGCGGAGCCACCGTTCCTTGACGCGGAGGACCTCGGCAGCCTCGGGATAGGTGTAGCGCCGCTTCGGGCCGCGTTCCGGCACGTCCGTTTCCGTTTCACTTCCCACTGGTCGCCTTCCTGGCGCGCCTGGCCTGCGCGGACAGGAGGGCGAGCCTCGCGTAGTGCGCCTTGCGCAGCGACTGGGCGGCGTCTTCGATCTGCTTTGACGTACCCGTGGGGTGGAGTTTCCGAGCCTCGCTCAGAAAGCGGGACTCGCTCGCTTTGCGTGCCGCTTCGGTACGGGCGGGACGGTCCGCCGTGTTTGCCCAGCTGACGTGGGCAGCGAGGCGACTGCGAAGCGAACGTTCCGTGGGGTCCACTTGGGCCTCCTTCACCGATGTTCTGTGGTGGATGGTTCTCTGCGAGGTCGCAGCACGGGCCTGATGGGCAGTCGGATCACGCTTTAGGGTGAAGGGTCAATCGTTGCGTCCCGGGTTGCGCCTTCGGTCCTGTAGCTTCCCCGTCGGCCGCGCAGGCGCACTAGCTTTGTAGGCCCCGTACGCGTCTGGTCCTCCGAGGGGAATCGATGGCCAAGCTCACTGATGAGCAGAAGGCGAAGCGTGCAGCTACGCGAGCGCGCCGTGAGGCTCTTGCCGCCGAGGAGGAGGATCGCCGGGACACGGAACGGCGTGAAGCATGGGCGCGTGAAGGTACACGGCTCACCTGGGACGAGTACAAGGCCGGGGTGCCATGTCGGGGATGTGGCGAACCCATGTATGACGGCTTGGGGAGCTGGCCGGGGCTCATGTACCTCACCGAAGAGGAGAAGTGCGACTACGAGGCCATGGAAGAGCGGTTCCGCCAGCTGCACCCAGAGTGTAAGAGTGGCCGCTGGGGCACAGGCGGGTCGCGCGTGAGGCACTGCTGTCTGTGCTGTCCGCCACCACCGGTGGGGCCGGCGCAGATCGAGAAACTCACTCGGTTGCTTCAGACCTTCCCCTCTGTCGAGGAACGCAAGAAGGACCTGGACGCCTGGGAGCTGATCCTCACCTGCGAGCACGTGACCACCTTCATCCAGCACCGGGAGAACACCTACGTCCGGCGAGTGGTCGACTGTCCCGAGTGTCGGACGCGGCGCGGGGTTGTCGAGAGCAAGCGGCTCGGACCCGCATATACCGCCGATGGCGTGGAGGCAGCCCGGAGTGAGGTGGAGCAGGCACGTGTCGTTGCCGAGCTGGCCAAGGCGAAGGAGCAGCTCCGGCGCCAGCAGCAGCGCGCTGCTGCTACGAGCAACAGGATCGAGGAGCTCCAAAAGCAGCTGAGCCCACCTGCCCGCGGCGACGGCATTGCGTGAGCGCTGCGTGAGCGGACAGGGTGGCACAGGGTGGATTGGGCGGCACGAGGGTTCAGGGGCATAGGCCTCTGACCTGGGGAATTGGGATTCTGCGGCATCGCCCGGCACGCGCCGGGATGATCTTGCGGGCCCTCGTAATGCGTAGGTCTCGGGTTCGAATCCCGAAGGCCGCTCCACGAAGGTCCAGGTTAGACCCTCGCTGACCTGGGCCTATTGCCTTCCGTGGACGGGTCTCGCTGCCCTCTGACCGGCCCGAGGGCCGCCGCTCGGTGGAGTCGGTGGACAACCGATGGACAAGCGTGCAGAGCAGTGGACGAGCGCGCTCACGAGACTGGCCTATCGCGCCGGAGGCGAAGGGCTGCGGGTCTGTGTCTCTCGGGCTGTCGACAGCAACGCTGATGGGGGAGTTCCGCAAATCGGGCGGGCCGAGCCGGCGACTGGTGAAGAATCAGCCGGATGGACAACGAGATTCAGCTGATCAGCGACGGTGACGGACTGACGGTCATCGGGAGTGAGACGGATGTCGAACGCTTCCTTGTCTCGGAGGGACTGTCGTCGAAGGACCTTGGATTGCGACGGCTCAAGTCCGTCACCGGTACCGGGGCTCTGGTCGCGCAGGCAGGTTCGGACATTGCCGCCGAATCGGCTTGCTGGGTGAAGCTGACCCGGGAGTCGGCACAGGTGGTCAAGAAGTACGGACTGAGGGAAAGCTCGAAGACGGGTCTCAGCACCGGTGTGGTGAAGGGGCCCAAGGGCCAGATCAGGGGTTTCGTCGAATTCGCGAGCGGGCCCCGATCGCTTCTGGGTAACCCGGCGGTTCTCGCTCATGCTGCGGGGATCATGGCGCAGCTCGCGATGCAGCAGACCATGGACGAGATCACCGATTATCTCGCCACGATCGACGAGAAAGTCGACGACGTGCTCCGCGCTCAGGTGGACGCCGCGTTGTCGGACATGATCGGAGCGGAGCTCGTGATCGAGGAGGCCATGACCATCCGGGAGCAGGTGGGCCGGGTTTCCGAGATCACGTGGTCGAAGGTGCAGGCCACACCGGGGACGATTGCGACGACCCAGGTGTACGCGTTGCGTCGACTCGACGCACTCGCGGAGAAGATGGAGCGCAAGGCCAAGATCGGTGATCTCGCCGAGGCGGCCAAAGAAGCCGAGTCCAAGGCTCAGGAGTGGCTCGCTGTTCTGGCTCGTTGCTTCCAGCTGCAGGACGCGATCGCCGTGCTCGAACTCGACCGGGTGCTGGACGCGGCTCCGGAGGAGCTGGACCGGCACCGCCTCGGGATTCGGATTGCCCGGCAGAGTCGGCTGGATCTCATCTCGCGGAGCACCGAGCGTCTGGTGGCCCGAATGAATGGGGCTGCCGGGGCGGCCAACGCGAAGGTGCTGCTGCACCCGACCAAGTCTCCGGCTGTGGTCCAGTCGAGCAACCATGTCGTGGGTGGTGTCCACGACTTCCAGGGGCGGCTCGGGATCGAGTCCGGTCGCCGGCCGTCGGAGACGAGGGGATGGGTGGCCGCGGCGGCGGAGGTGAGGGACAAGGCGCTTGAGACAGGAGCGAAGGGCGTCGGTGCCGCCAGAAGCCTCGGCAACGAGACCCTCGACCGGGCCAGCTCGGTAAAGGGCAAGCTCTCCAGCGGGATCGCCGAGCGAGCGCGCCGTCGGCGCGGGGAGGAGGAGGAACGCGACGAGGAAGGCTGAGTGAGCGCCGACCGTTAGCCACGTGCGCAGCCCGACTACACCCTCAACTGCGAAGAGCCGCATTACCGCGGAGGAACCGGTCGTGAACGTCTCGCGCTTCGGTGCTGCGTTGGGAACTTCACCCTTGACGTTCAGGAGGAGAGCGTCCAGCTTCTCAAGGGCATGCGCGCAGTGTTCAACACCCGCCGAGGACCGGAGCGTTCCAGCGCCGCCATGTTCGATGACGGCTTCCTGTTGTCATGCATGCCGAGTGTGGAAGCTAACCCCTGGCCTCTCCGGCCGCGCCACGATGACGGTCCAGCGCTACCGAAAGAGAGGGGCCGATGTGATGTGTTCATTTCCAGGCCCTGGGAGCGGATTCTCCTAACGGGACACGAGTGTTGTCAAGAATCGTATGATGCGTCAGGACCGCGTGCGATGGGGGAACTTGAGGCGGTTGCGACCGCCTGGGCCAGCCAGGGCACGGGCCTCAACGCTCGGGGGACATCGTTGTACCTTGCCTGTCTGTACGCGGAGAACTTCCGGATCTTCGGCGCGGCGCCGCAGAAGGACGGTGACAAGGACGCCAGCCTGAGCTTGGACTTCGGTCCCGCCACAAACGTCCTCGTCGGCGAGAACGACAGCGGCAAGACGGCCATCATCGATGCGATCCGCCTGTGCCTGCTGACGACCGCGGCTGACTTCTACCGCATCACCCGAGACGACTTTCACGTCGGACCCGATGGCCGTGCAGGCACCTTCAAGATCACCTGCGGTTTCAAGGAACTATCGACGGAAGAACAAGCGGTCTTCCTGGAACTGCTCACCACGGACGACGACGGCAACGTCGCCCTCTACGTCACCGTCAAAGCGGAGCTGATGGACCCGCTGCGTCCCCACCGCGTCGCGGTGACCACGCGCACCGGACGCGACGGCCAGGGGCCGGCCCTGGACGGCGCCGCCCGCGAACTGCTGAAGGCCACTTACCTGCGTCCGCTGCGGGATGCCGAGGCGGAGCTGCGCTCGGGCAGGGGATCCCGGCTGTCGCAAATTCTGGCCGGCTATCCGGCCATGCGCGCACAAGGTGAGGACGACTTCGACGAGGAGACAGGCAACGCGACCACCCTGGTTGGCATCCTGCGCCGCGCGGAACGCCACATCAGCGACAACGAGGCGGTGAAGGCAGCCCGGGACGACATCAACACCGGCTATCTGCAGAAGTTCTCCATCGGCTCCGACATCCTGCGCGGCGAGATCGGCGTCGCCGGCGACGCCTCCCTCGCCCGTGCACTGGAGCGGCTGGAACTCACGCTGTTCGCGGGCACGGGGGAGTGGACCAGGCACGGCCTGGGTTACAACAACGCCCTGTTCATGGCAGCCGAACTGCTCCTGCTCGGAAACAGCGCCTTCGCGCCCCTGCTGCTGATCGAAGAACCCGAAGCCCACCTCCACCCGCAGCTCCAGACCCGCATCATGGATCTCCTGCAGGATCGCGCCGACGCCGCCAAAACGGCCGGGGCGCCGCCCGTCCAGGTCATCCTCACCACCCACAGCCCCAACCTCGCGTCAGCCATCCCGGTCGAACACCTCACCCTCGTCGCCCGCGGCTCTACCTTCCGCCTTGCCCCAGGACTGACGCGCCTCGACGAGGGCGACTATGCCTTCCTCACCCGCTTCCTCGACGTCACCAAGGCCAACCTATTCTTCGCCCGCAGCGTCGCCATCGTCGAAGGCGACGCCGAAGCCATCGTCCTGCCCGCGCTCGCACAGGCGGTCGGTAAGTCGTTCAACGAACGCGGAGTCAGCGTTGTCGACGTCGGTGGCGTCGGCCTGTTCCGCTACAGCCGGATCTTCCAACGCGAGGGAGAGCAAATCCCGGTTGCGGTGGCCTGCATCCGAGACCGGGACTTGGTTCCCGCCGGCACCTCCGACGAGATGCGCAAGAAGCTGAAGTGCTCGGCAGAGATGACCAAGCAAGAGATCGACGACTATGTCGCAGGGTTGAAAGAGGAGGACGGTGGCCACGTACGCACGTTTGTCTCCGACCACTGGACCCTGGAGTACGACCTAGCCGCCGCCTCATGGACCATGGCGACCCTGATGCACCAGGCCGTCCGCGCCGCCGTGGCCTCCAAGACCACCTGGCCCACAGCGGACAAGCTCGCCGACCTGGACCGCTCCGCGCGGGACGAGGTCTCGAAGTGGCGAGAGAGCAACGTCTCCCTGGAAAAGGCGGCCCTGGACATTTATGAGCCGCTGCGCAGGGGCCGGGGCAGCAAGCCGATCGCCGCCCATCACGCGGCCCGGCTTCTGAAGACCACCTCCGTGACCGAGGGCGATCTGCCGCCCTACCTCGTGGCCGCCTTCACGTATCTGTGCTGCGAGGTTTGAGCAATGATGAGCCTCTACGCGCCCGATGTCTTCATCAAGGACAAGGTTGAGGCACTCGCCCAGCAACTCGGCCTTGCACTGCCGCACCAGGAACAGTGGGACTTCATCCAGAGCGCGGAGTCCCTGGACCTCCAGGCAGCTCCCGGCTCGGGCAAGACCAGCCTGATCGGACTGAAGCTCGCCCTCCTGTGCCAGGGATGGAACTCGCCCACGCGCGGCATCTGCGTCCTGTCCCACACCAACACGGCCAAGGATGAAATCCTCCACCGCCTCGCCGCCAGCCCAGCGGGGCGCCGCCTACTGCAGTACCCGCACTTCATCGGCACGATCCAGGCCTTCACCAACACCTTCTTCGCCCTGCCGGCTCTACGGGCCAGGGGCGTTGAAGTCCAGATCGTAGACGACCGCGCTTACGCGGACGAAGCCCTCCAGCTGCTCGAACGCCACCCCCAGTTCCGGAAACTCAACACCGCACTCGGACACCGCACGAACGGCCCCTCACTGGTCGCTGAGGCCCGCTACCTGTGTGACGCCGGAGATCTGATCGCGACAGGACCTGACGGCACCCGTCCCTTCAAAGCAGCCAGTGACAGTGGCCAGCAATTCGCCGCTCTCAAAGAAACGCTCACCGAGCGAGGCGTCTTCCGCTACCAAGACATGTTCGCCATCGCCGAGCACCATCTCTTTCATCACCCCCAGCTCGCGCTGGCCGCCACCCACCGCTTCTCCTTCGTCCTCCTGGACGAAATGCAAGACACCAGTGACCTCCAGCAACGCCTGCTCGACAAGGTCTTCGGCTCGCCGAGCACGGTCGTCCAGCGAGTGGGTGACGTCAATCAGCGCATCTTTGCTGACGGGCCGGATGCTGCACAGCCCTCGTCGTTCCCCCTACCTCATGCCGCCCAACTCCCCGTCAGCCGCCGCTTCGGCAGCAAGATCGCAGCACTGGCTAGTGACCTCACGGTCCACCGCCGCCAGCGCATTGACGGCGCTGGCCACGAGGGGACCATCGCCCTCCTGCTCTTCGACGACGACTGTGTCGCCGAGGTCGTGCCGGCCTTCGAGCGGATGGCAGCGGCCGCGGTTCCTCGCCAGCTGCTGCTGGACAGCCCTCCCCGCGTCCTGGGCGCTCGCCTCACCCGAGGAAGCGCCAAGACCTTTCCGCAATCCGTCTCCTGCTACGTACCCGGCTTCACCACCGCCCCCAGCCAGGCGACCGGCAGCCTCATCACGACGGCACGCGCCGCCCAGACAGAGCGGCAATCCGGCGACAACCACGCAGCCGTCACACTGCTGTGGAAGGCAATCCGTGATGTCGCCCGACTCGCCAGCTCAGGCAGCCTGCCCCCGTTGAGGCGACTGGACCGAGACCCGGCCACCGCCGGGGGCCGGACACGCCTGCTCCTGCACGAGATGCTGACGAGCCCACTCGACAGTGACGTCGAATGGGCAGTGTTCACCGCCCGGCTTTTGCGGTTGCTGCCCGACCTGACTCAGAGCCCCCTGAAAGGGGTCGCGCGCCTCACGGATCCCCTCGCTCACGTCCCGCCCGTTGTCCAGCCAGCCCCCGTGCCTCAGGCGTCGGATGATGCGGAGCAGGGTGTGGTGCTGTCGGTTGCGGGATCGATCCAGAGTGCCAAGGGTGAAACTCATGTGGCCACGCTCATCCTCGAGTGCCTGGAACGCAGCGGCAAGAAGTACGACGTGCACGAGGTCCTCAGACTCCTGAGCCAGCAGCAGGACGCCTCTAAGGCCCTGGTCACGATCCAGCGCGCGGCACAGCTCGTCTTCGTGGGCGCCACCCGCCCGACACACCTGCTCGCCTTTGCCGTGCACCGCACGAGAGCTGAACCGCACGTCGAGGCGATGATGGCACGCGGCTGGTCCATCCACGACATCAACGTCCAATGAGCGACCTGCGCCGCGAGTCAGCGGCCATGGACCATGAGGGAGCCGTCCACCTGATCACTCCGGAGGCCGTCGCCGACAACCGCCTGTGTGGTGCTCTGGAAATGGAGACCAGAGGTCCCTATTGGACATTCTGGCGACAGAGGACCCGCGATCGAGGTGCCAAGCCAATCCGTCGTTGCTGAGATGCCCTCCCGTATAGGTACGGGCTTCACCGCCGGGAACAGCGCTCGCAGGCGTGTGCCGTCGGCCTGGGAATGGGGGACATCTCCCGCGCGAGTGGCCGTGTGCTCCCTCAGAGCGCGGATTCCGGTTGTGGACTCGATCGCAGGAATCAGGTCCAGAAGCGACAGACGTGTCCCGAAGGCCAGGTTCACCGGCCGGGACTCGACTACCCGGCGCAGCAGCGCGTCGGTGAGGACGCGGCATACGGTGCCCACGTACGTGAAGTCCCGCGTCTGAGTACCGTCACCGTGCACGATTACAGGGCGCCCGGCGAGCGTGGCGTTGATCCACTTCGGGATGACCGCGGCATATGGGTGGTCGGCGCGCTGGCCGGGGCCGTAGACGTTGAAGAAGCGGAAGGGCAGGACTGGCAGGCCGTAGCTGTGGTGGTACGCGCCCAGGTATGCCTCAGTCGCGAGTTTGGTGACCGCGTACGGGCTCATCGGGGCGGTGGCGAGGTCCTCGTGCTTTGGGAGGAGCTGGTTCGAACCGTAGACGGACGATGAGGAAGCTGCGATTACGTGCAGGTTGTCAGCGCGGCGCGCGGCTTCGAGGACCTGGAGGGTCCCGGTTGCGTTGGCGTGGTGGCTGGCCAGGGGGTCCTTCACGGAGCGCGGTACGGATGGCAGGGCGGCCAGGTGGACGACGGCGTCCGCGCCGTGGAAGACCCGGTCCAGAAGAGCTGCGTCCTGGATGTCGCCTTCGATGAAGTGAGCATCGAGGCTCACAAGGTTGTCCTTGTAACCGGTGGAGAGGTTGTCGATCACCCGGATCTGGGTGATCTCGGGGTGCTCAGCCAGCGTTCGGGCGAGGTTGCTGCCGATGAATCCGGCGCCGCCGGTGATCACGACTTTCACGGGCCTTCCCTTCAGAGAGAGTCGACGTGTGCACCGACGAGTCGGCGGCGGCAGTCGAGGATGTACGGAGCGTGTGTGGTGATCGCGGGGTAGTCGAAGGCGTCGTGATCGGCGAGCAGTACGACGGCGTCAGTGGCCGCGAGGTACTCGGGGCTCACTGCGACTCGCTCAATCGTTTGGAGGTCGGCGGCACGAGGGTGCGCGTCGTCGACGACGTGAGGGTCTGCCGCCTGAACCTCGGCGCCCATGCCAGTGAGCAGCTCGGCGATCCGCGCTGCCGGGGTCTCTCGGGCGTCTCCGGTGTTGGCCTTGTAGGCGAGACCGAGCAGCAGAATCCGGGATCCGTTGAGCGACTTCCTGCGCTGGTTGAGACCGTCGACGAGGCGGCGGACGACGTAGTCGGGCATGTGGTTGTTGACGTCGTTCGCTAGCTCGACGAAGCGGAAGCTGCGTCCCAGGGTGCGTTGAACGCGCCAGGAGAGGTACGACGGATCAATGGGCAGGCAGTGGCCTCCGACGCCCGGGCCAGGGGTGAAGCGCATGAACCCGAACGGCTTGGTAGAAGCAGCATCGATGGCTGCCCAGACGTCGATGTCCAGTTCGTGGGCGAAGATCGCCAGCTCGTTGGCAAGCGCGATGTTCACATGCCGGAAGGTGTTCTCCAAGAGCTTGGTCAGCTCGGCTTCCTTGCAACTGGCGACCGGGACGGTCGTGTCGACGAGGGACGAGTAGAAGCGGCGGACGACTTCCATGGATGCGGCGTCGATGCCGGAGATGACCTTGGGGGTGTTCTCGAGCTTCCAATTGGGGTTGCCGGGGTCGATGCGTTCGGGGCTGTAGCCGAGGTGGAAGTCAGGGCCGGCAGTCAGGCCGGAGGTGCGTGCGAGGAGGGGGCCGAACAGCTCCTCTGTGGTGCCGGGGTACGTGGTGGACTCCAGGATGACGGTTGCCCCGCGTCTGAGGTGGCGGCCGAGCATCCGCGCTGCCTCCTCAACATGGGAGAGGTCCGGCACGCCGTCGCGGAGTGGTGTGGGGACAGCGACGATTGCTATGTCGAATTCCTCGCAGTCGGATGCGTCGATGCTCGGGCGATAGGCGCCGGAAGCAAGGAGCGGCGCCAGCCGTGTGTCCGGGATGTCCTCCACGTACGACTCACCGAGGATCAGTCGCTTCACGCGCTGCGCGTCAACATCGAGACCGACGACCCGGTGCCCGATTTCCGCGGCTCTCACCGCGAGCGGGAGTCCGACGTACCCCTGGCCTACTACGACGACGCGGAGCTGCTGGAAATCAGGATTCTTGATCATGCTGTCCACCTCGTTGGAATGCGGAGAGAGCGGTGCGTGCGAGTATGAGGCAGCGCGGTGGCTCTAAGATGGGGACTGCCTCGGCCGTACGAGACTCGCTTGGCCGCCTGTCTCGGACGGCCGAGTGCCTTCTCGGCTCCGCCCAGCAGGACCTGAAAATCCGCGGGAAGGGCGTTCCTCAGGTTCGATACGATGGCTCTGGCTTGCAGACCCGGCCCGTCACCGTGCGTGACGCCCACGTGTGACTCGAGTGATCGCGTCGGCTGCAGCCTCCCGACTTGGGCCCGCCGCGACACCGTCATCGGCGCCGTACGTACGAAATGGAGCATCCGAGGATGGCTCGACACCTGGTCACCAGCGCGCTTCCCTACATCAACGGGATCAAGCACCTGGGCAACATGGTCGGGTCGATGCTTCCGGCGGATGTGTACTCCCGGTACCTCCGCCAGCGCGGTCACGACGTCCTCTACATCTGCGCGACCGACGAGCACGGCACGCCGGCAGAGCTGGCCGCCAAAGAGCAGGGGCTGCCGGTTGCGGAATTCTGCGCGCAGGCGCATGACGCACAGAAGGCCGTGTACGACGGGTTCGAGCTGGCCTTCGACTACTTCGGGCGCAGCTCCTCGCAGCAGAATGTCGAGATCACCCAGCACTTCGCGCGCAAGCTGAACGACAACGGCTTCATCGAGGAGCGCGCGATCCGCCAGGTGTACTCGCCTGCTGACGGTCGCTTCCTCCCGGACCGGTACGTCGAGGGCACCTGCCCGCACTGCGGCTACGACAAGGCCCGCGGCGACCAGTGCGAGAACTGCACCCGCGTCCTCGATCCGACTGACCTGATCAACCCGCGCTCGGCGATCAGCGGCTCCACGGAGCTGGAGGTCCGCGAGACCAAGCACCTCTTCCTGCTGCAGTCCAAGCTTCAGCACGAGGTCGAAGCATGGATCGACGCAGTCAGCGAGGAGTGGCCGCACCTGTCCACGGCCATCGCTCGCAAGTGGTTGACCGAGGGCCTGCACGACCGCGCGATCACCCGCGACCTGGACTGGGGTGTCCCGGTCCCGGCCGACACCTGGCCGGAGCTCGCGGCCGACGGCAAGGTCTTCTACGTCTGGTTCGATGCCCCGATCGAGTACATCGGTGCGACGAAGGAGTGGGCGGACGCCGCCGCGGACGGCGAGACCCGCGACTGGAAGTCGTGGTGGTACGAGGCCGATGACACCGTCCGCTACACCCAGTTCATGGCCAAGGACAACGTCCCCTTCCACACGGTGATGTTCCCGGCCACCGAGCTCGGCGTGCGCGAACCGTGGAAGAAGGTCGACCTCGTCAAGGGCTTCAACTGGCTGACCTACTACGGCGGCAAGTTCTCGACCTCCCAGAAGCGAGGCGTCTTCACGGACGCCGCCCTGGAGATCCTGCCCGCCGACTACTGGCGCTACTTCCTGATCGCCAACGCCCCCGAGTCCGACGACTCGTCCTTCACCTGGGAGCACTTCACCGCCACGGTCAACAAGGACCTGGCCGACACCCTCGGCAACTTCGTCAACCGGGTGCTGTCCTTCTCCCGGAAGCGGTTCGGCGACGACGTCCCGGCGGGCGCCACCGCCGGCGAGGCAGAGGCCAAGCTGGGCGAGGAGATCGCACGCCTGCTCGCCGAGTACGAGGACCAGATGGAGGTCCTCCAGTTCCGCAAGGCCGCGGCCGCGCTGCGCGCCCTGTGGTCCGCGGGCAACTCCTACCTGGAAGAGAAGGCCCCCTGGTTGGAGATCAAGACCGACCCGGACGGCGCCGCGCTGACCCTGCGCACGGCGATGAACCTGATCCACCTGTACGCGGTCGTCTCCGAGCCGTTCATTCCGGCTACGGCCGCTGCCATGCGCGGCGCCTTCGCGCTGGAGGGTGACACGGCGACCTGGGTGACCGCAGAGCAGGCCAAGGCCCTGGCCGCGGTTCCGGCCGGCACGGCGTTCACTGTCCCGCCGGTGCTCTTCGCGAAGATCACGGAGGAGGACCTGGAGTCCTACCGTGAACGCTTCGGCGGTGCTGAGACCGCCTGACCGTCTTTCTCGCACCCGTACCGCCCGCGTCCTCATCGGGCGGTGCGGGCCGTGAGGTGACCGGCCAGGTCCGCGGCTGACACGTTCATCAGCCGGATTCGAGGGGCTTCCTCATCCACCTCGACCCAGGTGACGCCTGCGGATCCGGGCACGTGCTCGAGGTAGCGATCGAAGCCGTTCCTTGTCAGCCGCAACAGTAAGCAAGCGATTCCCCCACCGTGCCCGATGAGGACGGTCGTGCGATGTGGTCCGGCGCAGACTTCATCCCACAGGCGCACGTAGCGGGCTTGGACGTCCTCGGACGACTCGCCACCCGGTGTGCGGAGTTGGTGGACAGGCACCCTTTTACGGGCGGCCTCGGTTACAGCGAGGTCCCTGCGCCTGCCTCCGAGATGGCCGCTGTTCTTGGCGGCCAGTCGGTCGTCCACTCTTACGTCTGCTGGTTCCAGAGCGGCTGTCAGCAGGGCGGCAGACTCACGGCAACGGGACATCGGACTGACGAGCATCTGGTCCACGGTGATCTCGGCCGCCGAGAGACTGTCGCCGACCATGCGGATGTCGTCGCCCCCACGCTGGCTGAGCACGCCGCCGACGGCTTGGCCCTGGTGGATGCCTCGGAGGTTTTCTTCTGTCTCGCCGTGCTTGATCAAGTAGATGTGCTTCGAGTGCATTACCTCGTGCCCCCTTCCTGGGTCAGTCCCAGTCGCGGACGTCGACGCAGGCGGATACCGCGCCGGCGATCTGATCGTGGTCGGCTCGGCTCATGGCGGGGAAGCGGTCGCAGTGCCACTCGATGTAGAGGACGGAGATGAGACTGATCGTTCCGTCGGCGAGCAGCTTGGTGAGTACGGGGTACTCGGCGCCCTCGATGTCCATCTTCACGACGACGTGGTCATCTGGGCTGACGGTCTTCTGTAGCCAGGCGCTGAAGTCGGTGGCGGGTACGGGGACTGGCGAGCTGTAGTCGATCTGTTGGTCGTACATCGGCGGCACGCGCTTGCCGGGCATCACAGTGGAGCTCTCGTGGTGGCCTAGGAAGAGGTCGATCGTTCCGTCGTGGGTCCATACCGCGCTGTTGGAGATCTCGACGTGGGGGGAGTGGGCGGCGCGTTCGACTTCGTGGCGGATGGAGGGGATGAGGTCCTTGTTGGGCTCGAAGGCGTAGAAGTCGTGGTCCGGGAGCTCGTGGATGAAGCGGTTCAGCACGACTCCGAGGTTGGTGCCGCAGTCGACGAAGATCTTGCGCATGAGGTACTCCCGTGATCGGTGGTGGGCGCGAGGAGGTCAAACTCCTGCACGGCGAGGTCGGTGATCAGGACGAAGTCGCAGGTGGCTGGGCGGTAGCAGCGTTCCTGGTAGCGGATGGTGATGCGCCGGACCGGTTCCTGACCTCGGTAGGGGGGAAGATCGCCCCATTGGTAGAGCTGGCCGCCTGGGGCTTTGAGGTGGCGCAGCGACCTGGGCAGCGGACTCTTCTGGGCGCCGGCGTTGAGCCGGGTGAACATCGTGGTCAGAAATGCAATGTGGTCGCGCGCCTGCTTCTCGTCTTCGTGCACCCGGCCGTACGTCTGCTTGATGGCGCGCAGCTGGTCGGGGTCGCCGTCTGCGTGGATGAGGCGGTCGCGTAACTGCCGGTCCCAGACGATGCCGAGGTGGCCGTGGAGGACTGGCTGGTCGGTGAGGAAGTAGCCCAGGACGCGCCCGAACTCGCGCTCGTACGGGCACATGAAGTCGTTGTAGAGCCCCAGCTTCGCGCCGGACGCTGTCTCCACCTGCCAGTGGACACGGGCTGTGAAGGGAGAGTCCCACCACCCCAGGTGCCAGGGCTGCCACAGCAGGTCGGCGGCGCTGAGCAAAAGCGCAGTGAGCGCGATCAGCGCGGCAGGCCAGCCGAAGGCCGTCTTGCACTCGGCATCGGGAAGCTGCCCGACTGCGATCGCGAAGGCGATGTTGGTGCTGATGTTCTCCCAGAAGAGGATGCCCGAAGCGAGGGCGACGGCAAGGTTGAAGAGGGCGGTTGCCACCAGGATCGCGATCAGCAGCCGGCGATCAATGAATGCGACGAGTCCGGCGGCCTCGACGGCCATCGTGAGCAGGTTGACCGGGCGATCGAGGCCGCGGGCTCGGCGCAGTATGCGGGACACGGTCTCGGTGTGCAGGAAGCGTGCCCATCCCCAGGAGTAGGCCGAGGCCATGAGGTAGTGGGTGCGGTTGTGCCACATCCACGACCAGGGGCGCGGCCCCAGGCGGGCCTTGCTCCAGGCGGGTTTGACGTAGTGGGAGAGCGAGACGCAGCCCAGCATCAGGAGGAGTCCCGCTGCGGAGTCTGTAGCGCCGCAGAGCAGCGCTACGAGGAACCAGGCGAGGTACGCCTTGAGTATGCGTAACGGCATCATCGCGTGATGCTTCCAGCCCCGCAGCTTGCCGCAGTACGCAGCCATCCAGGCCAGGAGAGCTGGAGGCCAACAGCACGAGGCGGCAGCCAGCAGCAGGAGCAGCCGTTTGTCCTGGCGCTGTGGGTCGATGGGCTCCGTAACGTCGTAGTCGCTCGTCACTCCCTGCCAAGTGAGCAAGGCGATCACGAAGACTACGAACCAGCGGAGCGGGCCCGGATCGGGCGGCGGCCTGAAGGCGAGCAGTACCGCAGGCGCGGCACCAGCGATCAGTGCCAGCGAGACAGAGCGGCGGCGAGCCATGGCCCGTACCGCGGGCGAGACTGCGAAGCGATAGCAGCCCACGGCGCCGGCCACTGTCGCCGCCATGCCCACGTATGCAGGGAGCGGTGGTGTCTGCATTGCCGTCTACCGGGTGGACGGAGCAAGGGCTCGCGGACTGGCTGCCGACAGGTTCTCCAGGTAGGAGGCGATCCGCTCCCGGGGGTCGATCGCGAGGTGCTGATCCCGGTGACGCACGACGTTGTCGCGCAGCTCCCGGGTGCGGTTGAGAAAGTCGAGTATCGCACCGCGGTCGATGCGCAGCGCGGATGTGCCCAGTTCTGCTTCCTGGACGACCTTGGCGCACCAGTGCTGGTCGTACGTGGGCAGCGGCACCAGGTGGACCGGTTTGCCGAGTACGAAGGCTTCGCTGATGAGATTGAAGCCGGCGTTGGAGAAGACGGCCTCGGACCGCGCCATGTCCGTGATGAACGCCTCGCGGTCGAACGTACAGATTTCGATCTTGCCGTCGGCATACTTGCGTAGATTGCCGATCTCCGTCGGTTGCACATAGATCCGCAGGGCGCGGTCTGGCACGTACTGGCGGAAGACCGAGGCGAGGGTACCGACTGACTCTTCCGGGCCGTGGTCGAAGTAGCGCGAGAAGTAGGCCGTGGCCAGAGGCTCCGTGGTGACCGGTGTGGAGCGCACCGAGTCGGGGATGACCGGGGCGATGAACTCCAGCCGTCGGTCGTCGGCCTCCAGCGGAACGTAGGAGCAGATGAAGGACCGATCGACGCGAGGTGCGAAGTAGCGCAGTCGCTGCTCGTCCGCGGTCCTGGCGTACCGGCCGACGGCCGGCAGGTCGAGGTGCCGGTACTTGCTCTGCTGATCGACCGAGATCAACGGTCGGCCGAAGTGATAGGCCAGCCGTGGAGTGTTGGGCTCGTAGTCGGTGACGAACACGTCGGGGAGACCGGTCTCGCGAAGTATCCGACGCAGGCGGAGGTGCTTGGTG